>DATHBB010000114.1:0-44766 GCA_035296385.1 Pyrinomonadaceae bacterium | reverse complement strand
GGTTGTACGTGCAGAGGCGTATCCAGCTCATGCCGAGCGTGCGCTGGCAGAACGTCCAGAAACGCTTCCACGCGCCCTGATTCATCCGCCGCGTCACGCGAAAGGCCACGCGTTCGAGCGGCGCGAGCACGGCCAGTTCCTGCGGCGTCGGCTCTTCCAGAGGGGCGAGCGCCGCACTCGCGTGCGACTCAATCTCTTTCGATGATGGTTCGAGTTCCGTCGAAGACATTCGGGCAAGTTTTAGGTTTCAGGTTTCAAGTTTCAGGTTTCAGGACTGAGGTTCAAGGTTCTTTGTCTTGTACTTGAAACCTGAAACCTGAAACTTGAAACTCATTCTTAGTCTATCGAAAAATACTTCGCCTCTTCGTGATGCACGATGATCGCGGAGGTTGATTGTTCGGGTTCGAGTTGAAACTCTTCCGTGAGCGTGACCTCGATGCGCGCCGGGTCGAGCAACTCGAAGAGCTTCGTTTGATCTTCCAGATTCGGGCAGGCCGGATAGCCGAAGCTGAAGCGCGAGCCTTGATAGCCTTGATGGAAGAGTTTCGCGATCTCTGCGGCGTCGCGCGCGGCTAGCCCCAGTTCCTCGCGGATGCGTTTGTGCCAGAGTTCGGCCAGAGCCTCCGCGCTCTCGACGCTCAGGCCGTGAAAATAGAGATAGTCCGTGTAGTTGTCCGACTTGAACAACTCGTGCGCGTACTCGCTCGCGCGCCGCCCCACCGTGACGAGGTGGAAGGCGACCGTGTCTACGCGACCCGAATCCACCGAAGCGAAATAATCGGCGAGGCAGAGCCGCTTTCCTTCGGGCTGTCGCGGGAAGGTGAAACGCTCGCGCTCCGTGTGTTCGTCGTCCTCGTAGATGATCAAGTCGTTCCCCGCCGATTGACACGGGAAATAACCGTAGACCACGCGCGGCGTAAGCAACTGTTCGCGCTTCGCACGCTCCTTCAACTCGTCGTAAACCGGCCGTACTTTTTCCGCGACGAGCGCGCGGTAATCTTCCGCCGACCGGCGACCTTGTTTGAATTGCCATTGGCCTTTGAAGAGCGCAGTTTCGTTGACGAAGGCGAACACGTCGTCGAGCGGGATGTCGTCAACGACGCGCGAGCCGTAGAACGGCGGGCGCGGGATGGGCATGTCGGCGCGCACATCGGAGCGGCGCGTGTGCGTCGTGTCGCCCGCCACCTTCGCCGCGCCGCGCGGGCGCGCTTGTTTGCGGATGCCGAGTTTCGCCTCTTCCCCGATCAAATCTTCCGCATCTTCGGCCGCCGCGCCGTCTCCGTCCGCGCCGGCCGCCGCAGCCGCCGCTTTCATGGCCTTCGACTGCGCCGCGCCGTCGTCCTTCGCACCGGACTTCTCGCCGATCAAAGAGTCCATCGTGTGCAGGCCGTCGAAGGCATCTTTGGCGTAGAAGAGCGTGCCTCGATAAATCGCCTTGAGGTCGTCTTCCACGTAGCGACGCGTTAAGGCCGCGCCGCCGAGCACGACCGGCACTTTGATGCCGCGCTCGTTCATCAATTCGAGATTGTCGCGCATGATGAGCGTAGATTTGACGAGCAGCCCGCTCATGCCGATGGCGTCCGCGCCCTCGCGCTCGAACGCGTCGAGGATGCTTTCAATCGGCTGCTTGATGCCGAGGTTGACGACGCTGTAGCCGTTGTTCGTCAGGATGATGTCCACGAGGTTCTTGCCGATGTCATGCACGTCGCCTTTGACGGTGGCGAGAATCATCTTACCCTTCGCCGTCGCGCCGCCCTTCTTCTCCATGAATGGTTCGAGGAAACGCACCGCCGCCTTCATCACCTCCGCCGACTGCAAGACGAACGGCAGTTGCATCTGGCCGCTGCCGAACAGGTCGCCGACCACTTTCATACCGTCGAGCAGGATGTTGTTGATGATGTCGAGCGCGGGATAGCTTTCGAGCGCGCGCGTGAGTTGCGTCTCCAACCCCTGCTTCTCGCCGTCAATGACGTGGCGTTTGAGGCTCTCCTCGACGGGCAAGGCCGCGTCGTCAACGTGCGCTTTCTTCGCCGTCACGCCCTCGAACAGCTTGGTGAACTCGCCGAGCGGGTCGTAGGTGCAGATGTCCCCGTCGAACTTGCGCTCGTCGTAGATAAGCTCTCGCGCGACTTCGCGTTCGCGCTCGCCGATGCGGTTGAGCGGAACGATCTTGCTCGCGTTGACGATGGCGGCGTCGAGTCCGGCCGCGACCGCTTCGTGCAGGAAGACCGAGTTGAGCACGACGCGCGACGCGGGATTCAAACCGAACGAGATGTTCGAGACGCCGAGGATGGTGAAGCAGCCGGGCAGTTCACGCTTGATGCGGCGGATGCCCTCGATGGTTTCGGCGGCGTTGCGGCGATCCTCTTCGATGCCGGTCGAGATGGGCAGCGCGAGCGGGTCGAAGAAGATGTCGTGCGCGGGGAAACCGAGTTGCCCGGTGGCTTGCTCATAGGCGCGGCGCGCGATCTTTAATTTGCCTTCCGCGCCGCGCGCCATGCCCTCCTCGTCAATCGTGCCGACGACGACGGCCGCGCCGAAACTTTTAGCGAGTTCGATCACTTTCGTGAAGCGCGGCTCGCCGTCCTCATAGTTTGTCGAGTTCAGGATGCACTTGCCGCCCGCGTGTTCGAGTCCGGCCTCCATCTTCTCCCACTCGGTCGAGTCGAACATGAGCGGGAGGCGGATGTTCGTGACGAGGCGCGAGGCGAGTTCGTGCATGTCGCGCACGCCGTCGCGCCCGACGAAGTCCACGTTCACGTCGAGGACGTGCGCGCCCTCGCGCTCCTGCGCGCGCGCGAGCGAGACGAGGCCGTCCCAGTCTTCGGCGTTCAACAGATCGCGCATCTTCTTCGAGCCGGAGGCGTTGACGCGCTCGCCGACGATGAGAAAAGAGTTCTGCTGCACGTAGGGCTGCTGGCTGTAGATGGAAGACGCGGCCGGGAGCACTTTAGCCTCGCGCCGTTTAGGCTCGACGCCCTGCATCGCTTCGACGACGAGCTTGAGGTGCGCGGGCGTCGTGCCGCAGCAGCCGCCGACGACGTTGACGCCGAAGTCTCTGGCAAACCGGACGATCTGCGCGGTGAAGGTTTCAGGCGTTTCGTCGTAATGCATCGCGCCGTCCTTGACGGAAGGCAGCCCGGCATTCGGCAGCACCGAGACGGGCAGGCTCGCGTTTTCGCAGAGGTAACGCAAATGCTCCGTCATGTCCCTCGGGCCTGTGCCGCAATTCATGCCGATCACGTCGAGGGGAAACGGTTCGAGCGCGGTCAAGGCCGCGCTGATCTCCGTGCCCGGCAACATCGTCCCGAAATTTTCAATCGTAACCTGCGCGAAGACGGGCACGCGTCGCTTCGTCTTTTCAAAATATTCGAAGATGGCGGAGAGCGTCGCCTTCGTCTGCAACAAGTCCTGGCAGGTTTCGACGATGAGCATGTCTACGCCGCCGTCTATCAGGCCGCGCGCCTGTTCGTAATACGCCGCCTTGATGTCGGCAAACTTGATGTGGCCGAGCGTGGGCGATTTCGTCCCCGGCCCCATCGAGCCTGCAACCCAGCGCGGGCGATCCGCGGTCGCAAAGTCGGCGGCGACGCGCTTCGCCAGTTGCGCTGCGCGGACGTTCAAATCATAGGCCATGTGGCCGATGCCGTACTCGTCCAGCACGTAAGGGATCGCGCCGAAGGAATTGGTCTCGACCACGTCGCAGCCGACTTCAAAGAAGGCCGCGTGGACGCACTCGACCGCCGAAGGGCGACTGATGAGCAGGTATTCGGGGCAGCCTTCAAACTGCGCGCCGCCGTAATCGTCAACGGTCAGGTTTTGCGTCTGGAGGTTTGTGCCCATCGCGCCGTCGAAGACGACGATGCGTTCTTGCAGAGTTTGGAGGAAATCTTTCATGTAGTTTTAACCCGTCTTTAGTTCCAGCCGACGCTCGCGCGCATAAACGGGAAGCCCCGCGCCAAACAACGCGGGGCTTTCGTCCGAGCGACTCGAAATGCGGGTGGTTTCCCGTGAAAGACTTGGCCGAGCTGTTTAGCTGTTTATTTTACGTGGCCGCAAGTCGCCTTAACTCACCACGTTTGTCCGTCGCCGTTTATTGAATCACCGCCCGCGAGGCATGTCAAGAATAGAGAGGTCAGAGGTTGGAGGTCAGAGAGCAGTTAAAGCAGCTTGTCTTAATCAACCTCCGACCTCTAACCTCCGCTGTTGCCCTCTAGCCTCCGGCCTCCGCTTTGTGATACTTTCACAGTCGCTTTTGCTCCCAGCTCAAGTCAAATACCGCCTAACTTATGCGCCGAGCCATTTATCCCGGTTCCTTCGATCCCGTGACGAACGGCCACCTCGACATCATCGCACGCGGCTGCAAACTCTTCGACGAGATCATCATCGCCGTCGTAGTCAATCCGGAGAAGCGTCCGTTGTTTACGCTCGATGAGCGGCGCGAGATGCTGGCCGAAGTGCTGGCGGAACTCAACAGCGGATCGTGCCGTCTGGCGGTGGATAATTTTCAGGGGTTGTTGATGCAATACGCCGTCGAGCGCGAGGCCGACGCGGTGGTGCGCGGCATACGCGCGTTCTCCGATTACGAGTACGAGTTGCAGATGGCGCTGATGAACCGCCGGCTTGAGCCGCGCATCGAGACGGTCTTTATGATGCCCGCGGAGGCTTATTCTTACGTCAGTTCGCGGCTCGTCAAAGAGGTCTATCAACTCGGCGGCACGATCAAGGGACTCGTGCCCGCGTCGGTCGAGGCGCGCATGCAGAAGAAGTTCGACAAGAGTTGATTTCGCGGAAACGAACGCGCGCATCCGGTGTTATACTCACGCCCGTTCCCAGGCACAGACGGCGTGAGATGAAATCCGCGAAAGAGTTTTCCGTAACGCAAACTTATCACAGGGAGGGCAAGAGGATGCCTAGAGGCGACAAGGGCGCATACACGGATAAGCAGAAGCGGCAGGCCGAGCACATCGAGGAAGGTTACGAGAAGCGCGGGCTGTCGGAGGAAGAGGCGGAGCGGCGCGCGTGGGCAACCGTCAACAAAGTTTCGGGCGGCGGCAAGAAGAGCGGTTCGGGTCGGGGCAAGAAGGAGAATAAAGCCCCCATGAAGAAGGGCGGCAAGAAAGGCGGCGCGGCTTCGGCCAATCGTCCGGCGGCGAGGTCGGCCTCGGCGAAGAAGGCCGCGAAGACGCGCGCGCGCAAAGGTGGCGCAAAGAAGGGCGGCGCGAAGAAGGGATGACGAAACCGGCACTCGAAAGTTTCCCGCGCTCAACGCGTCTTGCACAGATGCAGGCGTCCTCGACGCTCGCCGCGATGCAGAAGGCTCTGGCGATGCGCGCGGCGGGCGTGGACGTGGTTGATCTCGGCGCGGGCGAACCCGACTTCGACACGCCCGACCACATCAAGCGCGCCGCCGCCGACGCCATGCGCGAAGGGCAGACCAAGTACACGGCCACGGGCGGCACGCGCGCCCTGCAAGAAGCGATCATCAACTATTACGAGCGCGAGTTCGGCGCGCGCTACGACGTGTCGGAAGTGATGGCGACGGCGGGCGGCAAGCAGGCGCTCTTCAACGCCATCGTGACGCTCGCCGACGCGGGCGACGAAGTTTTGATCGCGAAGCCTTACTGGGTGACTTTCCCGGAGATCGCGAAGTTCGCGGGTGCAACGCCCGTCTTCATCGAGACCGAAGAGACCGGCTTTCAACTGACCGCCGAACAGGTGCGCCGCGCCATCACGCCGCGCACGAAACTCATCGTCATCAACTCGCCCTCGAACCCGTCGGGACGCGTCATCGCGCCCGCAGAGTTTCGTAAGATCATGGAACTCGTCGCCGAGCACGGCATCTACGCTATCTCGGACGAGTGTTATTTGCGCTTCGTCTACGCTCCGTCCGAAGTCTTCAGCGCGTCGAGCCTCGCGCCGGAGTTGCGCGCACGCTTGTGCATCGCCGGATCGTTCTCGAAGACCTACGCGATGACGGGTTGGCGCATCGGTTACGCGCTCGCGTCGCGCGAGTGGACGAAGGCTATGCTGCTCGTGCAGGGTCATTCGACGAGCAACCCGAACTCCATCGCGCAGCGCGCGGCGACCGAAGCGTTCAACAGTTCGCAGGATTGCGTCGGCGCGATGCTCGCCGAATACGGCGCGCGGCGCGAGTGGCTCGTCAATGCTCTGGGCGAGATTCCGGGTTTCAAATGCGCCGCCGCCGAAGGCGCGTTCTACGCATTCCCAGACGTGCGCGGTTGTTTGAAAGGAAAAGTTAAGACCTCCGCAGAGTTTGCCGATAAGTTGCTCAACGATGAACAGACGGTGGTGACGGATGGCGCGGGCTTCGGGGCTGACGGCTACATACGCATCTCTTACGCGACCTCACTCGAACGCCTCAAGGAAGGCGTGCGGCGTATTCGTCGCGTCGCGGAAGAATGCGCCGGTTGATCGTTTTCAGCAGATTTCAACTTCAAGAGTTATCAAACGAAAGCGGCGACTCACAAGTTAGTGAGCCGCCGCTTTCGTTTTTGCTAAGGAGTGTGCTTAGTAAATGTTGAAGTTGTATTCGATGGTGACGTATTGCGAGACCTTGCGCCCGTCCTTCTCGGCAGGCGTGAACGCGATTCTACGCGCGGCCTCAATCGCCTTCTCCGTCAACCCGTCGGGCAGACGCGTCAGCGGCGTGATGCCGGAGACCGAACCCGAAGCGCCGAGGATGAGACGCAGTCTCACCGTGCCCGTGACTTGATTCTTGCGCGCCTCTTCGGTGTAGAGCGGTTCGGGTTTGCTTGTGATGTTCGCCTTGCGCGTCACTTCGCGCGGGTTGAACGTGCGGCTGTAGTCTGTACCGCCGCCACCGCCGCCCGGGCCGCCGCCGCCGTCGTGACGGTCGCCGCCGCCCGTGTTGCCGCCGCGTCCGGGGCCGACGCCGCCGCCTTCGCCGGAACCGACGCCGCCGCCCGTGCCCGTGCCGATGCCGTTACCCGAACCGGGGCCGGAACTCGTCTCGGTTGACTTCGATTTAGGATCGCCGTAAGCGATCTGCCGGTTGTCGGGCGGAAAGAGTACCGGATCGGCGACGATGCTGGCCGGAACCGGCAGACTCGGATTCTTGATCGTGGGCGGTCGCGGGTCTGGGGCGCGCACCTGTGGGATGTCGAGCGAGGCTGGAGGCAGTTTGCCGAATGACGCGGGCTTCTGCTCCTGTCGTCCGCCGCCGCCGCCGCCGCCCGGTTTATCCTGTTTCGGCTTCGAGCCGCCGCCCTTGCCCTTGGCGTTTCCGGCTGTCCCCTCGTCAGGCTTCTTCTGCTCTTCGGGGATGTCCGTCACGATCCCCTGAAATTCCAAATCTTCGCGCACCGCGTCGAGCGAGGCCAGGTGCTTGTCCTGCAAACGGAAGAAGAGCGCGCCGAAGACACCGATCGTCAACATCAAAACGAGCGCGGACATGATGCCGACCGCGACGTTTCTCTGCGAGACGACGCGCCAGGAGGCTTTGCCGTAGGCGCTCGCCCCGCGCTTCACAAATCCGCCCGGGTCGCGTTTGAACTCAGGCCACGTCAACTCCGCGTCGTGCCCGACCTCGCGCACTTCCTTCACCAGGCGACGCGTCAGCCCCTCGTCTTCCAGAAATGTTAGGTGATACTCGCCGCGTTCGTAGGGAACGATGGACGCGACAGCCTCTTCGGACGAGGCGCTTACGGCGGGAATCTGCGCGGCTGGGATGGTGGCGGTCGTGTCATTTACGTCGGCGGCGGGACTGGCCGAGCCGTTTCCGGCGTCGGTCGAAGCGGCGCGTTCGTAAGGGGAATTGGTGATGGTGGCTGTGTCCGTGTCGGCAGGTTGAAAGCCGTTCGGCAAGTGTGTGCCGTCAACCGGACAAAATTCGAACTGCGCAGAAAAAACTTCTTTGCATGTCGGGCAGCTCTTTGTTGTCATACCTCGCGCCTCTATGTTTGGGGAACAATTACTTCAAACTCTTGGGTTACTCGAACTTAGGACACACGCCTTCGAGCATCGTGAGATGCCACGCAGGCTGTAAGAGTTTACTACCGGAAATAAAAATATCATAGTTTCCAGGCGGTTGACCGCTTAGGCAGCGGCCTCTAAAATGCACGGGCATCCCCCGCGACCCATTTGATGCATCTAAGCGACTTCGTGACGAAATTATTCCACCACCCTGCGGCCTCCTGTTCGCCGCCCCGTCAGACTCCCGAACCGCCTATGAGACGACAACTTTTTTCGCCCAGAATTCAACCCGCGCGGGCTACTTTCGTTGCCGCCGCCACCATCGCGCTGCTCGTCTCCTTCTGCCTGCCCGCCGCAAACGTCGCGGCGCAAAATTTCGGGACTCCCGCGCCGCGCCGCGAACAACTCCTCAACGGCTTACGCCTCCTGCTCCTGCATCGACCCAACGACCCGCAAGTTTTACTAAAATTGAGAATCAACAACGGCGCGGCCTTCGACCTCGCGGGCAAAGAAGGCTTGACGGCTCTGCTCACAGATGCCCTGTTCTCGGACCCGGGCACGCGCCAGTACGTCACGGAAGAGTTGGACGGGCGGCTCGAAGTCAACACTTCCTACGACCACATAGAGGTTACGCTCGGCGGCAAAGCGAGCGACTTTGAACGCCTCGCCGAACTACTCCGCAACGCACTCCTGCAAATGCGCCTCGCCCCCGAAGATGTCGCGCGCCTCCGCGACGAACGCCTCAAGGCCGCGCGCGACGCCGCCGCGAAGCCCGACCTCGTGGCCGACCGCGCCATCGCCGCGCGTCTCTACGGTTCATTTCCTTACGGGCGCACGCTCGCAGGCACGCCCGAAAGCCTCGCGCGCATTGATCGTTTCGATTTGATGCTCGCGCGCGACCGTTTCCTGATCCCGAACAATTCCACGCTCACGCTCGTCGGCGGCGTCGAAGCCCCGCGCGCTATGCGCGTCTTCCGGCAGTTCCTCGGCTCCTGGCGCAAGAGCGAGACCGTCCCGCCCGCCACTTTTCGCCGCCCCGACGCGCCCGACGCGCGCACGCTCATCGTCAACCTCCCCAACGCAAGCGAAGTAGAGATACGCCTCGCTGCACGCGGCCTCGCGCGTAACGACCGCGACCGCGCCACCGCCTCAGTCGTCGCCGCGCTCATACGCGAACGCTGGACGACGGCTCTAAAAGAGTTTCAACCCAGGTCAATTTTCGCACGCCACGACGCGCACAGTCTTTCCGGCCTGTTGACGCTCGGCGCGACCGTTCCGGCGGGTGTCGCCGCGCAGACGCTCGAAGCCGCACACACGCTCCTGCGCACGCTCGCCGCCGCGCCTGTCTCCGCCGCCGAACTCGAACGAGCGCGGCGCGACGCGCTCTCCGCGCTCGACGCACGCCGGAGCCATCCCGACGCGCTCGTCAATAACTGGCTCGACGCCGTACTTCAACATTCCACGCTCGCCGAAGAAGAGACCGCTCTCAACGCACTGACCGCCGCCGACGCGCAGCGCGTGGCCGCGCGCCTCTTCAGCGAGGCGAAACTCGCGAGCGTCGTCGTCGGCGACGCGGCGCAGCTTCGCAACGAACTGGCGCGTCTGAGCGGCGGCATCGAAGTGTCGGGGGCGAACGCGAACGCGCCTTCCGCAGCGTCCGAGCCGAAGACCCCCAACCGCCCGTAGTCAATTCACAAAAAAATCGCAAGCTTCCTGCAACCTAACGCCCGCATAAAATCATTTAAGGTGTCAACGCCAACAAGTCTTAATGAAAATGAGCGACGACAGGAGCACGCGCGTCGAGTCAATTCGATGTTTGCGGGCATCGCGTCTCGTTACGATCTTTTGAATCATCTGCTATCGGCGAACATAGATCGCCGCTGGCGCAGACTTGTGGCCGAGCGATTGCGCCCCGCGCTCACGACCGGAACGCGCACGCTCGACGTGGCCTGCGGTACGGGCGACCTCGCGCTTACGCTCTCCGAAGCCGGAGAGACGCGCGTGACGGGACTCGATTTCTGTCGCCCGATGCTCGAAGTCGCGGCGCAAAAGGCAGCGCAGACGAGGCACGCCGTTCCGTTCGTTGAAGCCGATGCGCTCGCGCTGCCCTTCGCGGCGGAGACGTTCGATGTCGCGACCATCGCCTTCGGTTTGCGGAATCTGGCAAGCGTCGAAGGCGGGCTTCATGAGTTGTTTCGCGTGCTCAAGCCAGGCGGGCGCGTCGCGATTTTAGAGTTTTCGCATCCGGTCGTGCCTGGCTTCCGTGCTCTTTTTCAGTTTTACTTCACGCGCGTGCTGCCGCGTATCGGCGGACTCGTCAGCGGCGAACGCGGCGCGTATGAATATCTGCCGGATTCCGTGTCGCGCTTTCCTGATCAGAAGCGTCTGGCGGAGTTGATGCGCGCGGTCGGCTTTGAGGAAGTGTCGTATCAGAATTTGACGGGCGGCATCGCGGCACTGCATCTGGGCACGCGCCCGCCGCTCGCGTGATTTGAGATTGGCTTGCGCTCTCAAACGAAGTAGCGCAAACCGAAAACGTAGTCCGATGGAGTTTGGTCATTCCCACGCGACGGTTGTCGGGGCTGTTCGCGTGACGAAAGACACAACTTCCGTCGGGCTACGTTTTTTTAAGAGCAGTGACGAGTGACAGGTGACAAGTGACAAGTTAAATACAAGTATTATTGTATTAACTTGTCACTTGTCACCTGTCACTCGTCACTGTTCTCATATGCTATCATCCTCCGCGCAGTTTCAAATTAACTCCTCTTCCGAAAATCGGTCAGCGCATCGCCAGAAGATGAAGCACAAGCTACTCGATGTCTCGCGGCGCATCTTGATTCTCCTCCTCGTGGTGTGGACCGTGGTATCGCTCGTCACGCTGTTGATCGAACTCGTGCCGGGCGATCCGGCGACGGCCACGCTCGGCGAAGACGCCACTGCCGCGCAGATCGAACAATTCCGCCAGAAGCACAACCTCGACCGCCCCGCTTTCTTCTTCTCCTACGCGCGCGAGGCCGCGAGCGGCGAGCGCAACTTCAACTGGCACGGGCTGAACAATCGCTACATTGATTACTGGGGCACTATCCTGCGCGGCGACATGGGGCGCTCGTTTCGCACCGACCGTCCCGTCATCGAACTGATCATGCAGCGTTATCCCGCGACCATCCAACTCGCCGTCGCCGCTTTGCTCGTCGCCGTCTCAATCGCGATCCCGCTCGGCGTCGTCGCCGGTAAAAATCGCGGCACGTGGCTCGACAATCTGCTGTCCGTCGTCGCGCTCATCGGCATCAGCATGCCGGGGTTCGTCCTCGGGCCGCTCCTGATCTACCTGTTCGCGCTCCAACTCGGGTTACTCGCGCCTTCGGGGCGCAACAACTGGGAAGACATCATCCTGCCAGCCGTGACGCTCGGCGCGGCGCTCTCGGCGCTCCTGACGCGCATGGTGCGCTCATCCGTCATAGAAGAGATGGGCGAAGACTACGTGCGCACGGCGCGCGCCAAAGGTTTGAGCGAGCGGACGGTCGTTTACAAGCACGTGCTGAAAAACGGTCTCATTCCGGTGGTCACGATACTCGGACTGCAACTCGGCGTCCTGCTCGCCGGAGCGATCATCACGGAGAAGATTTTCAACTGGCCGGGCCTGGGTCTCCTGCTCATTGACGACGGCATCGGCAAACGCGACTACCGACTCGTGCAAGGCTGCGTCCTCGTCATCAGCGTGACCTACATCTTCGCCAACACGCTCACGGACATCATCTATCGCTGGCTCGATCCTAGAATAAGAATACAGTGACGAGTGACAAGTGACAGGTGACAAGTTAAAGACAAAAGAGCCTCAGTCCTGAAACTTGAAACCTGAAACTTGAAACCTGTTTTCTGCTCGTCACTTGTCACTCGTCACTTGTCACTGCTTTATGAATCGTCTTTCAAAATTCGGTCTCGTCGTCGTCGCGCTGTTCGTCATCGTCGCGCTGTTCGCGCCTTTGATTGCGACGCATGATGTGGGCGAAACTGATCTGCTCAATCGCTACATGGCCCCATCCGCCGCGCACTGGCTGGGCACGGACGCGACGGGGCGCGACGTTTTTTCGCGCGTTATCTACGGCGCGCGCATCTCTCTGCGCGTCGGCCTCGTGGTGGTCTTCGTCTCCACACTCGTCGGCACCGTCATCGGCGCGCTCGCGGGCTACTACGGCGGCTGGATCGACCGCGTCGTCAACGGCTATCTGTTCAACGTCTTCCTGGCCTTCCCCGGACTCCTGCTCGCTATCGCAATGGTCGCATTCCTCGGCGCGGGGTTGAACAAGTTAATCCTCGCGCTCTGCATCATCGGTTGGGTGGGCTACGCGCGCGTGATTCGCGGGCAGGTGTTGAAGGTGCGCGAGTATGATTTCGTGCAGGCGGCGCGCGCTCTCGGCGCGAGCGACATGCGAATTCTCTTCGTTCACATTTTGCCGAACGCCATCCAGCCGCTCATCGTGCAGGCGAGTCTGGGCATGGCGGGCGCGGTTTTGTCGGAAGCGACGCTTTCCTTCCTCGGCCTCGGCGTGCCGCCGCCCGCGCCTTCGTGGGGCGTGATGCTTGAAGAGGCGCGCGATCTTTCGACGTTGCAAGCCGCGCCGCACGCGCTGCTCGTCCCCGGCATCGCCATCGCGCTCTCCGTGCTCGCCTTCAACTTCATCGGCGACGGCCTGCGCGAATATCTCGATCCGCGACAGCGCAGGCGCTAAGCATAGCTCTTAAAATTACTTCCTCTCTTCCTTTGCGTCTATGCGCCTTTGCGTGAGAATAGTTTCTCGCAAAGGCGCATAGACGCAAAGGAAGACAAAAGAATTAAAGTGATAGCCAGCAGTTCCTCTAATATTGTCGAACTAAATGCAGGCGACGGGCGTGAAACTCTATCGCAGGGCGTCGCCATCTCGATCCGTCAACTTTCAAAAACTTATCCCGTCCCGCTCGCGCGCCTCAAGAAACTTTTTCGCCGCAAGGCTGTGAATCCGGTCGAAGCCCTTAGTGATGTCAGCTTCGACGTGCGCGAAGGCGAAATTTTCGGACTCATCGGACGCAACGGCGCGGGCAAAACCACGCTCACCAAAATCATCGCCACGCTCGTGCAGCCGACTTCCGGCGCGGTCACGGTGCGCGACTTCGACAGCGTGCGCGACGAGGAAGCCGTGCGCGCACAGATCGGTCTCGCCAACGCCGAGGAACGCAGTTTCTACTGGCGTCTGACCATCGAACAAAATCTCATCTTCTTCGCGCGTCTCTACGGCCTCGCGGATCGTGCCGCGCGCACGCGCATCGCGGAGTTGCTCGCGCGGCTCGACCTCGAACCGCTCGCGCGCCGCCGCTTCGGCGAACTCTCTACCGGTAACAAACAACGCGTCGCCATCGCCCGCGCGATGCTCAGTTCGCCGCCCGTCCTCCTGCTCGACGAACCGACGCGCTCACTCGATCCGCTCGCCGCCGCCGAGACGCGCACGCTCATCCACTCGCTCGCGCGCGACGCGGAGCATCCCGTGACCGTTCTGCTCACTTCGCACAACCTCGCCGAGATCGAGGAACTCTGTCAACGCGTCGCCATCATCTCGCGCGGGCGGATTCGCGCGCTCGACACGCCCGCGCACCTGCGCGCTTTGCACAAAAGCGATGAACGCGTGCGCCTGAGCGTGCGCGGCCTCACGCAGCAAGCGGCGCGCGACGCGCTCGCGCAGGCGTTGGAAGAAGTTGAACTTTCGGGCGACGCGGACGCGCTCGTCATCGAATTCACGCGCGCGGCGGACGATGATACGCTCGACCGCGCGGTTCGTGCGCTGCAAAAGGCCGGCGGGCGCATCAACGCCTGCGAAGCCGAACGCGCCACACTGCTCGACGTGCTCGAACGCTACGAGCGCGAACAAGAGGCGCACGACCGTGAGGAGGAAAAGATTTGAAACGTATCGGCAAATTCTTCGGTCGGATGCGCGCCTTCATCGTGCGCGATTTTCAGTTGGCGTTGAGTTATCGCATACAGTTTCTCTTCCGCACGCTCGAAGTTCTCTTCTTCGTCACAACGCTTTTCTTCATCTCCAAGATTTTCACGGGCGGCGCGGTCACGAGTTACACGCAATGGACGAACCCGCTGGCCGCGTGGATCACGGGGCTCGCCGTGCTCAACTACTTCATGACGGGCTTTTCGAGCTTCGCCAACGCCATACGGCAGGAGCAGGCGCAAGGCACGCTTGAAGGCGTGCTGATGACGCCCGTTAACGTCCCGACCTTCATCATCTCAAGCTCCGCTTACGACTTCGTGCAAGCGACGATCTACTCTTCGCTCTACCTGCTCTTCGGCTGGCTCTTCTTCGACGTGCGTTTTCAAGGAAACTTCCTGCTCGCCTTTCTCTTTCTCATCATCACGACGCTCGTGCTCGCCTCCGTCGGCATCCTCTCCGCAAGCTTCGCGATGGTCTTCAAACGCGGCGACCCGTTCGGCATACTGCTCGCCACATCCTCGACGCTCTTCTCCGGCGTCTTCTTCCCCACGCAACTCCTGAGCGAATACGGCGGGCGCGTCTTCGGCGCGATCTCGCGCTTCCTCCCGCCGACCTACGGACTCGACGGCATCCGCCGCGTCCTCATTCAAGGTCAAGGTTTCAATCAGGTGCGCGAACCGCTCTTTGTGCTCCTGCTATTTCTCGCCGTCCTCATGCCCTTCTCCTTCTGGGTCTTCTCCCGCGCCGTCCGCCGCGCCAAACGCGAAGGCAGCTTGATACAATATTGAAAAACTGTCAGTCGTCAGTGGTCAGTTGTCCGTTGTTTGTGTTTCGTGAGTAGATGATTTATGACGAAGTTGTTCAACGCACACCGTAAAGAAAACAACTGACTACGGACAACTGACAAAGAACAATTTTGATGCACGTTTTCTACACGCCGCGTTACTACGCGGACATCGGCGAGGGGCACGTCTTCCCGATTCGCAAATTCGAGCTTGTACGTGACCGCCTGCTCGCGGAGGGCACGCTCGCGCTGGCGGAGATCGTCGAACCGCAACCCGCCGCAATCGCCGACGTGCTGCTCGTCCACACGGAGGATTACGTGACGCGCCTGCGCGCGGGGTCGCTGACGGCGCGCGAGTTGAGAAGACTCGGATTGCCGTGGTCGAAGGCGCTGGTGCGGCGTTCGTTTCTCGCGACGGGCGGCACGCTCTCGGCTGCACGGGCCGCGCTCTCAGAGGGCATCGCCTCGAACCTTGCGGGCGGGACGCATCACGCTTTCGCGGATCGCGGTGAAGGTTTTTGCGTGCTGAACGATGTCGCTGTCGCCATTCGTGCGTTGCGCCGCGACAAACTGATCGAGCGCGCGGCGGTCGTTGACTTAGACGTGCATCAGGGCAACGGCACGGCGACCATCTTCGAGGCCGACGCGGGCGTCTACACGTTCTCCATGCACGGCGCGAGAAATTATCCGGTCTTCAAAGCGCGCTCGACGCTCGACATTGAACTGCCCGACGGGACGGGTGATGAGGAATATTTGCAGACGCTCGGCGCGTACCTGCCGCGCGTCTTCGCGCATCGCCCCGACATCATCTTTTATCTCGGCGGCGCAGACCCATTCGCGGGCGACAAGCTCGGACGCCTCTCGCTGTCAATCGCGGGCTTGCGCGCGCGCGACGAGTTGGTCTTGTCGGAATGCAGCGCGCGGAATGTCCCCGTCGCAACTGTGATGTCGGGCGGTTACGCCGCCGACATTAACGACACGGTGGAGATACATTGCAACACGATCCGCGCGGCTAAGGCAGTGGGCGACGGTCGGGGTGTGAAGCGTAATTCGGTTCGGCTATAATTCGTCGGCGATGATGAGAAAACTCTGGAGATTGATGAAGGCGGTCGTGATCGGCGTGCTCTTGTTCGTCGTGCTCGCGCTGATTTACGAACTTGCGACGTTTCCGCGCGTGGCTAAACTGCGCGACAACAACCCGGAGACGACGGCGATGATCGAGACGCGCATGCAGGAGGCGCGCGAGCGCGGCGAGCAGCCGAGACGCGTGCAACAGTGGGTTCCGCTGGAGAGAATTTCCGTACACTTGCTGCGCGCCGTGCTCGCGGGCGAAGACAGCAACTTCGCCACGCACAACGGCTTCGACTACGAGGCCATCCAGAAGGCCTGGGATCAGGCGCAGCGCGACGCGGCGAAAGAGGCCAAGCAGCAGGGCGAGGACGAATCGAGTTGGATACCGGCCATGCCGAATTTCAAACGCGGCGCTTCCACCATCTCGCAGCAGTTAGCCAAAAATCTCTATCTCACCACCGAGCGTTCGTTCGTGCGTAAGGCGCGCGAGGCGGCCATCACGTATTTCATGGAGAAGAATTTGTCGAAGCGTCGCATACTCGAAATCTACCTCAACGTGATCGAATGGGGCGACGGCATCTACGGCGCGGAGGCCGCGTCGCGAACTTATTTCCGCAAATCAGCCGCCGACCTGACGGCTGACGAAGCGGCCTTTCTCTCCGCTATCATTCCCAACCCGCGAACCGAATTTAACCCGCAACTCAAACCAAAACGCGTCGCGCGGCGCAAACGCATCATCGCGCGCGGCATGCCTTACGTCAGACTTCCCTGACGCGAGAGTAGGAAATAGAAAAGCGAAGGGCGCGAGTGAAGCGGAAACTGCTTCACTCGCGCCCTTCGCTTTTTTACTTCTTACTTCGATTAAACCGCGAATTCGCGCGCGAGGTCGAGTTCGACTTTGCGTAGCTCGAACCTGCCGCGACCGATGTTGCCGTCTTGCGAGAGCGCGAGCAACACGAAGTATTCGCGGTTGAAGAGGCGCATCAGGACGTTCATGTCGTCGAAGCCGACGACGACTTCGCGCACCTGGCCGAGTCCGATGTCACCGCCCGCGCGCTGTGCGTTGCGCAGGAGCGAGGTGAATTCGGCGGCGGCCACGTCCAGATTTGCGTCGCGGCCTTCGGGCATCAGGACTTTCTCGACGGCGATGCCGTCCGTGCCCATGATGAGCGCGCCGACCGCGCCCTCCGTGCGTTCGACCACGCGTGTCAGTGTCTCTTTGAACATGAGGCTTAGTCTCCTTACCTGTTAGGGGCGTTCGCCGCGCGTGGCCGCGGGGCGTGCTGTCGGGGCGGTGTCGGACTGCGTCTGCGAGGTCGGCTGCGTTTGCTGCTGTCCTTCCACGTTCGGCGCGGGCGTGTTGCTCTGCGGGTTGCCGAGCGGGACGGGCTGCGGGATGGTGGTCGTGCGGTTGCGGTCGGTCACGGTTCCGGCCATCGGACGCCCGTTGTAGTCGGGGCGATAGATGCGCGGCGTGATGAAGAACAGGAGTTCGTTGGTGTTGCGCGTGGTGGCCTTGCGCTTGAAGAGGTTGCCGAGCACGGGGATGCCGGAGATGCCGGGCGTGCGCGTCTGCGTCTCGCCTTCACTATCCAAAAGCACGCCGCCGACGACCGTGGTGCCGCCGTCGGGCACGAGCACTTCGGTCTGCATGCGCTGCGTGTCGATGCCGGGCGTGCCGAGCGAGTTGGTCAGAGAGCGGTTGACGCTGTTGTTTTCCGCCGTGACGCGCAGCACGACCGTGCCCGCGTCCGTGATCTGCGGCGTGATGGAGAGACGCAAGGGGACGGAGATGAACGTCGTCGTGAAGACGGTCGCGCCGCCGAGTTCGCCGCCGCCGGCGCTCGCCGCTTGCGGGGTGACGACCGGAATCTGCGCGCCGCTTTCGATCTGCGCGGGGCGATTGTTGAGCGCCGTGACGCGCGGGTTGGCGACGATCTTCGCCTGACCTTTGCTCTCGGCGGCGGTGATGAGCGCGCCGATTTGTGCCGTGCCGAAGATGCCTGTCGTTAAACCGATGACGGTGGTGGGCGCGGTCGCGCCGAGTCCGCCGGTCGCGGGGGGCGTGTTGCTGAGTCCGCCGGGAAGTCCGCCCTCACGCAGGCCGGCGTTGGCCGGAGCCGTCTCGAACGTGGCGGCACGACCGCCCGGCCCGAAGATGGCAGCCTGCAACTGTACGCCGAGGTCGCGGCTGAAACTGCGGCTGGCGACCACGATGCGCGTCTCGATTTCGACTTGCGGTTCGGGCTGGTCCAGCAATTCGACGAGCATGCGTATGCTTGCGATGTTCTCGCGCACGTCCGTCACGATGAGCGTGTTGCTGCGCCCGTCAACTTCGACGCTGCCGCGCTTGCTTAAGCGGCGTGAGATGATCGGGAGGATGCCCTTGTCGCCGCTCTTGCCCGTCGCGTCGCCGCCCGAGCCGCCGGAGAAGCTGTCGTTGCTCGCGCCGCCGGAGAAGCCGCCCGTAGAGCCTGCGGCCTGAGCGAGCGTGCCGACCGCGCGCGCGTAGTTGAGGCGTATGAATTCGGTGACGAGCGGCGCGGCGTTCAAGCGCCCTTCGTCGATGGAGGCTTGCGCTTCGGCCTCTTCGGCCAGCACCTTGAGCGTGGCGACGCGCAGGATGTTGCCGCTGACTTCGATCCCTAAACGGTTAGCCCTGAGGATCGAATTGAGCGCGATGTTCCAGGGGACTTCCGTGACGTTGACCGTGACGGGCACTGCGCCGACGGATGAGTCTATGATGAAGTTCACGCCGTACTGCTCTGTGATGTAGTTGAGGATGGCGCGAATGTCTGCGTTGACGACGTTCAGGTTGATCGGCTCGCCGACGAAACCGTACTGGCCGTATTGCGCGCCCTGCGAAGACTGCTGCGGCGTGCCGTCCTGCGGCGACGGCGAGGCGCTCATCACGGGCGTGGGCGACGGCCTCGCGGGAATCTGTTGTTCGGAGGCGGGGGCGGAAGCGTGAGCCGCGCGTGCGCCCGACTGTTGCTGCTGTTGCTGCTGTTGCGTCGTCGCTTCCGACGGGCGCAGTTCGAGCACGAGTTCGTTGGAGTCGAGGAAGGAGCGGTCGCGCGCGTCGGCGCGCAGGGCGACGCGCAGGCGCGCGTAGGGAGCGCCGCCTTTGTCGGTCGCGCATTGCACGGTGAGACCGGCGACGAGCGGCGAGGCGGGCGAATACGAATGCGCGAGGCGCGAGGCGTCAACGCCCGGCAGCTCGACCATCAACGTGCGTTCGTCTATGCGTCGCACGCTGTAGGCCAGCGGGGCGTTGGCGGCAAACTTGATGCGCGTCGCGTCGCCTTCGACCGACGTGCGAACGCCGGTCAGCAGGCGCGCGGTGGCCGCTTGCGAGAAAGTTGTAAACGAACATAAAAGAAAGAGGACGAGCGCGCCTCTTTTTATGACCGCTGAAAGCGGGTGATGCAGGTTAACCATTTTCTTTTCCTTTGTCAGGAGTGACCGCAAGCCTGTCGCCACGCGCTAACGCTCGTGCGAGTCTTTCGGAAAAACTCTTCAAGCGCGCGCCGCACAATGCGAAAGCCTACGGCGGGTTTGTAATGCCAAATAGCGGGAACACAGGCCGCGTGAGGATAGCGAAGAAAATCCTACGGCGGGTGTGCGACGGGAGACATGTTCGTTCGCGCTGGCGTCGCGGCTCAGGCTTCCGCCGACGTGCGGAACGAACATGTAAGGAAAGCGTTACTGTCTCTGCGGAGCGGTGGCGCTCTCTTCTTTCGTCTTGGGCGAGGTGTTGGCGGGGGCGGGCGCTACTGTCGAGCCGCCGCCGGTGACGGCGGTAGGAGCAGCCGAAGCGGGTGCGGTCAAAGTCTCTTTGACGGAGTTGTCAACGCCGAGAGCTTTCATCTCGACTTTCATCTCGCGCCGCCCGTCCGTCCAACGCGTCTCTTTACGAAACACGAGACGGTCTTCCTCTATGGCGACGAGCATCCCGTCGTAAAAAGTCTCGCCGGGATAGATGACGTATGAGAGGTTGATCGGTTTGGCGTCAACCATCGCCGCGTAGCCGCGCGGGGTGCGGAAGATGCCCGTCACTTGCGCCTCGCTCAGGAGGAGCGCGGTGGTGGGCTTCGGGGCGGGCAGTTGGGCGTTCATCGCGATGGCCTTCTGCGCTTTGTAGGCGGCGATGCGCTGCTCGATGGAGGGCGCGGCCACCTGCTGCGGCACGGGCTTGACGCGTTTGACCGGCGCCTTGTACTTCGTGAACGGATCGCGACCCGCGCCGCGATAAGTGGTGCTCGCTTCCTGAGCCTGCACGAAGCCGTTCGCGGAAAACGTCAACAGCGCGCCTGCGGCCAGCGCCGCGTGCAATGTCTGCTTGATCAACTTGGTGTAGTTCATCTCTTTTTATTCCTGAATGAGTCGCTGGCCGCGTTCCCACGCGGCGTCGTCGGTGCGTTGTGCAATCTACTTCGCGGCGGGCTGTGCCGGAGCGGCAGGGGGCGCTGCTCCCGGCGCGGCGGGCACGGTCGGGTTGGTCTTGGCGGTGTTCTGCAATTTCTCGTTCGAGGCGTAGTAGGCCGTCAGCAGGAATTGCGCATCGACGGTTTTGCCCGTGTTCTGCTCCTTCATGCGCGAGACTTTGAAATCGCTGATCGAGACGATGCGCTGGTAGGCGGCGATCTGCGCGAAGAACGCGCCGAGGTTGTTGTAAGAACTTGAGACTTCGATCTCGACGGGCTTACCCGCGTAGAAGTCCTGCTGGACATCGTCCTTCGGCGTGAAGCGCGTGACGGACAGGCGACCGCGCGCGCGATCCTGCAAGCCCTGCAAGACGGTCGTGAGTTCGCGCGCTTCGGGCAGGAGCGCCTTCAAGTCTTCGTAGTCGGCCTGCGCGCGCGCGTAAGTGGCCTTGAAGTCGTTGAGCCGCTGCGAGGCGATCTGCGCGCGCGCGTTCTCCTGTTGCAGTTTGTCAACCTGCGCTTGCAGCGTCTTCGTCTCTTCGCGCGTGCCGCTGGTGACGAGATACCAGAAGCCGCCGTAGATGACGAGCGCGACTAAGCCAAAGATGGCGAACTGGAAGTACCAGGGTTTTTGTTGGAGTGAATCTAATTTCAACATGAGATGTCAGTTCCCTTCGGGCGCGAGGCCGTGCGACCGGCGACAGCGGCAGTAGTGCTTAATTTTTCGCGACTTGATTGGATGCCGTAGCAGCGGGCGCGCCGGACTGCTTCGCTTTGTTTGCGGGCGAGGATGTTTGACCGCCAACGGGCGTGTACTTGCACTTGAGCGTGAAGGTCACGGTGTCCAACTTGACGACGGGTTTCGTCGGGTCGTCGGGAGAAGTCGGCGCGGGAGCCGCCGAAGCGCCGTTGACTTTGTCCATCAACTCGCGTTTCGTTTCGATGCTGACGTTGGTGAACAGACCGGAGGAGAATTCCATGCTGCGGCTAAATTGCGTGACAGCCGCTTCGTTCGGCGAGTCGCCCTTGAGGATCAACTCCCCGCCCTTCTGCTCGATGCTTTCGAGGCGGAAGTCCGGAATCTTCGGCAGGCGTTCGTTGATGGCCGAGAGCACGGCGACTGGCCCTTGCTGCGAAGCGCGCAGTTTCTTGATCGCGTCGATGCGCGTCTGAATCTCCTGCGTGCGCTTCTCCAGTTCGGCCTGTTCCTTCTTGATGGCTTCCATGCGCGCGGCCTGTTCTTCCTGCCGCTTCAGTTCAGCGGTCACTTCGGCGTGCGCCGAGTTCGCGCTCGTCCAGTCGAAGGCGACGCCGAGTCCTAAGAGCACGACGACGACGAGCAAAACGAGTCGGCCTTGCGTGCGCGGGTTGGCGACGCGCGTTTCGATGGCGGCCACGCTGGTCTTGTCTGTGACGGAGTCTAGTAAGTTGACCTTAATCATTTAAGCCTCCACTCCTCTCAAAGCAAGCCCGACGGCCACGGCCAACTCAGGCACAACTTCTCGCATGTATTCGGGATCGAAACGGCGCGCGTCAACCTTGATCTGGCGGAACGGGTTGAACGCCTCGACCGGAATGCCGAAACGGTTCGCCAGGAATTCCGTCAGCCCCGGCAACTTCGAGCCGCCGCCCGAAATGAGAATCTTCTGCACCGTGCCTTCGCCGTCGTCGGACGTGGCGCGGTAGAAGTCGAACGTCTTTTGAATTTCGAGCGCGAGGATGTCGGACACGGTTTCCAACACGTTCGACAAGTTGCGCGGCTCGGCTTCGCCCGGCACCGACGCGCCGCGCTTGACCGCCTCGGCCTGCTCGAACGTCAGGCCCAACTCCTTTTGCAGGAGCGCGGTGTACTGGTTGCCGCCGACCGAAACGTCGCGCGTAAACACGCTGCGCACGCCGTGCAGGATGTTGATGTTCATCGTGGACGCGCCGATGTTCAGGAGCGCGACCGACTGATCCGGCGTCGGCTGGTAGTTCACCTCATAGCAGTTCTGCAAGGCGAAGGCGTCAACGTCGATGATGGCGGGGAGTTTGCCCGCGAGCTGTATGGCCTGCTTGATGTTCGCCACGAAGTCGCGCTTGCAGGCGGCCATCAGAACGTGCAGAGAGTCGGCACTTGAGCCGACGACCTGATAGTCCAGGCTCACGTCGGCGATGTCGAAGGGGATGTGCTCTTCGGCGTGCCAGTCGATGGACTCTTCGAGTTCTTCTTTGCTCATCGGCGGCACGACGATGTTCTTGACGATCACGGAACTGCCGCTCACGCCCGCCGCCACGCGGTCGGTCTTGATCTGGTGCGACCCGAAGATGTTGGAGATGGTTTGCGAGACGGAGTTCAACTCCATGATCTGCCCGTCAACGACGGTGTCGGGCTGCAAGCTCTCCTGTCCGAGGTTGACGAGCACGAGGTTGCCGGGTTTGCCCTGCAACTCGACGGCCTTCACGGAGCTTGAGCCGATGTCCAAGCCGACTAGGTTTTTCTTGTTAGAATTTTTTCTTCCAAACATTTCTATTTTTCCCCGGAAACTTTCCGTGCTCTTCTGCGTTGGTCTTGCCGGAGGCGTGCACGTATGCGGCGCGCTCTGGAACGAACGGCGCGTGTGGAGGGTAGCGGCGTAGGCTGGTCGGGAGTGGGGTTCATGTGGCTGCGGGTTTGCTGTCGGCGTCTCGTTGACATGACTTGAAAGAGTTGAACGCCGCTTGAGATTAGGAGAGAAGCGGTGCGCGAGGCCGAGGCGGATAATTCACTTGTGTCGAGCAATTTTCACTAACGTGTGAAGGTGGCGGGTAAAATTGCTTGCGTCGCCGTAACGCATCCCTTTGCGTACGGCGCGCGCCGCGCCTCACCTTCGGCAACCCGGCCAAGTCAGCGGCGGCTGTAAAACCGTTGCTGACTCCCGTAGGCTTTGCGGCCTCCGCTCGCGCGAAGTGTGCCTTTATCGGTTGAGTTTCAAAGACATGCGCTCGTCAGCCAGCACCCGCCGCCCTTCGGAGACGGGCACGAAATCATTTTGACTGTTGACCGGACGGACGCTTTATCAACTAGGGCGGGAATGTGGTTCCCACCGTCAACAGAGAATATAAACCATCGTGTTTATCAGTGTCAACAACAATTTTGTTTGTTTAACTTATAGATTTCACGAGCGTTGTTACATCATTTTGACCTTTCCCCGTTGTTTTCTGGAAAAAACGCGCGGGGCTTCCAATTTCAAAGACGGGCGATTTTTGGTCTGTAAACGGCGGGCGAAAGCGGCGGTCTTGCTACGTCAGGTTCGCGAAAGGTAGGATGCAGGGATGAAGAGTTGGCTGCGTTGGATATTGCTGTCCGCAATCGTGCTCGTGCTGATCGTCGCGGCGTGGGTCTGGTGGAATCGCCCCGAACGCGTTGACATGTCGGCCTATGTGCCCGCCGAATCGCTCGTCTATCTCGAAACGAACAGCCTGCCGGAGATCGTGCGCGGGATGACTACGACCGACGCATGGCTGGCGCTCGCCCCGCCCGCCGGACTAAATCCGAACGTCGGGCGCATCGGATGGCTGAGTCGCCTGTCGGCGTGGAGCGGGATCGGGTCGGCTGAGACGGTCGTGTTTTCGCGCGCGCAGGTGGCGGTCGCGGTGCTCGGCTTCGAGGTGACGGAAGAATCGAGCACGGTGCGCGACATCAAGCCGCGCATCGCGCTCGTCGCAGAGACACACACCGGCGCGGCGCGTCTGCAGGCAGCCCTCACCAAATTGATCGGCAATTACGCGCGGCGCAAATACGGCGAGCCGACGATTCAACGACAGGAATCCGACGACGCGACTTTCATCATCTGGACGACGACGGACGGCAAAAGAAAGATCGTCGCGGCGATCATAGAGAGCGTGGCTATCGTCGGGAACGACGAGGAGACCGTCCGCGCCTGCCTCGCGGTTCGCAGGGGCGAACGCGCATCTCTGGCAAACGACGAACAACTGGCCGAGATGCGCCTGCGCATGAACGCGTCCGACGCGCTCGCCTTCGGCTACGTGTCGCCCGCCGGAACGGGAAGATTGTTGGAGATGGCCGCCGTCGCCTACGCGGGCGGGCTTGCCGCCGACCCCAAGATTCAAAGCGCGGCGGCGATTTTGATACCGCAACTGGCGGGGCGGATTCTCGGCGGCGTTGCCTGGAGCGCACGCGTCGCCGAAGGCGCAATCGTTGACAGTTACTATCTACACCTGCAAAACGAACTCGCGTCGCGCCTGCGCAATTCGCTCGCGGCTTCGAGCACGGGCAACTTCCGAGCGGGTGATCTTCTGCCCGCCGACACGAACCAACTCACCGTCTATAATTACCGCGATCCGGAGGCCGCCTGGCGCGGAGTCAACGCCGCCATCTCTTCGCAGCTCGAAATCACCATCGCGCCGCTCGTCGGTCGCTTCCTCGACGCATCTCTACAGCCTTTCGGCATCGAGTCGCCGCACGATTTCCTGCGCGCCGCAGGGACTGAGATTGCGACGGCTCGCCTCGACAGCGAAGGCTCCGCGCTCGTGCTGCTCGCCCCCGTACGCGACCGCGAAGCGTTGGAGGCGTTGGTGCGCAAGCGGCTCGGCGCGGGCACAAAAAGCAGGCGCGTCGGCGACGTGGAGATGTTGATCGCGGCTGACGAAGAGCGGGGCGCGGCCAGTTTCGTCGGCGACTATCTCGTCATCGGCGGCGCGGAAGAGGTGCGCCGTTGCCTGCAAGAGCGCGCCGCGTCGCAGACACTCAGCGCGGCGGGCGCGTTTCAACAAGCCTCCCGCCCCGTTGCGGGAAACGACGGGGCAGCCGTCATCACCTACACCAACGATTACGAACCCGCGCGTCGCTTCGTCTCTTTTCTCGGCAGGCAAAGCGGCGTGCGCAGTTCTCCGCCGAACGCCGCCGCTTTACAGCGTTCGCTTTCCGCGCTGCCTTACTCGCTCAGCGAGACGCGACTCGTCGAGGGTGGTTTTGAAAAAAAGACGCGCTCGGCGTTCGGGCAATTCGGGGCGATGCTCGTGCAACTGGCGACGGACGTTGAGACGGGCAGAGATAATTGAGTTCATTACCTTTTGAGTTGATTGCAAAACTGCAAATTCTCACTCAACCCTCCAGCGCCTTACACATAAACTTTGCGCCTTTGCGTGAAAGATTTTTCTCGCAAAGGCGCAGAGAAGAAAGAACAGGGGCGCAAGGGAAGCTCTGAAATGTGCTCTTAGTCAGCTATTGCCGGATAGTTGAACGGGTGATCGGCGAGCACGATGCGCATGTTGATCTGGCCGAACAACGCTTCGAGATACGTGCCGAAGCGATGCAGCACGGGCGTGACTTCGACCGCGCCGCGCGCAGCCAACACTTCCGCCACGAACCTCTCGAACGGCTCCCAATCCTTGTACATCAGGAAGCGCAAACTCCCCTCGCGAAACGCGTCGAGTCGTTCGAGCAGCGGAGCGAGCGGGCGCCGGTCGCGGTCTTTCTCGGCTTGCAGGACGAGTTGCAGCAGCATCCACAAATCGCGCCGCAGGACGAGCGACTGTTCGAGGCGTGAGCGGAAAGATTGAAAAAAGTCCGCGCCCGCGAAAGCCGGATCGAAGACTTGAGCCAGCGCAACGAGCGTCTGCTGGAAACTATCGCGCAACAGCCCGTGCGCGTTTTCGATCTTCGTGTAGATGGCAGGCGACTGTCTAAGCGAGGCGAGGCCGACGAGTTCGCGTCCGAAGACGCGCGCCAATTCCACGCCGACCGCGTAGCCGGTGCAATCCAGAGCGTCGAAGACCGCGCCGTCAATCTCCTTCGTGCGGATCGCGCGTTTCTCTATAAATTCGACCAGCGAGCGCGACTCTTCGTGCACCGACGTGAAGATGGGGAGCGTTTGTTTCAGCGGCGCGTCCTGCTTGAGCAACGCCTCGACCAGGCGCAGTTGTTCGAGCAGGTGTGTGAGTTGAGAAAAGATCACGGACATGTCAGCCGCGAGCGTGTCGGGCGAGATGCGCTCCGTCAGTCTTTGCAATTCGGGTCGCTGACGCAGGAGCGTTCCGGCGCGCACGCGTCGTTCGAGTTGTTTGATGAAAGGCGAGCGTTCCAACTCCCGCCTCACGATCCGCGCCACGCTCGTCCACGCTTGATAATCGACCTTCGCGGACAGCAACATGTTCTCGCACATGCAGCACAATTCGCCGAACGTGTTAATCAGGGGGACGAGCGCGGTGTTGTCCACTTGAAAGGAAGAATCGCGGGGCGCGCCCGAAGGCAGAGCGTCGAACGCGCCGGACTCATTTGTCTCGAACGACGCGTGCGAGGGTTCGGGCGTGCAGTTCAGGCTGAACAGCAGGCAGCGCCTGAGCACCTGACCGGCGATTCTCAGTTCGGGCGAGAAGTCGCGCGAGATGATCTCCGCCCGTTCCGCGTCGCTCAGAGAATGGTTGCGCAGGTTGAAGAAGCTGCGCAGGGCGAGTTGCCAGATGTGCAGTTCGATCAAACTCGAATCGTCGCCGGCGGCGCGGACTTCGCCCGCACGCTCCAGAGGCGCGTTGAAAGGTTCGGGAGCGGCTTGGAGAATTGTCCCGCCCGTTAAGTTCGTATGTACGTTCAAAGCTATAAACCCCGTGAAGATTCTACGTGCGCGGCGGCGTGCGTCTTCGGCGCGCCCTTTTTATTGTTAGCATGAATCTTCACGGCTTGGCAAAAAAACTTTTCGCTCCCTATTATTGAGGGCGACGATTTTTTTCACTCGAACACTTCCAACGGTACAGATTGATGGCGACAACGGCCTACTCCGAACTGCTCATCGCAACCAACAACGCGGGAAAGATTCGCGAACTGGCGAGCCTGCTTTCAAACCTTCCTCTGCGCCTGCGCCGCCTGTCCGAGTTTCCGCACGTCGAAGAGGTTGAAGAGACGGGACGGACGTTTGCGGAAAACGCCGAACTCAAAGCGCGTCTCTACAGCGAGCAGACAAATCTCCGGACGCTGGCCGATGATTCGGGACTGGAAGTTGACGCGCTCGACGGTGCGCCGGGCGTGTTGTCGGCGCGCTACGCGGGCGCGCACGCCACCGACGAAGAGCGCAATGCGCGCCTGCTCGCGGAATTAAATTTAACGGGTGACGAACGAAGAAGCGCCCGGTTCATCTGCGCGATTGCGCTCTATGAACCGGGCGAAGAGCGGGCAAAAGTTTTCAGCGGCGTCTGCGAAGGCCGCATCGCAAAAGGGCTGCAGGGCGCGGGCGGCTTCGGATACGACCCCTTGTTCATCCCCACGGGTTACGAACAAACATTCGGCGAATTGCCCGACGAGTTGAAGCAGCAGATCAGCCATCGCGCGCGCGCACTGGCAAAGGTGCGCGCCTACCTGAGCGGGCGTTACGACGCGCCCCTAGCTTGACCCGCCGCCGCTGCGCTGTCAGAATCGGCTGCACCACGATTCGATTTAGCTACCGCTAGAGACAATCGGAAACTTGACACGGGGCGTAGCACAGCCCGCGGTATGCCTTTCTTCATCCGGCGCAGAATTAATATTCTGTAAGGTGTCAGAGCAGTCACCCACCGCTAAGGCGATGCCTTCTGGCATGACATCTTTTTTTATTTTTTGTCTGTCCTTAACGCGCATAAAACGACGTCATACACGCCAATGGCTTGTTCTATCCAAGATGCGACAAACTCTTGGTTTGATTGGCAAGTTATGCCAATTACCGTTATGACAGCAACGTAAGTGGCAATCTATGCAAACATCTAAACGTGCTGAATCATTTGCTCGCCCTTGCGTGTGATGCGCCTCAATTGCATATCCGTACTGACCGCAACATTGGCAACGTTTACTCTTCTTGGCGGTTCGTGCAAACGGCCTACGCTTACCAGCATAAGGGCATGTTCGTACATTATGTAAGGGTGAGCTACATACACCACATGACACGACCGCACCTCCTCAGAAAAAACCTAAGGGTTCAATCTATAGGCCAATACCAACAAATTCAGCTCAGCAACTTATCAATTGCTTCTGTCCATCCTTCGCGGTGAATAATTCTATCTTTTTGTAGCCCTCCATCAAGAATTTCAGCTTTCGTCATTTTTGAAAGCTGCTCCCAATTCTTATCGAATACATAAGTAGCGTTCCCATAGTACGCACTTTCCAGAACGTATAACTTTTTGTTCGGAAAGCCGAACACCATATAGCCATTAAAACCGCTCTCGCCAATGGCTACAAATTCGGGATTTTCCTTAGCAATTGCTGACAACCTAGCTTGGATAATAGGCACTTTACCCTTTTTGGCTCTATCCAAAATGGGCTGCACGTGCTTGTAAAGTTTTTCCCAGGGATATTTGCCTTGAGGGAGGATTTTCCAATTAAGCCTTTTAATAGCTATTGGAACTACAGGCACTAAGTCCTCTCTCAAAACATCGCACTCCCCAAAAATTTCAAGGAAGAGATTTATTGTGTGAGTAATTTCATCTGCACGACTAGGGCTGTATTTGAATAAGTCTGAGGCGACGACTTTATTGCCTTTTGCGTTGTTGACTACCTGAAGTTGCTTACTTGGCGGAGGTATTCGTTCACGTGGGTATCGCTGATATGGCACATCGACGATTCTTGAATTTTCAGTTCCATCCCATTCAGTCCAATGCCACTCCTGCTGTCGATAAGTGGTTTCCTTTGGCAAGTCCCTTCGGACTTTATCTTTCCCTTCGGCATTGAACCTCGTGATAGGGCCAAAGATAGTCGGTAGCACCGTTTCCCCAATCGTTAAACTTCCGGTGAATCCGACCTCACCTAATCGCGCTTTATGAGCAGCCAAATTTACAAGACCAATGTAAACCTCGTCATTGATTTTGAAATCGTGAAGATGCCGTTCAATATTTCTGATTCGGCGTTGTTGTATATGCATAATCGTCGTCTCCTTTGAAGAAGCTGGCATCAGCACCCAAAAATGCGAGAAAGTCTGTGCCGCTGATGAAACTTATACCATAAACGAAACTCTTTTGAGAAATTTTTTATCAGGTACACCATATATAGATACTACTCCTCAACATCTTGTATGTGCTTTGTTTCACAACTCTATATATGGAAAAAAAATGTAGACGTTATAAAAACATGCGCGTATACTTTGGGCGGCTGAGGCGTGAATACTATTGCGCTGTCTGACCTGTGTTGGAATTGCAAATATGCTGCCGTTTAGGTAGTTACCGCGCCAACGGGTATCGAGCGAATATTATTTGCGTGTCAGACTACGAAAAATGAAAGGTAAGAAGAGAAATGGCAGGTTTGAAACCTGGAAGCACTGCACCGCGTTCGGGGCAGTATAGGAATACGGGCACACGCAAGGAAGTAACGGTTACTAAAGGCGAACCTCTGCCTCCGACCCCACAACCTGGGCAACGCTACACTCTCGTAGACCCGACAAACAACAAATCTGGCAAGGGCAAATAGCCAAGCCAGACCTTAAATAAGGACGCTGTGCTTTATCAGGCACAGCGTCCTTATTCTTTTAGCTCTAGTTAACGCTTTGTGTTGCCTCGACCATAACGGCATTTTCTACGGGGTGCGTTGGCTCTGTGGTTGTGCCTTCGGCTAAGTAAGAATCAAGTGCAGCGGCCGCACGAAACACAGTGTCAGAGTCAAGATTAGCGTATCGGTAAAAGGCAGACATAGTGCTATGACCACTGACTCGCATAACTTCAACAGGTGGCAGTCCGGCTCGTATCATGCGAGTAATGGCGGTGTGGCAGCAATCGTGAAGGCGAAAATCTGAAACCTTCGCCCGTTGACATGCTGGCCGAAAACTACGCTTCACATCTTTAATTTGAAACAAGCGTTCATCCAGTTTGCGGGTGCTTCTTCAAACCGCCCGCTTAAATCTTCATGGACACGATTCGTCATAGCCACTGTTCGGGCGCGGGCCGTTTTTGCATTGAAGTCTCGGACGGATATTGTCCGGCGTTCAAGGTCAACATCTGACCAAACGAGTGTGAGAATTTCTCCCCGTCTCAAAGCACAGTCAAGAGCAATCAAAATAATTCCTTTGAGGTGTTCCCTTAAAGGTTCAGCCTCGATTGCAGCAAGTAGACGTGACTCCTCTTCTCTTGAAGGTATACGCTCGCGGTGTTTCTCATCTGCAAGGCTAATGAGGCTACCGCCTTTTTTGAAGGGGCTTTGTAAGAGCCATCCTTGCTGTATAGCGATATTGAACATCCGCCGTAGTTTGTCCAATTCCCTGTTCACGGTTGCTATTGCCCTTTGGTTGCCGTGACGTGTAGGAGTTTTCAACCTGTGGGCGCGATACGCAGTTATGTCGGCGTATGTAATGCTTCGGAGTTTCTTTTTTCCGAAGAAGGCTTTGAGAGCATTGACGGCGGCAAAGGCTGGCGTAAGACTTCTGACTCCCGCCACCTTGCGCCCGTCAACGTATTCGGCTGGCTTTAGATATTGAGTCTCAAAGTGGGCGGCTAGTTCGTCAAAGTGCATAGTAGCCGCATCAAGGCTTTCGGATGTGCTGTTCTCAACTTCATTTAGCATTTGACGGATGATTTGCCGCCCCTGCGTCCTGTTCTCAACCTTACGCCAAACATCCCTCCGCTTACCTATCTCATCGGTAAATTGAACTCTGGCGTAGAGTTTTCCACCCCTTTCGGTTATTGTTCCTTTACGTTCTCTTGGCACTTCGGTTATCCTTTCGCGTCGAAAAGAAAAACCGCCATCTACTGAATCATCTACTTAATGACTCAACAGATGGCGGTAACTCGACAGGAACGCGCAACCGTGTAGCGTTCAAATAGTCGGAAAACAAAGAGTTACTTTGCGGGGCGTAGCACAGCCTGGTAGTGCGCTCGGTTTGGGACCGAGAGGTCGAGTGTTCGAATCACTCCGCCCCGACCATTTCTTAATTATCCCGCGCGGTCTTCCCTGTTAACTCCGTCTGGCAATCACTCGACGATGAAGTCGAGTTGCTGCGTCGCGGTAGACTTTGCGACGCGGTCTTCGACGACGACTTGCAATGCGTACCTGCCCGGCGGAATGCTCGCGAGCGGGAAGCCCGAACTGTATTCCAGACGCGCCGGGTCGCCTACGGCGGGAAGCGGCGCGGGTCTCGCCCCGATCAGGACTTTCCCGTCGCGCAAGACGTTTAACCCGACGGTCACGTCCGGTTTACCGGCGGAGAGCGTGGGGTTATAGACGAAGAACTGTAGGATCATGTTCGACGTGCGCGAGAATTTACGCGCCACTTCGAGAGCTGCGTTCTTCTCGTCGCCGCCGACCGCTTCGGCCATCATCAGACTGCTCAGGAACATTTTGCCGGGTTTGAACTCCGGCACCTCGACCCACTGGAAGACGCTGCCGATGCGGCCCGTGCGCGAGTCGCGCGCGGCCACACGCACTTGATAGAGTCCGGGCGTGAGCGTGTTCGGCATTTTGGCCGTGACACGGAAAGGCTTCGCCCCGTCTTCGTCCGAAGGCGCGCTCACCTTCTGCCCCACGCCCGAAACCGACTTGCCTTTATCGTCCAGGACCACCGCCGCGAAATCCAACTCGCCCTTGCCCTGTGTGGCGGCGTAGCCGGAAAGGTCTGTGAGCGCGGTGATCTTGTAGCCGCCCGAAGCCTCGTTGGTCAGGACGGAGTAGGCAGCGACGTTGATCTGTCGTTTGGGGAAAGGCGAGATGATGGCGGCGCGCACTTCGGCCTCCTGTGCCTTTGCATCGGCCTTCGCTGCTGCGCTGCTCGCGGCCTTTTCGTCGGACGCGAGCGGCGGCGGGGGCGCGCTGTAAAAACCTTTGCGCGAAAGGACGCGAAGCTCCGGTCGCCCTTTGACGCTGACCTTAATCGTCTGGAACTTGGGTTTCCCCGCTACGACTTCCAGCGGCTTCCACGCGAGGACGTAATACGAAGCGGTTTCGCTGAGCACCTGTTGCAGGCCGGACGCGAGATCGTTCCTGTTGAGAATGGCTCGCCCGCCCGTGTCTTCGGCCAGAGCGCGGAGCACAGCCTTCGATTCTCTGGCTTCGTCGAGCGCAAGAGAGGTGGCGGTGGTCGAAGAGTCACTACCGCCGGAGCGGTCTCCGATGTCGCTGAACACATCCTTACTCGCGTCGCCGAAATCGGCGGTCAGGCCCTTCGAGTCGAGCGTGTAGACGGCGACGCCCGATCTGGCCGCCGCGTCAATAACGCGTTGCAGCCTCTCGCCGGTGGTGGAGTTTCTGGTGTCGATGATGAAGCCGTCAGAGATGAAGAAGACGAGTTTGCGACCGGGCATGGAGGCCGAACCGCGCGCGACCGTTTCGAGCGAAGAGAGGAGCATCGTGCCAATCGAATTCGAGTGCGAGAGGATGCGGCGGGCTTCGCTTTTGACGAAGGTTTCGGCCTGCTGGCGTCGCATGCCCGTGTTCGTTCCGTTGCCCGCCGCTAAGGCTGCGTTCGACCTGTCGCCTCGAATCTCGCCCCTCCAGGTGCCCCCCGTGTTGGTGCCCGTCGTATTGGTAGTATTCTGGTTAGCGCTCTCACTCCCCCCGTACCCGCCCCCGGCCCCTGACAGGTCGGATGCTTTCCGCTCAAGCCCCATGTCGTCCATCACTTCTTTAATCTTGTAATCGAGCACGTCGCTCCGACCTCGATCAATGGCGACCGCCTCGGAGACGGTCATCGCGCGCCGACCGCCCGATTGCTGGGATTGGGGTTGATAGTTGATGCGCGAGGCGGCGAGCCTGAGCACGGCCTTGTTATCGGTAAGCTGCTGGAGAAAGCCGATCTGGTTGGTTGGCGTAAACAGCATAGCCTGATCGCCGGGCTGCATCTTGTCAATGAACTTATTGAGCATCTCGCGCGTCTGCCGAATGCTGGCCTGTGCGAGATGGAGGTCGTCAATGAAGAAGATGAAGGTTCTGCCCGTCGCGAGTAATCCTGCTGCTGCCCCCGCCGTCGCTGCTGTCGCCTCCGATGCGGTCTTACCTCTGGTCGCGGCTAGCTTTGCGGCCTCCCTGTCCCCGCCGCTCTCCACGCTCTCGAAGAAGAGTATGGACTGCGGCTGCCCGTCCACAAGCAATTCAAACTGCTCGCGCGTAAGTCCCGTGACCGACCGCCCCTGCTTGTCGAGCACCATCAGGTCGGTCTGCACGATGTCCGTGTTGATGCGCAGAACTTCGTCTTGTAAATCTCGCTGTGGAGTGGTGGTCGTCTGCTGCCCCCGGGCGACCGGAAGGCAGACGCAAAGAATCGCAAGTGAGAGTAGCAGACTGGAAAGAGCATGCAGGGGTCGACGCATAGAACAACCTCCTTCGGCTGGCAAGAACTTTTTGGGTGGTCGGGAAACGTGCGGCGCGCGACAAAGGACAAGCGATGCTTTTGTCCCGTCGCAATTGTGGTGACGGTAATTCCTCCAAATGTTACTTACATTTGAAGCGGAACACCAACGCCACCGGCCTCTAACTTAGTTTCTCGTAATGGAAGATGCGAAAGGCGCATACAAAAATTCAGAATTTGCGCAGTGTGCAGTTTACTAATGTATGGAAAATTTGCAACATAAAATGCGCGTTGCGACGCGAAACAGTGAGACGACGGCGGGAATTCTTTTTTTCTCATAAAAAAGCCAAAAATTGGCTTTTTTTGCAGACGCGAGGGGTAACTGTGTGATATATCTGCATGTGCAAGTTTTTCCATTCTTCCCAATACCGCAGGAGGTAGCCACACTTCGACATGGCGACTAAAGAAGGCAAAAAACGCATGACCCAGTCCGAGATTCTCAACCATTTTGCTGAGAAAAGCGGGTTGAAGCGTGCTCAGGTAAAAGACTTTTTCGACCAACTGGCCGACCTGGCGAGCAACGAAGTCAAGAATAACGGGGAGTTCGCTCTACCGGGTTTTGGCAAATTAGTGCTGTCAGAGCGCAAAGCGCGTGAGGGGCGTAATCCTCAAACGGGCGAGACCATCCAAATTCCCGCCAAAACAACGCTTAAGTTCCGTATCGGCAAAGGGTTGAAAGATACGGTCGTGCCTAAAAAGTAGGCGTTCGCGACCGTTGTTTTCACGCTCGGCATGCACTTAGAGCGCCGCCTGCGAGTTGTGTGCGCAAAATCTTTGCGCGCGACTCGCAAGCGGTGTCGCATGTCCGTGTTCCAACCGGCATTCCACCTTCAGATACAAACTCTCCCGCTTTTTAACGTTCTTTCGCATACTCTCCTCAATCCCAACAACCAGCGCGATTGCAAATTGCTTTAGAGCGGCGACTTCAACTTCTCACATTCCGCAATTTCCTACATTCCGCTTTCCAATCTCTTCACACGACCCGCGTTTTGAATCATACCAACTCGACTTAACTTGTTGATTATCATCGCTTTGTTGCCCGCGCGTCGCAATCGGTGAGAGTTTCAACTCGTTGCTTACGTATAGTCGAAATAATTTTCTGGTATTTTTTTGAGTTTTCGTTTAGAATCTTCCGTTCCGCAGATACAGCTATTATTCGCTGGGGCAGTTAGATCGATTTTAGGGGCAGATTTGTGTAAGTTTTGCGGAAAATGTAACAGAAACGCATCCCAAAAGAAGCGACGGGCATCTAAGGTACTCGCATACGTTTAATGGAGAAGCCCGTCGGGAATTTCGGCCACGAGTCCAAATGAGAAGGAGCAGAAGGTAAAGTGACTTTTAATGTGACATTGCCGCTGGAAGAGCGGCTCAAGGTTATCGACCACATCCAAGCCCGTCGTTATTCCAAGCTGACGGGCGCGGCGCTCGACATCGCCACCGAAGGCATTCTGCGCCACCTGAAGGCGTGCGACCGCATGGATGTTAACCCCGACGTTGCCGCCGTCCGCGAAATCATTGATGACGCGCTGAACGGTCGTCGCGTCTTCGCCGAGCCTGTGACCGTTGACGGGCGCTACGCAGCCTAATTGATACCGTAAGCATTCAAAAGAGTTCGGACACATAATTAAGCCAGACCGCCAGACGTTTGAGTTGGCGGTCTGGCTCTTTTTGTAGCTCAGCGGCGTATGCGGTCTCGACTGAGAAACAACCGCGCGCAATTCAAGCTAGCGAGTGTTTTCCCGCGTGAGCCGATAATGCATGATCGCCAGTTGGCTGAGTGCATCGCTGATTTCGCCGTTCAACACCATGCGGAGGGCTTCGTCGAAGGAAACGCGACGCACTTGCAGTTGCTCCGTTCCTTCGGGACGGTACTCGCCCTGTTCCAGTCCGGTCGCGAGGAACCAGACGGCAAGCTCGTCGGAGACGGAATTTGAGAGGAATGCTTCTCCGAGTTTGTGCCAGTTCTTCGCGCGCAGTCCGGTCTCCTCTTCAAGTTCGCGCTGCGCAGCAGTGAGCGGTTCTTCGCCTTCCGCGCAGCCGCCTTCCGGTATCTCCCACGAATAACGTTCGAGCGGGTAGCGATATTGCCCGACCAGATAGACCGACGCGTCTTCTACCGCGAGCACGCCGATGGCGATGTTCTTGAAATGAACGACCCCGTAAATCCCGCGCTCGCCGTCCGGCTGTATGACGGCATCCTCCCTGACGCTGATCCACTCGTTGTCGTAAACTTTCTTCGTCGAAACTACCTTCCAGGGGTTCTTCGCTTCGTCAGGCATGAATCTCTTCCCTGCTGAACTATTACCGGCAGTTCGCCCGGCATGAATAAATTATTTTGAAGGTTAAGATTATTGCGAAGGCACGGTTCCCGTATTTGCCGATTCGACGGAGCGCGCGTCGCTCGCCCCCTCGTCCTTCAACGCGCCGTGTTCGATGAAGGTCGGCGTCGTCTCGTGCGCGGCGGCGACTGCGTGGCGGTCAACGTGTCGCATCACGTCGAGCAGCGCGAGCGTTACGGCGAGCACGACGGGGCCGAGTACGAGTCCGAGCACGCCGAAGACCTGCAAGCCGCCGAGGACGGAGAAGAAGATGAACAACTCGTGCAACTTGGTTTTTTCGCCCACGAGTTTCGGCCTGAGAAAATTATCCACCGTGCCTATAACGAGCGTGCCCCAGACGACCAGGAGTAGAGCCTTTACCCAGTGCCCCGTCAACGCCAGAAAGATCGCCGCCGGAATCCAGACAACGAAAGCTCCGGCCATCGGGATGAGCGACATGAACGTCATCACGACGCCCCAGACGAGCGCCGACGGAACTTGAAGCGCGAAGAACGCGATTGCGCCGAGCGCGCCCTGAATCGCCGCGATGACCAGCACACCGTTGACGCTCGCGCTGATGACATCTTTCGTGCGCGAGAAAACCTCCTCGCTCTGCGCGCGTTCGAGCGGCATCACGTCGGGCAGCCCGTTCACGATCTTCGCGCCGTCGCGGAAGAGGTAGTACATCGTGAAGATGATGAAGAAGACCTGCACGACGATGCCGAGCGCGCCGCCGACGAGTCCGAGCGTTCGTTGCGCGACCGAGCCGAGCACCTGTTGCAAGTGATCCTGAATCGATTGCGGGTTACGCAGTTGCTCCATGTCAACGTAGTTGCCGAACCATCCGAAAATCCTTCCGGCGAACGCAGAGTTCGGATCGAGGAAGGCGCTCAGGTAGGTTTGGAGTCCGCGCGCCGCGCCCGAAGCCTCGCGCACGAGCGCGAGCGTGATGAGCGAGAGCGGCAGGAGTATGACGAAGATGACGAGCAGGCATGAGATCATCGCGCTCATGCTTGGCCGCTTCGTGCGCTCGACGAGCCGCCGGTGCACGGGATAGAACACCACGACGAGGACCGTCGCCCACGCCAGCACGTTGATGAACGGCATCAACATCAGCCAGCACAAGTAGAGGCACGCGGCGGTCGCCGCAAGGAGCGCTAGCCAGCGCGGTTGAATCCTTTGTTGGTTCATCTGAAATCTCGCCCCGTCAGTAGTTTCAGACAGACTAACACAGGCGGCGCATTTGCCGCTGCACGTTCGCGCGTCGCCTCCAATTTCGCGGTTGACGCCGACGGTGAGACGCATGCTAACATTCCGCGTCGTCCTGACAGACCGCTCCCGTAGCTCAGTGGATAGAGCATCTGCCTTCTAAGCAGAGGGTCGCACGTTCGAGCCGTGCCGGGGGCATCAATTTTAAGGCATCAACGATTAAGCAGACCTCACCGATTTACAGGTGTCAGCCCTGACATTCTGATTGAACCTGCGGAATTAAAAATTTTGTGCGCTCTGTGCCGGTGCGAGTCGGACTTTATACACGGACTTGCGTGGACTCGACCCGGAGTTGTAAAGCCGCAGGGGTCGCGTGCACGGCGCGTGCCGCGTCGGGCGCCGTATGTACCGGCGGGACGCGGCAACTTTCCGTTTGAAGCAGATGCGCAACCGACGGTAAACTTCTCAGGAAGCACGCTTCCGCAGCGTCACTGTCCACCGGACGGGAAAAATAGTACCCCTGCGCGAACTCACACTCCAAAGCCCTTAGCTGCGCGCGCTGCTGCTCGGTCTCCACGCCTTCGGCCACCACGTCCATGCCTAGCGTCCGCGCCAGTTTCATGATCGTGCTGACGATCTCGGCGGTTCCGTCTCTCTCTGTGATACGACTGATGAAAGAGCGGTCGATCTTCAGCGTGCTGACGGGGAAACGTTGCAGGTAGCTCAAGGACGAATAGCCCGTGCCGAAGTCGTCTATGCTCAACTCCACGCCGAGCGCGCGCAACTGTTCGAGCGTGCGGATCGCAGTCTCGATGTTGTCCATCACGACGCTTTCCGTGATCTCCAGTTTCAGGCAGCGCGCATCGAGTCCCGTCTCGCGCAAAACCTCTGCGATCTGGTCGGGCAGGTTGGGCTGCATGAACTGTCTGCCGGACAGGTTCACGTTCATCGGCAGGTGCGCGTGCGCGGGCGACAGCAGTTGCCACTGGCGCATCTGCCTGCAAGCCTCGCCGAGCACCCACTTCCCGATCGGGATGATCAGCCCCGTCTCCTCCGCGATGGGGATGAACTTCGCCGGCGGGATGACGCCGCGCTTCGGATGCCGCCAGCGCACGAGCGCCTCGAACCCGCGCAGCTCGCCCGTGTCTAAAGAGACGATGGGCTGATATTGGAGGAACAACTCGCCTCGCTCGACCGCCCAACGCAAGTCTCTCTCCAGTCCCAGCAAGTCCATAGCGCTGGCGTGCATCGCATGCTCGAACACCTCGTGGCGGGCTTTGCCGAGTTTCTTGGCGCGATACATCGCCGTGTCAGCGTCGCGCAGGAGGTCTTCGGGGCGATGATATTCGCTCGAACTGAGTGCGATGCCGATGCTGACGGTGGTGACTACCTCGTGCCCGCCGAGATCGCACGGCAAGGCCAGTTCCCTCTGGAGACGCTTAGCCACCGTCTCTGCTTCCGCGGCCTCACCGAGGTCGTCGAGCAGTACGGCGAACTCGTCTCCGCCGAGGCGCGCCACCGTGTCGCCCGGGCGCATCACCCTCTCCAGCCTGCGCGCGATCTCTACGAGCAGTTTATCGCCCGCCATGTGGCCGAGGCTGTCGTTGACGGTCTTGAAGCGATCCAGATCGAGGAAGAGGACGGCGAATTGATGTGTCTCGTGCCGCTGCGCGTGGCCGAGCGCGAGATGCAGGTGGTCTATGAACAGAGCGCGGTTCGCAAGTCCGGTCAGCCCGTCGTGGAAGGCGTTATGAAGTAGCTGCTTTTCGATCTGCTTGCGCTCGGCAACTTCCCTCGTCAACTCTTCGTTCGACGTGACGAGTTGCGCGGTGCGTTCCGCGACGCGCGTTTCCAGTCCTTCATTCAAACCCTTGATCTCGTCCGTGCGTTCGGCGATGTCCCACATCTCGCTGACGTTGCGCCTGATGGCGATGAAGAGAAAAGCGTCTTCAAAGAGCACCCAGCCCGCGTGCTCAAGCCAACGCCAGTTGCTCACTGTCAGCACGCCGTAAACCGACTCAGGCCAAAAGACTCCGCGCAAAAAGTGATCCGCGGCGACGACGATGGTGGCCGGAACCAGCACACGCCAATCCCTGTAGCAGGAGATAAATGCCAGCGAGCCGAAGACGTGGAAGTGTGTCTCGATTCGCCCTCCGGTGAGATGTATGAGGAGAGACGACATCAAGACCTGTGCGGTCGCGATGATGTATCGCGTCGAAGTCTCGCCGGGGCGCAAGAGGGTGAGTGTGATGGGGAAGAGGCTGATCACGCTTCCGAGGAATATCGCCGCCCAGACGTGTATGTGAGTTTGACTCTGTGAGCCGGCCCAAGTCTTCGGGGAAAACCACAGTGCAGCCGCGATGCCCGCCACCCACTGCACCAACATCAGGACGGCGAACATGCGGTCGGTGCGTTTGAAGATGGCCTGCCGGTGTTCGTCGAAAAGGTTTTCCGCGCGCGACCGGAAGGGCGCTCCGGCGCTCTCGTCAGTGTTCATGTTTTGCACGGACGACCTCCTTTCCCGTCACGCATTCGGCGCTTCCGGCGAAGAGCGGGCAGCCGTACACGGGCGTTCCCTTCTCTCCCGATTCGTTCGTGGTGAGCAGCGAGACGATGGCCGCACGCCCCGCGTTGTCGCCCTCGTGCCCGCGCGCGCCGGTGATGCCGCCACTGAAAAGCAGTTTCCCTCGCGCGTCGTACAGCATGGTCTGGCCGGAGGTAGCTGCGTGGAAACGCGCGGCCTCGACGCCTTCGTCATCCCGCACAACAGTCACATTGGGGATCGCAGAAGCTGAGGCAGACAGATCGGTTTTCTCCCACCCGTCCGGGAAGTCCGAAGGTTTGACGAAGAGCACGTAAGCCTTCACGCGCCCTTGAGCCTGCGCCATCAGGCGTGCCAACTCGCCCACACTCGCACGCGTACAGGGACAGTGCGGATGAGCCATCATGACGAGCGTTGCGCCGTCGGCTGAGTGTCGGAGCGGGCTGTCGGAAGGCCACTGTTCGGGGGCTGTGGCGGCAACTCCGGGCGTGCGCGCGTAGCTCCAGAGGACTCCTATTCCCGCGCAAATAATTAATATCCACAGAGCGCCTGTGGCGAGCAGGATCATCCTGTTCTTTTTGGGCTTCATCCCGACGGTTTCCTCGACTACGATTTTCAGATATGCAAGAGCAGATTCTCTCTCTGAAAGACGGAGGGCGAGAGTAGCTAAGGACAGCAGAATATGAAGGCATCTACCAGATTGACCGGAGGCGCTGTCAGTGACAGTGCAAATAGACCGGTAACCTTACTCCAACAACGCGAATTCCCGTTGCGGAGCCTTTCCGCAACATATTCTCGCAAAGCCTATGCCAAGAATTTGACACATTTCCCGTTATGTATGGGATACGCCTGCGTTGGTGTGAGTAGATAGATAACGGAGCGATGAGTGGTGTCATAATTTGAATTCAACTCTCTGTGCCCCCTCTGTGTCCTCTGCGTCTCTGTGGTGAGTGCCAGTTAATCAAGCATTCACCACAGAGACACAGAGAGCGCAGAGGGGGCACAGAGGAAAGCTGACATTAGGACACCACTGGGCGATGCGTTCACTTGACCGCTTGTGCTTCTGCCAGCATGCGCTTCAGTTCCGCGGCGAGAGTTTGCACGTGCGGTTCCGTAATCATGCTGATGTGATCTCCGGAAACTTCGTGAACGTTCACCGGATGCGTTGAAAGCGCAGTCCAACCCAATGCCGGGTCAGCGGCGGGATGTCCTGAATGGTCGGAATTGTCTGCCGCCGATTCGCGTGCGCGGAAGAGCGTGATTCGCTGGGCGCAGTGTTGAGGTTGATAGTTACTCAAAGCACGCACGTTGGTCTGGTAGATGTCCAGCAGACGACGTGCTTGTGTGAGGTCGTAATCGAGCGGGACGAGGCGTTGCTGCCGCGCCTGCTCAAGCAGTTGAAGCAGTCGCCTGTCGGGTTCGAGGCGGCGCAAGTCTTCCTCCGAAATCGGCAGGGATAGATCGGAAGCCAACCCCGCGAGCAATTTCACCTCGTCCAATTCCTCCACAGGGCGCACGGGCGCGGGACTGTCGAGCAGGGCAAGCAACGCGACCTGCTGGCCGACCTCTCGCATCTGACGCGCCATCTCGAAAGCGACGACGCCTCCCAGAGACCAGCCGCCCAAAAGATACGGCCCCTCCGGTTGAACGCCGCGTACGGCTTCGCAGTAATAAGCCGCCATGTCTTCGAGGCGTGCGAAGGGTTCGTCGCGCCCGTCGAGTCCGCGCGCCTGTAGCCCGTAGAAAGGCTGCTCAAGTCCGAGATGACGCGCGAGGGCGACGTAACAGATGATGTTCCCGCCTGCCGGGTGTACGAAGAAGACGGGCGGCTTCGGCGTCGAGCCTGCGGGCTGAAACGCGACGAGAGGCGACCAACGGGGCGCAGATGTTTGCCGTATGATCGCGGCGAGGCTTTCGACCGTCGCCCCCTTAAAAAGAGTGTCGAGCGGCAGTTCGCGCCCGAACTGCCTGCGCACCTGCGCCATCAGGCGTACGGCCAACAGCGAGTGGCCGCCGAGCGTGAAGAAGTTATCGGTGACGCCGACGGGGCGACGGTTGAGCACATCTTCCCAGATTTGCGCGAGTTGAAGTTCCGTCGTGTTGCGCGGGGCGATAAAGTCCGCTTCCCGGGTCGCGCCGGTCTCGTCGGGCGCGGGCAAGGCGCGACGATCAACTTTACCGTTAGGCGTCAGCGGCAACGCATCCATCAACACGTAAGCCGCCGGGATCATATACTCCGGAAGTTTTTGCCGCAGGTACGACCGCAGAAGATCGGCAGTCGCTTCACCGTCCGCCGCCGCCAGATACGCGACGAGTCTTTTATCGCCGTTCAAGTCTTCGCGCAACATCACGACCGCCTCGCGCACGAAAGGATGTTCGTTCAATGCCGTTTCGATCTCTTCGAGTTCGATGCGGAAGCCTCTGAGTTTCACTTGATGGTCCGCGCGGCCAAGAAACTCTATGTCGCCGTCGGGCAGGAAGCGCGCACGGTCGCCCGTACGGTAGAGCCGCGCGCCCGCCTGCGCGCTCAACGTGTCGGGGATGAATTTCTCGGCGGTCAAGTCGGGGCTGTTCAGATAACCGTGCGCCAGCCCATCGCCTCCGATGCAGAGTTCGCCCGCGACGCCCACGGGCACGGGGCGAAAATTTACATCCAGTATGTATATTTGAGTGTTCGAGACGGGGCGGCCAATCGGAATAGTCCACGCACCTGCGGGCACACTTTGAACTAAAAACCACGAGGCGAAGGTCGTGCTCTCCGTCGGGCCGTAAACGTGCAGCAGACGCTCCGGCGCGGCGCGCTCGACGATCTCCCTGACACGCAACGGATCAACCGCCTCGCCGCCGAACAGCAGATGCTTGAGCGAGCCGAAACTATCTGGAGCTTCGCGCGCCAGCAAATTGAACAAGGCCGTCGTCAGGAAGAGGACGGTAATGCCCTGTCTCCTGATCTCCGCGCCGAAGTCGGTGGGCGAGAGCACCACGTCACGGCTTACGACGACGAGCCGCGCGCCGGAAATGAGCGCGCCCCAAACCTCGAAAGTGGCCGCATCGAACGACGCGTTAGACGCCTGCGCGATCCGGTCGGAGTCGTCCAGCCTGATGTAGTTCGTATTACACACCAGACGCACGACGGCGCGATGCGGGATGAGTATTCCCTTCGGCCTTCCCGTCGAGCCGGAGGTGTAGATGACATAGGCGACGCTTTCCGCGTTCGTCTCGCACACAAGATTTTCCGCGCTCTCACCTGCGATGATGTCCCGATCCCGGTCCACACACACGACGCCTGATTCACGTCCGGCGACTGCCGCGAGGAAACGCTCCTCAGTCAACACGGTCCTGACGCCCGCATCCTCCAACATCATCTCTAAACGTTGCGGCGGCTGCGACGCGTCGAGCGGCAGATATGCCCCGCCCGCCTTCAACACGCCGAGCCAGCCGCACACCATCTCCGCCGAACGCTCCATCAACACCCCGACCACTTCCCCGCCGCTCACCCCCCGTCGTCGCAGGTGATGAGCTATCCGGTTCGCCCTCCGGTTCAACTCGTCGTAAGTCCATTCCACGTTTTCCGACGTGACCGCAATTGCATCAGGCCGACTCCGCGCCGACGCCTCTACCAACTCATGCACGCACATCTCACGCCCGTACTCGCTCCGCGTCGCGTTCCATTCTTCAATCAACTGCCGCCGCTCGCTCTCACCCAACAGTTCCAACTCGGATACACGCAGTTGCGACTTCGACACTATCTCTTTTAACAGGCGCTCGAAGTGTCTCGTCATACGCCGCGCCGTCTCTTCGTCGAACAGGTCGGCGTTGTACTCCAAAGCCCCCCACAGCCCCGCGTCGGACTCGCTCATGCTCAAAGTCAGGTCAAACTTCGCCACGCCGCTAGCGACTTCAAGCGGCCTCATCTCCAACCCCGTCAGTTTCGCCTGCTCCACCGGCGCGTTCTGCAAGGTGAACATGACTTGAAACAACGGCGCATGGCTCAACTCGCGCGCGGGCTGTAACTCTTCGACCAGCTTCTCGAACGGCACGTCCTGATGCGCGTACGCCCCGAGCGTTACCTCGCGCACGCGCCCCAGCAATTCGATGAACGTCGGATCGCCAGACAAGTCCGTGCGCAGCACCAGCGCGTTGACGAAGAAGCCGATGAGTCCTTCCAATTCCGCGCGGCTGCGACCGGCGATGGGCGTCCCGACCGCCACGTCCTGCGTCTCGGCGTAGCGTGCCAGCAATGTCTGGAAGCCAGCCAGCAAAGTCATGAACAGCGTCGCGCCTTCTCGTCGGCTCAATTGTTGTAAATTTTCCGTTAAACTCCGGCTCAACGTGAACGGCACGCTCGCCCCGCGATGGCTTTGCACCGGCGGGCGTGGACGGTCGGTGGGCAGTTCCAGCAACGCGGGACTGCCAGCCAACTGCTTGCGCCAATACGAGAGTTGCGCGTCGAGCCGCTCACCCTCCAACCACTCCCGCTGCCAGTGCGCATAATCCGCGTACTGAATCGGCAGTTCCGGCAAGGGTGACGCTTGACCGCGCGTGTAGGCTTCGTAGAGTGTTGCGACTTCGCGGATGAGGATGCCCATTGACCACGCATCCGAGATGATGTGGTGCATGGTGAGTAACAGCACGTGCTCGTCATCTGCCACACGTAACAGCGTGACGCGCAACAGCGGCGCGCGTCTCAGATCGAACGGCGTTTGTGCTTCGGCGGAGGCGCGGCGATGCACTTCCGCTTCCCGCTCGCCTTCATCCATCCCCGTCACGTCAATCACAGGCATCTCGATCTCGTGGGCGGGAGAGACGACTTGAACGGGCTGACCCTCAATGGCCAGGAAACTCGTGCGCAGCGCTTCGTGGCGTCGCGCGATCTCCGACAGCGCCTGCTCAAGCGCTTCGTGGTTGAGTTGTCCTTCGAGCCGTACCGCGAGCGGCAAATTATAAAAAGGACTGTCCGGCACGAGTTGATCTAGAAACCAGAGCCGCTGCTGCGCGAAAGAGAGCGGCAAATTTTCTTCGCGCGCAACCGGCTTGATTTCGGGAGCGACGCCCGCGCCGTGCGACTCTCCGGCACTCTCCACTCGCCGCGCCAACTCTGCGACCGTGGGCGACTCGAAGAGTGCGCGCAAAGGCAGTTCGAGTTGAAAACTTTCGCGCAAGCGGCTCATCACCTGCGTCGCCAGCAGCGAATGGCCGCCCAGTTCAAAGAAGTTGTC
>DATHBB010000113.1:0-14243 GCA_035296385.1 Pyrinomonadaceae bacterium | reverse complement strand
CGCCACCAGCCCGACCGGAAGATTGATGTAGAAGACCCAGCGCCATGAGAGTTGATCCGTGATAAAGCCGCCGACGATTGGCCCGATGACGCTCGAAAAACCCCACACGCCGCTAAAGTAAGCCTGCATGCGCGCGCGCTCTGCGACGGTGAAGATGTCGCCGATGATCGTCATGCCGAGCGGCACGAGCGCACCAGCGCCCAAGCCCTGTATCGCGCGAAAGACGATAAGCTCTGTCATCGAGCCGGACACGCCGGACAAGACCGAGCCGAGCAAAAATATGGCGATGCCGGTTTGATATAAGAGCCTGCGCCCGTAGAGGTCGGAGAGCTTGCCCCAGACGGGCACGGTCACGGTCGAAGTGATGAGGTATGCGGAGAAGACCCAACTGTAGTGGTTCAACCCGCCGAGCGACGCGATCACTGTGGGCATCGCCGTGCCCACGACCGTCGCCTCCAGCGCGGCGAGAAACATCCCCGTCAACACGCCCGCCGTCACAGCCCAGCGCCTGCGCGCCGACATCAAAAGCGTCGGCCTGTCGGCGTCCGACACGCTCGCGCCCGCCTGTTCTTCCATCTCCCTTAAACCCCGCGCGCCTGACGAAACTCAAACGACGACATTCACGAGTTGCTCAACTAAACCTTCACGAGTTGCTTGCCTAAATTCTCGCCGCTGAAAAGTCCGAGCAGCGCCTGCGGCGTGTTCTCGAAACCCTCCACAACGTTTTCGGCGTACTTCAATTTGCCTTCGCCGAGCCAGCGCGCCAACTGCCCGACGCCTTCCGAGGCGCGCGCGGCGTAGTCCGAGACGATGAACCCTTTCATCGACGCGCGGTTGACCAAAAGGTACGGCTGCACGCGCGGCCCCGTGTCGGGTCGCTCAAGGTTGTAAAGCGAAATCTGGCCGCAGATGACGATGCGCGCCTCGCGGTTGATGAGCGGCATCACGGCGTCGGAAATTTCGCCGCCCACGTTGTCGAAATAAACGTCAACGCCGCCGGGGCAGGCGTCTTTCAAAGCGCGCCTGAGATCAGGCGCAGTCTTGTAATTGATCGCAACGTCCACGCCGAGTTCGTCCGTCAGGTAGCGGTTCTTGTCGTCCGATCCGGCGAGGCCGACGACGCGACAGCCTTTGAGCTTAGCGATCTGGCACACGAGCGTGCCGACCGCGCCCGCCGCGCCGGAGACGACGACCGTTTCGCCCGTCTTGGGTTGGCCGATGTCGAGCAGTCCGAAGTAGGCTGTCAGGCCGGGCATTCCCAAAACGCCGAGCGCCGTCGTCACGGGCGCGAGCGTCGGGTCAATTTTTCTGAGCGCCCCGCCCGGCGCGCCTTCGCCCCGCGCGACAAAGTACAACTGCCAGCCGAACATCCCCGTCACGATGTCGCCCGCTTGAAATGCGCCGGAGCGGGATTCGACGACTTCGCCGACGCCGCCTCCCGTAATCACCTCGCCCACCTCGAACGGCTCCACGTAAGACTTCCCCGCGTTCATGCGCCCGCGCATGTACGGATCGACCGAGAGGTAAAGCGTGCGTATCAAAACTTCCCCGTCATCCGGTTGCGGCATCTCCACGTCTTCGATCTTGAAGTTGGCAAGCGTCGGCATGCCTGCGGGGCGGCTGGCAAGCGTGATTCTCTTGTTCCGTTTCGCGTCCATGTCGCACTCACTTTCGGGAATTGTTTTCCAAATTTCGTATGCGCGCTTTGATCTCTTCGGGGAGCGGTACTTTTTTGAGCGCACGATAGTCGTAAGAGACGATCAGGCCTTCGCCTTCGGCGGCCACTTTGCCGAGCGCGTGGCTAATCACCGCGTACTCCATCACGAAGCGGTCGTCTTCGACTTGGGAAACACGCGTGCCGACGGAGACGGTGTCGGGATAGGTGAGCGGCGCGCGAAACTTGCAGCCGGTCGAGGCGAGTATGGGCCCCGCGCCCGTCTCGTTCATGTAAGTCCAGTAGTCGAGGCGTGTGAAGTAGGCCATGCGCGCGCTCTCGAAGTAGCGGAAATAGACGATGTTGTTGACGTGTCGGAGCGAATCCATCTCGCCCCACGCGACGGGTATTTCGATGACGACCGGAAACGCTTCAAGCAACTCCCGCATTCAACTCTTCTCCTGCCGCACGAGCCACGCGTTGATGACTTCGAGCACGTACCCCTTCTCCGTCGCTTCGAGCGCGCGTCCTTTTGGTATTGCGTGCCACTTCTGCAAACAGCCGCGACAGCAGGTGGCCGTCGCGTGCTGCGCGATGAAGACCGGATGATGTCGCATCGGCGTCTGCTTGCCGTCATTTACTGGATCGGCGGGCGCTAAACGCTTCTCTATGAAATCGGCGGCGTGCTCCAGGATGACTGGCAGACCTTTGCGCCGCAAGTATTCGAGTTCCTTGCCGCGCAACCGGAAACGCCTGCGAAACGACGACGCCGATAAAGCTGCGAAGACTTCGTCCAGATTCCGGCTCATTCGTTAGCGGTTGACCGTCGCTGCGCACGCTCCGCGACGCGTGTGCGCGCAGGCGTTGCGCCTCGCTAGAGATGTCTGTTTATAGTGATTTCATGTCTATGACGAAGCGATAACGCACGTCGCCTTTGATGGTGCGCTCGTATGCTTCGTTGATCTGCGCGATGGGAATCACCTCTACGTCGGAAGTGATGTTCTTCTCCGCGCAGTAGTCGAGCATCTCCTGCGTTTCGCGTATGCCGCCGATCATCGAACCGGCGAGCGTGCGCCCGTTCGAGATGAGCGAGAACGACGCGAGTTCCGCAGGCTTCTCCGGCGCGCCGACGAGCACCATCACCGACTCGCGCCCGAGCAGGTTGAGATACATGTTGAGATCATGCGGCGCGGAGACGGTGTCGATGATGAAGTCGAACTTGCCCGCGAGCGGTTCGAGCGCGAGCGGGTCTTTCGTCACGACGAACTTTTGCGCGCCGAGCGCGTGCGCGTCCTTTTCTTTCGACGCGGACGTGCTGAAGACCGTCACCTCCGCTTCCATCGAGGCGGCGAGTTTGACGGCCATGTGGCCGAGTCCGCCGAGGCCGACCACGCCGACGCGTTGCCCCGCGCCGACTTTGAAGCGCCTGAGCGGCGAGTAGGTCGTGATTCCGGCGCACAGCAGCGGCGCGACTTTTTCCAGCGGCAGGTTTGACGGAACCCTCAACGTGTACTGTTCGTCCACGACGATCTGTGACGAGTAGCCGCCGTAGGTCGGCGTCTGTTCGTCCCGCTCCGTGCCGTTGTAGGTGGCGACGAGATGATTCTCGCAATATTGCTCCTCGCCCTCCTTGCAGTTGCGGCACACGCGGCACGAATCGACGAAGCAGCCGACGCCCGCGAGGTCGCCTTCCTTGAAACTCGTCACTTCCGCGCCGACGCGCGCGACGCGCCCGACAATTTCGTGGCCGGGCACCATCGGGAAGATCGAGTTGTCCCATTCGTCGCGCGCCTGATGTATGTCGGAGTGGCAGACGCCGCAGTAGAGAATTTCTATCAGCACGTCTTTCGCTTCGAGTTCGCGCCGCTCGAAGTTGAACGGTGCGAGTTGAGCCTTCGGCCCCGTGGTTGCGTATCCGCGTGTTGGCAGCATGAGTTAATCCCTTTCCCTGTTCGATTCGTTTTCCGGTTTCTCTTATTTGACAATAATTTCGTCGAAATGCGAAACGCGCGACGCAAAGGGAAACGATGAAGTAGGAACGATGAACGATGAATGAAAAGCAATTTCTCTTTACTTCATCGTTCCTACTTCATCGTTTGCTTTACGCTTCCCTGCGAGATTTCGCCAGAGCCGGATGGTAGTAAGTGGAGGCCAGAGCCAGCGTGGCCGCGAGCGCGAGGATGCCGGGCGCGAGCAGCGGGCTTGCGCCGCCGAGCGCGCCGAGCACGACTTTGCTCATCGTCGCTTTCGGGTAAAGCTCCCTCTGGAAGCCGAGATTGCTCTCGACGTGCAGATAAATCCCCAACACGCTGCCGAGCGCCACGAGCACCATGCACGCGCGAAGGACGAGCATCGCCGCACGCCGCGGGCGCAGCAGCACCGCGACGACACAGGCGAGTCCCAGCCCGCACAGCACGAACGGGATGAACTGCACGGGGTCCTCCATGTGGTTTGTGAGCCACAACTCAACCACTGTTCCGACGAAAAGCAGCGCGGACAGGATCAGGAGAAACCGTCGCAGACGCAACAGGACGAGTGCGTCCATCATTGGTTGCTCAGGTAGGTGCGCGCGACGGCCAGTTCCGATTCCGACACGCTCGCGGCCAGCTTGGTGAGAAAGGCTTCGTTCGAGGCGTAGGGGCGCGCGGACATCAGGGCTTGCGCTTCGTTTGCGTCGAGGCCGGGAATTTGTTGGAGCGTGGGTGCGTCCGCGTCGTTCGGCTTGATCGGCACGTAGACGTATTTTTCATACTCGGCGACCTGCTCGGCGCTCACGTATTTGCCGATCTGGCGACGGAACTGCTGGATGCTCGTGTAAGGGCGATACTCCTCAAACTCGTGCACCATCTTGTCGCCCATGCCCGGAATGGCGGCCAGCAGTTCGCTCTTCGATGCCGTGTTCACGTTCAACTTGGCCTTCGCAGTGGTGTTGCCCGCGCCCGACTGATTTGCGTTCGCGTTCGCGCCCGGAGTGTTGACGACAGCGGCGACGTTAGAGTTATTTGAGGCGACGGCGTTGGTCGAGTTCGCGTTTCCGCCGCCCGAACTACAGGCGCTGACCAACGAGGCGAGCAGCAGTGCGGACAGCAACGTAAGAGTGCGGACGTTTGACGGTCGAATCATTTCTATTTCTCTCCCATTCGGAAATCATTATTTGGTGCGCGGCCATTATACCCATCTCCGGCGCTTTAGTAATTTCGCCGGAGTGACGGAGCACGCCGGGTTGGTGTCCGCGTTTTGTAAAGAGGCGCACGCGCGCTGCTCACAACTTCACCCAATGAACGTCAACGACGGGGCTGTTGACATCCTTCAAAGACCTGAGTTCGATGACGAAGTTGTTCTTCAACCTCCACACGTGCGAGATGGAGACTTCCGTGTCGCTGACTTCTTTCGACGCCCCGTGCCGCTCCGTGAGCTTCTTCAGCCACGCCTCGAACACCTCCTTTTGCTTCTCGAAGGCGTAAACCCCGATCACGATGTCGTTCAGCCCCGCCGCGCCCTCTCCGAAGTGAAGCCCGCCACGCCCGCGCATGCCGTTGAACTCGGCGTCCCAGGCCAATTCCGTCTCCTGACCTTTGAAGCCGACGGGCGTGACTCCGGTTTTTTCTATAGCCTTCTTCGCATCCTTAAAACTCATCCCCCATTTGAGGTCGGGGAATTTCTCGAAGATGTCGGACGGCTGAATCATCTGCTCGTCGCCGGACTGTGAGCCGGTCGAATTCTTTGCGACGGACTCCTGGCCGTCGAACGCGTGCGCGCCCGTGCCCGCGACGAAGACGGACAACAGAAGCAGAAAGCCTGTGAATTTTCGCCTGACCCGCATAAAAGTCGCTCTCCTTAAATTAGAACTTGAGATTAGAACCCGCCTCCGACTTCAAACGCGCACCCGTCGGCGTCGCACGTCGCACAAGGCGCTCCGGTGCATCGTATCAAATTCGCGAAGCGGTTTGCGTGTTTTGAGAGTTGGCCGTCAACCGCTTATGCTGGCTTGATGAAAGTATTTGCTGGAGTCGTCCACTCGCTGTCGGACGCAGAAGGCGGCATTATCAAGAAGCCCGCCTTGCACTAAAGACGCGCCCGACCGGAGCGGCGGCGGCGTAGTTTGCTCAAATTGTTCGGGCGCGGAGTTTGTCTTGTAACGTTTTCCCTGCGGGCGCGTCTTAATTCACGCGCCGTGTCGTGTGCCGCTGCGCGTTTCGTGCGCAAGCCAACTCGCGGGGGCGTGCATGGCATCGGAGCAGGGGTTAAATTCTCTCCGCAACTTAAATTTTCTCGGATGACGATCCGGCGGCGGCAGTAGCAGCGGCGGGCATCGTCAATTTTCAACAGGGACGGAAAGGCGTGTTGCTTTGATGAAGAAATATTTTTACGTTTTGACTTTGACATTCGCCGTCGCGCTCACGGCGTTGGCGACGGACACTTTCGGCATTCAGACGGCGCGCCGCGCTCGCGCGGCGTCTCCCAACGCGCAGGCGACGACGACGGCGGCGAACGCGCTCGCGTTGCTTCCGGCATCCGACGCCGTGTTGACGGTTGACGTGCGGCGTCTGTTGAAAGAGGCCTTGCCGCGCGCCTATAACAACAACCCCGCCGAACTGGCGCGCGTCAACTCGGAGATCGACAAATTCAAGACGAGCACGGGACTCGACGCGCGCCTCCTGGAACGCATCGCCGTCGGCGTCAGCTACAAGCAGACGGCGACGGGCCGGACGCTCGTGGAGACGGTCGCCGTCGCGCGCGGCGCTTTCGGCTCAACCGCGTTCGGAGCGCCGGACAGCCGCGTGCAAGAGGAGAAGTACGCGGGCAAGACCATCCGCGTCTTCAGCGTGGACCGGCAGGTAAAACTGCTCGGCCTGCTCAACCTGCGCGTGACGGACCTGGCCGTCGCCGCGCTCGACGCGAACACGGTCGCCTTCGGCAAACTCGAACGCGTGCGCGCGGCCATTGACGCGAGCGCGGGGCGCGGGGCACGCGTCTCGCCCGGCATCACGGCGCTTGCCTTGCACGATGCCAACGCCATCGTCGGCGCGGGCGGCAACATACCCGCGTCGCTGACGCAGAACCTCGACATCGGCAACCTCTCGCGGAGCATCGCCTCCGTGCGCCAGTTCTATAGCACGCTCGGCACGACGGCGACGGGTTTCAACATGCTGACGGCCTTGCGCACGGAAGACGCGGGCGTGGCGAAAGCTCTGAGTTCGACACTCGCGGGCTTGAAACAACTCGCGCCCTTCGCGCTCGGCCAGATGTCCGCAGCGAAAGGGCGGCCTCTGATGAGTCTGGTGGAGAACACGAAAGTCGGCGCGGAAGGCGTGGACGTGCTCATCACGCTCGAACTCGCGCAGGTTGACGTGGCGGCGCTCATCGACGCTTTCTGAAGTTTCAGCCAAGCGCGCGTTTTCAAACGCGAAGCTCAAGCGCGCAAATCAAAAGGGGATGTTCGACCGATGGCGAACATCCCCTTTTTCTATTGAACTAAAACTTTCCGCGCTTTCGGTCTCTGCTTTCGGTCTCTAGCGATTCAACAACTACTGCCCGATGGGAATCGCGCCGCCGCCGAAGGGCGCGGGCGCGGCAGACTCTTCCGCGTCCGCGTTGCGCGCCAGCACGTCCTCGTAGATTTTAACTTTGCCTTCGCGGTCGAGGCGCGCGCGCATCGAACTGACGTAGTCCTCGAAGACATCGTTGCGGCGCGAGGTGAGCAAGGTTTGCGTCAGTTGCTCGCGCTGCTTGGCAAACTCCGCGAGGTCTGCCTCCGTGCGCTTCGTCGAGGCGAGGACGACCCACGCGTCGCCGAGTTTGACGGGCGACTTCGCGACTTCGCCCTCCTGCAAGTTGTAGATCGCATCGTCGGCTGAAGCGCCCGTCCCCACGCCTTCGAGCGGCGAACCGAGCTTGTAAGCGTCGGCGGTTTTAACTTCGAGTCCCAACTTCTCTGCGGCGGCTTTCAGATCGGCCAGGCTCTTGCCCGCGAGGTCGCGCGCCGTCTGTTCGAGTTGCGACTGCGCGCGCGCTTGCTTGGCGCGCTTAACGACTTCGTCTTTCACTTCCGCGAGATCGGGGATGCGCGGCTCGCGCCGCTCGACGAGCATCGGGATGGCGAAGCCGTTCTTGATGCTGACGCGGTCGCCGATGTCGTTCGCGTTCTCCAGAGGCTTGATGGCGTCTTCAAACTGCGGCGAACTACCGATGTCCGGCACGTCGTCGCCCGGCTTAACGAACCCTGTCTCCTTCACCATCTCGCCCGCGCTCATGTTGGCCTCGGCGGCCAACTCCTGCGCCACGCGCTGGAAGTCTTTCGTCTCTTTCAGGCGAGCGGTGGCGCGCGCGGCGAGGTCTGCGGCGGTCTTGTAGGCGCGCGTGTTACGCTGCGAGACGAGCAGTTCGCGCTTGGCCTCCTCGAAACTTTTCGGGACTGACGCGCCGCGACGGAAGATGTAGTAAGCGCCCGCCGTAAAGACCGGATCGGCGACCTGCCCTTCTCTCATGTCGAGCGTGTTTTGCAGGATGTCGTTTTTGCGGTTCGGGTCGCGGCGCACGGGAGTGGGCAGCCAGCCGCCCTTCGTCGCCGTCGCGGGGTCTTCCGATTGGCCTTTCGCCACTTCGGCAAACTTCTCTTCCGAGACATTGGCGACGGTCGAGTCGGGGCCGCGCATCTCCTGCACGAGTTGTGTGGCTTTATTCAACACCTGCTGGTCGAGGTCTTTGCGCGCGACCTTCAAGACGATCTGCTGCACGCGCACGCCCGCCTGCTTGTTCTCCGGCTTCAACTGGTCGTAGGCGGCGCGCAACTCCTCGTCGGGGATGTTCAACCGCTCGCCCACCTTCGTCTGGTTGATGAAGAGATAGCGAATCTTCTTTTGCGGTTCGAGGTAACGGAAGCTGGTCTTGTTCTCCTCGAAATACTTTTGCAGTTCCTCGTCGGAGAGTTGAATATTGGCGGCGAGTTTGTCGGCGACGACCGGCACGTAAGAGATGTTGAACGAACTGTTCTTGCGCTTGTAGTCGTCGCGCACCTCCTCTTCCGAGACGGAGACTCCGGCGGTGACGAAGGCGCGCAGTTTGTCCGCCGCGATGGACTCGCGAAGCTCCTGCTCGAACCGCTCGACGTTGCCGTAGAGCCGCCCGACCCGCTCCTTGTATTTGTCCACGCCGATGAATTTGCCGCCCTCGTCAACGAACTGCTGGTGGACGGCCTTATTCACCTCCCCGTCCGACGCGCCGAGTCCGAGACGCTCGGCCTCCTGCGCGATGATCTTGTTGCGCACCAGGCCGTCGAGCATGGATTTGTCGTTCAAGCCGAGTTGCGAGAGGCTGAACTGGCCGCCGAAGCGTTGCTGGTAGCCCTGCTTCTGCCGGTAGAGGTCTGCGACCGTGATCTCGTCGCGGTTCACCTGCGCGAGCACTTCCGTGTTCGTCGCGGGGTTGGCGTTCACCTGATTGCGCCCCGGCGCGTAGAACAAAACGAGACTGACGCCCATCAGGATGGCGAACGTAACGATCAACCAATTACGCGTCCGCTCCATGCGGCTAAACTGTTTCAGCATCTTCGATCCTTCCGAAAATCAACAACGATTTTGATGTGTTTATAGTAGCGAGCGAGGATTTCCGAGTTTGCGTCTCCGAAATTTCAAGCGGACCCGGCGCGCAGTCAACCCCGACAGCCGACTCCCGCCCCATCCCATGAATCGCCGATTGTAACGGAGAGCGCCGCGTCGTCGCAACCGCGCAGCAGAGAGGCCGGAGGTTAGAGGTCAGAGGTCAGTTAAAACAAAAACTGTCTTCTACTAACCTCCGACCTCTGACCTCTAACCTCTGCTTTCTGGCCTCTTGCGCGGAGCGCGACAGGTGCTATATGTTTACGCACATGGAATATTCAATTTGGGCGTGGGTGGGCTTTGCGGTCTTCATCTTTTTCATGCTGGCTTTGGATTTGGGCGTGCTCAATCGCAAAGCTCACGTCCCTACTTATCGTGAGGCGGCGACGTGGAGCGCCGTCTGGGTGACGCTGGCGCTGATTTTCGCGGCGGGCGTCTTTTGGAAACTCGGATCGCTCACGGGCAAAGAATTTTTGGCCGGTTACCTGATCGAGTTGTCGCTCTCGGTCGATAACCTGTTCGTCTTCCTGCTCATCTTCTCCTACTTCAAAGTTCCGGCGAAGTATCAACACCGCGTCCTGTTCTGGGGCGTGCTCGGCGCGCTCGTCATGCGCATCACGATGATCGGCATCGGCGCGGCCTTGATCCAACGCTTCCACTGGATCATCTACATCTTCGGCGCGTTCCTCATCTACACCGGCATCAAGATGATGACGCAGAAAGAGACCGACGTTAAGCCGGAAGACAACCCGATTGTCCGTTTCGTGACGCGCTTCATCCCTATCTCGCGCAAGTACGAAGGCGAAAACTTCTTCACCGAGGTCAACGGGAAGCGCATGGGGACGCTGCTGCTGTTAGTCCTCGTCATCGTCGAAGTGACCGACCTCGTCTTCGCGGTGGATTCGATTCCGGCGATCTTCGGCATCACGACGAACACCTTCATCGTCTATACCTCGAACGTCTTCGCCATCCTCGGCCTGCGCTCGCTCTACTTTCTGCTGGCGGGCGTAGTGGAAAAATTCCACTATTTGAAGATCGGCTTAGCCATCGTCCTTACTTTCGTCGGCGTGAAGATGCTCGGCGAAGGCTTCGTGCATCACTGGCTCGACAAGGAATCGATCATCGGCATCTCGCTCGGCGTCGTCGCGCTGGTGCTGCTCAGTTCGGTCGCCGCCTCGCTCATCTGGCCGCAGAAGGCCGAAACGAACGTCGAAGTCCAACTGCCGCCGGGCTTCGATTCACCTTTCGACGACGATCAAGGGCGACTCGGAGCCGACGAGCCGCAAGCCTGAAGACGAGCCGCGAAGGCAAAAAACGCCGCCAAAAAACGTTAATTTTCCGCCGCGCGCGCCGCACGAGAAATCTTCTTGATGCGGCGCGCGCGCGTGTGTTAAGTTGCTTGTGAGGCCGAATTTCAGATTCCGCCCGCCCCGACAGCCCCGCTTAGAGAAGTCTTGCAAGAATAGGCCGCAAGCGCTTGCTCAAAACAAACTCAGCGTCAGTCAACACTTCTCCTCACCATTAACGCCCTCGTCCGGCGTCCCGTTAGCTATGACCACAAAGTCCAGCCGCTTCGATCTCGAATGGTGGATCGTTTCGAAGCGCGTCATCTATTCGCTCGTCGCGCTCCTCGTCGTCGCCGTCGTCGCCTCCGGCTTCGGCCTCTATACGTGGCTCTACGGCAACCCGTTCAAAAGCGGCGCGACCGAGATACACGCGCCCGCCGGAGCGCGCTTCATCTCCTTCGACGGCGACGTGCGCGTCGTGCGCGCGCAGACGCGCGAATCCTTACTCGCGCGCAGCGACACGCAACTCTATCCCGGCGACATCGTGCAGACGCAGGCCGACGGGCGCGCCCGCATCCAACTCGCCGACGGCTCGAACTTGATCGTGCGCCCGAACAGCGTCGTCACCATCCGCGACAACACGAGCTACGAAGGCGGCCAGCGCACGAACGTGCGCGTCGCCGTCGCGCGCGGCCAGATCAACGTCCGCACCGAACAGCAGCCCGAAGGCGGCTCGAACATCGTCGAGACGCCCCTGACGAAGAACAATCTCGCCGGACAGACCGGCGCGAGCTTCGACGTGCGCGAAGATAATTCCGAAGGCATACGCGTCAGTTCAGGCCAACTCGAAACCGTGACGCGCGGCGGCGTCAAGACGACCGTGCAGGGCAACGAGTACATCGCGCTCAACCAGCAGGGCAACATCAAGAGCCGCGAGAGTCTGCTGGCGATGCCACTGCTCGTCTCCCCGCGCGATCTGGAAAAAATCTCCGCTACCGATAAAGGCGCGACCAGTGTGACGCTGCGCTGGGTGCGACCGCAGACGGGCACGCCGCGACACTACCGCGTCGAAGTCGCCACGTCTCCGTTCTTCGTTCAGGCCGGAAAAGTCACCGAGCGCGATCAGCTTGAGGCGACGCAGTTCGGCGTCAGCGATCTGCGCGCCGGAATTTATTTCTGGCGCGTGCGCGCCGTCGCCTCCTCCGGCCAGATTAGCGAATGGACCGAGCCGCAGAAGTTCACCGTCGTCGCCGCCCGGCAAGGCACGGCGGATCACATCACGCTCTCCAACGTCGCGTTTGAATATATCGGCGGCAGCATCTACGTGGCGCGCGGGCGCACGCAACCCGGCAACACTATACGCATCAACGGGCGCGAAACTCTGGCCGCCGCCGACGGCTCGTTCCAACTGCAAATCTCCGTGCCCAAAGCCGCACGCGAGATCATTTTTGAAGCCGAAGACTCGCAGGGCACACGCAAAGACACGCGCCACGCCTTCACACCCGACGCGGGACAAAGATAGAAGGAGTGACGAGTGACGAGTGACGAGTGACAAGTTAAAACAAACGCTTCTCTTCAAACTTATCTTTCAACTCGTCATTCGTCATGCGCACGAAAGTCACAAAAGTTATAAGCAACGGCGACGCTCTTAACTTGTTCTTGCTCGTCACTCGTCACTCGTCACTCGTCACTGTTTTCTTATGCACGTCATCCTGTTAAAAGTTGAGCATGGGCAACCGGCGCGCGCGCTGGTCGAGGCGCTGCGCGAAGCGGGCGTGCGCGCGACGGAGTTGGCGGCGGTCGGGTCTTCTGCGGCGGCGCGCATGATGGGCGAGGGCATGGTCGCGGAGGTGTCGCCGCACGCGATCATCTGCGAGGTGTCGGAGGACGCGGACATTGCGGAGATTCACGCGGCGATCACGGAGGCCGTCGCCCTGTGGCCGGAAGCCTCGGTTGTCGCCTGTCGCCGCTTTGAGGCGGGAGAAGAACAACCCGACCTCTACCGGCTCGACACTCACGCGCTCTTGCGGCTCGGCTTCCACGCCGTCGCGGACGATCCGGCGCAACTGCCCGCGCTCCTGCGCGACCTCGAAGAAAGCGGCGAGAGCATTCCCGAATCCCTCAACCACTCCGAAGTTTTAGACGCGGCGACAACGCCCGCGAGCATGCTCCTGCCCGACAACTTGAGCGTGGCGCGCCTGCGCGCGGCGTTCGAGACGGTCGCCTCGCTTCATTTCGTCAGCGACCAAAAGAGCGCGGCGCAGACCGCGCTCGCCGGACTCGCCCCGCTCGTCGGCGCGGATCGTTGGACGATCTACCTCGCGGAGTTGGAACGCGGCCAACAGGAAGCGCGTTTTGAGCCGCTCGCCGTGCGCGGTTTGACCGAGAGCGAACGCGCCCTGCCCGAAGGCGACTGGCGGCGCGCCCTCCACAGCGATTCGCTGATGCTCCTGACCGGCACGGAATCGCAGGCCGCGCGCGATTCGTTTACGACGAGCGAAACCATCAGGGAGACCGAAGGCGAGCGGCGCGTCCTCGCCGTGCCGCTCATGAGCGGCGGGCGCGTCGTGGCCGTGCTCGAAGCCGTGCGCGAGGGCTTTGCGGCGCGTGCCTTCGCGTCGCATGAGGCGGAGTTGCTTTCCGCGCTCGCGCTGCCGCTCTCCGCTGCGCTCGCCAACTCCGTACGCATCGCCGAAGCCGAGAAACTTTCGCAGACGGACGATCTCACCAAACTTCACAACGCGCGTTTCCTACGGCAATACCTGATCGCCGAAGTCAAACGCGCGCGACGCTACGGTTCGACCGTCACCGCGCTCTTCTTCGACCTTGACGACTTCAAAGAGATCAACGACCACTACGGCCACCTCGTCGGCTCGCACGTCCTGATGGAGATGGCGACCGTCATCCTGACGGGCGTGCGCGACACGGACGTGGTGGCGCGTTACGGCGGCGACGAGTTCGTCGTCATTCTGCCGGAGACGAATCTGGACATGGCCGCGCGCGTCGCCGAACGCATGCGCGAGAAGATCGCCGAGCACGTCTTCACGGGCGGGCGCAGATTGCGCCTGCGCCTGACGGCCAGTTTCGGCGTCGCAGCCTTCCCGCTCCATTCGCAGTCGCCGCAGCAACTCATCGCCGACGCCGACGCGGCCATGTACGAAGCCAAAGCCGCGCACAAAAACTGCGTCCGCTTCGCCTCCAAACCCGAATCGAAATAACTCAAGACCAGGCGGTGAAAAAGCATTCACCACCGCAGACACAGAGAGCGCAGAGCGGGCACAGAGAGTTAGGAAATGATGAAGTAGGAAGGCAGAACGATGAACTAAAAGCAACTTGTCTTTCATTCATCGTTCCGCGTTCCTACTTCCTAGTTTTCCTCTGTGCCCCCTCTGCGCTCTCTGTGTCTCTGTGGTGAGTCTCGTTCGATTTCGCTCAACAGTTGCTTAAAAGACGCACGCCCGTCCGCCCGCAGTTTAATTTCCACATTAAAAATCGCATTTCGAGCCTGTTGGCTTTAGTATTTGGGCTTTTTCGTTGTATCTTGGTTAGTTCGTAGGGCGTTGTGGGGCGGGAGCCTCGCAGGGTGCTGTGGGAAGTCAGACTTACGTGGCGTCATTTCATGTAATCCTTGAACTCCGCTCGACCCGCGCTGTTTACGTTCATTTCTAGCGCATCACATTCATGCTTGGACAGAAAAATTAATGG
>DATHBB010000112.1:0-14130 GCA_035296385.1 Pyrinomonadaceae bacterium | reverse complement strand
CGCGCCGGTCGCTGCCGGAGTTGAAGACGCGGGCTTCGCCTGCGCGGCGGGCTTGATGTTTTGCGCTGCCGCCGCGACGGGGGCGGGCGCGTGCGGCGTCGTTTCGTTCGCGGGAACCCACGCGCCCGATTCGTTCTGTTTGAAGGCGGGGAGCGTGCCGCCCGCCGCTTCGAGTATCTCGACGAGTTCGCTCTGGACGTAGCGCGCCTGCTTGCGCGGGTCGCGTACGTGGCCGAGCGGCGGCCCCATGTAGAGCGTGCCGCAGGTCTGGCAGCGATAGAGCAGGTCGTCGCCGCGCATGTGCTGGCGCGCGTCCTCGCGTATCGGGCTGACCTGCTTGAGATGACCGTTGTGCAGCTTGCCCTTCGCGTCCTTTTCGTTGCAGACGGTCTGACCACGCTCGAACCTCTTCGGCGCGCCCGGCTTCGATGCCTGCTGCTCGGTCGGCGCGGCTTTGGCGACGCCCGCTTGCGCTACGGTCTCGTTCGTTGACATGATTTTTCGCTTCCCGACTTTCCGCGTGCGACCCGCGCGCTCCATTAACTTTAAGGCGACGCGCTTCGGCCATTTCGGACAACGTGAAAAAACTTGCACGCAATCTTACGGAGAAACGCCGGAGCGCGTCAACGAAAAGCTGTCCGTAGTCAGTTGTCAGTTGTCAGTTGTTCTTTGTCTCCGGTCGGTTGATCAACTCCGTCTTTAGCAACTCGCTTGGGAAGCCACATGCAACGGACAATTGACTACGGACAACGGACAGTTTTTCATTTATGATACGGGCGCATGTGGAAAAAATTGTTGGGGGCACTGTGGCATGGGTCGCCGAGGCGGGTGCGGCGTTGGGGCGTGTGGCTCGTCGAGCCGCGCTTTCTGGTGACGGTCGGCGCGGTCGTTCTGGACGAGCGCGGTCGCGTGATGTTGTTGAATCACGAATTTCGCACGGGCAGCGGTTGGGGCATCCCCGGCGGCTTCATCGAGAGCGGCGAGCAACCTCTGGAAGCACTGCGCCGCGAACTGCACGAAGAGGTCGGCGTCGAACTCGACGCGCCGCAACTCTTTCACGTGCGCACGCTCGACAAGACGCAGCAAGTGGAAATACATTTCCGCTGCCGCGTGCGCGCGGGCGTGCGCGCGACGCCGCAAAGCATGGAGATTAACGGCGTCGGCTGGTTCGACGCAGATAAACTTCCGCCCGAACTCTCCGCGGATCAACGCCGCATCATCAAACACGCGCTCGCGGATGGCGCGAACGCGGCGGAGTAGTGGTATCCTGTCGGAAAAAGAGGTCAGAGGTTAGAGGTCACAGATCAGTTTTAAGGGAAACTGATCTTAACTGGCCTCTGACCTCTAACCTCTGACCTCTTAATCATGGAGAATGACTAATGGTGCAACTCGTTCCATCACAAGATGAAGTCATGGAGATGTTGAAGAAGACGGGCGCGTTCCGCGAAGGCCACTTCGTCTATCCTTCGGGCAAACACACGTCCAACTATTTTCAGATGCCGCTCGCCTTCCGCTATTACGACACGGCGCGCGTGCTGGCCGTCGCGCTCTCGCGCCTGCTGCGCGTCGAGCCGGACGTGTCGAGCGTGCTGCCGAAGGTGGCGATCATCAGTCCGGGGCCGGGCGGCATCCCCGTCGCGTTCGGCGTGCGCGAGGCTTTGAGCGCCGAGCAGATTTACTGGGCCGAGCGCGAAGAGGGCAAGCGCATGTTTCGCCAGTACATCAACAAGGGCGAGATCAACCCGTGCATCATCGTTGACGACATCATCCGCAGCGGCGACGCCATACGCGAGACGGTCGCGCTCGTCGAAGAACTCGGCGCGCGCGTCATCGGCTGCGGCACCATCGTCCGCTTCACCGACTCGATCAGCAAGATCAACGACGACATCCCCGTCAAGTCGCTCGTCGAATTCGACTCCAAGTTCTACAACTCCGGCGAAGACTGCACCGACTGCAAAAACGAAGCGCCCGCCGAGCACGTCCGGTTCTAAAAGTGTCCGTCGTCAGTAGTCAGTTGTCCGTTGCATGTGGCCGCGTAAGCTAAAGGTTAAAGATAAGAGTTTAAGCTTGGGCAAGAGTAAAACAACTGACTACTGACGACGGACAACTGACAGCTTTTACATCTCGTGGCGGTTAGTCATCGCTTTGTCCATCGTCACTTCGTCAACGTATTCGAGGTCGCTGCCGACGGGCATGCCCATGGCGATGCGCGTGACGCGGACGCCGAGCGGTTTGAGGAGCCGGCTGATGTAGCTGGCGGTGGCTTCGCCTTCGGTGTTGGGGTTGGTGGCGAGGATGACTTCGCGCACCTCTATGCCGTCGTTGTTTTCGGGGCGCAGTCGCGGGAGCAGATTTTGCAAACGCAGGTCGTCGGGACTCATGCCGCGAATCGGCGAAAGACTCCCGTGCAAAACGTGATAGAGGCCGTGATAGCTGCGCGTCTTCTCGACGGCGACGAGGTTGTAGGGTTCTTCCACCACGCAGATGATCGAGCGGTCGCGCGAAGTTGAAGCGCAATAGCGGCACGGGTCAACATCAGTCAAATTGTTGCAGACCGTACAGAAGACGATCTTGCGTTTGACCTCTTCCATCGCCGCGACGAAACGCGCCACGTCCGCCTCCGGCATCCGCAGAATGTGAAACGCCAGACGCTGCGCGGACTTCTGCCCCACGCCCGGCAGGCGCTTGAACTCATCTATCAACTTCGTGACTGGCTCGGCGTAATCCAACATAAATTCAAGTGACGAGTGACAAGTGACAAGTGACGAGCCGGAATCAAGACAAGTTTACAGACCTGAGTGCTGCTTTAACTCGTCACTTGTCACCCATCACTCGTCACTGTTCTAAAGGAGTCCGGGCGGGAGCATGCCGCCGAGTTTGCCCTGCATGGCCTCGTCAACTTTGCGTCCGGCTTCGTTGACGGCGGCGACGATCAAGTCCTGTAGCATCTCGACATCGCCTTCCTTGACGGCTTCGGGATCGATTTTGATCGAGGTGACTTCCTTCGAGCCGCTCATCTGCACCGTTACCACGCCGCCACCCGCCGTGGCGTCAACGGTGAGCGCCTCCATCTCGCGCTGCATCTTCTCCTGCATCTGTTGCGCTTGCTTCATCATCTGCTGCATGTTCATGCCGCCCGGAAACTTCATCGCCTTTGAACCTCTCTTCTTCGTCGAAATAAAAGTTTGCTCTGCCAGGTCTTCATCCTAACTTCCCGCCCGCGCGAATGCAACGCCGCCACCGTCGCGCCCGCGCGCGACATGAACCGTCGCGCGTCGCAATCTCAGTCGGCGGTCTGCCGCCTCGCCGCGTACGCTTCCAGTTTCTCCCTGACGTAGCGCAAGACGCGCGAGTCTATGCCTGCGCCACGCTCGTTAAGCAGCGCGAGCAGGTGCGGGAAGGGCAACTCCGAGCCGCGCCCGAGTACGGGCGAACCCATGTCCAACGAAGACTCCTCCGTATAGACGTTGTGGAGCGAGTAGCCTGCCGCTTCGGAATAGCTCAGGGCGCGCTCGTCCGTGTCCTTGTCGAAGCAGAGTTGAAAGCCCGTGATGCGCCCGCCCTCTTCCTGCCACACGAACAGGTCGAGTAGTTCGTCGTTGAACCAGCGGCGGAAAAGTTGGCCGGGGGACTGCTTGATGTATCCGATCTCTCGTAGCATTCGACGCTCTGCTTCGGCTTATCGTTTCAACTCATTCGGGAAGTCGTCGCTGCGCGGCGCGCGCCCGCAGGTAAGTCACACAACCGATGACGATGCTGCTCCCCGTCAGCAAGACGCCGACAACTATCGTCCACTTCAACGACAGCCAGAGCAGCGGCGACAGCACCGTGAGGAGGTTGATGACGACGAGCCAGACAACCGCCGTCTTGACCACTTCCAGAGATTCTCTGATGCCCGCTTCCTCATGCGTCGTGCTCGCGCCGCCCGCCTGCTCTGTCGTCGCTTCTGCGTCGCCTGCCTTTTCCTCCGTGCCTGCCGCGCGCGCCTCGGTTTCGTCCGTCGTCTTCCCTTTACGCCATCTCAATTTGAGCATGCCACATTTTATACAGCTTGCCGCCCGTTTAGCGATATACAAAAATATCTACGGCTGCCGGTTTGTCTGCCGGTGCGGCGGCGATTCACACGCGATGCGCCGTCGTGCTATAAGGCGAGCCTGACTTATGAAGCGTTACGTCATCAAACGACCCGCGAGCGCGGGTGTTCCCGACAAACTCACGCGCTACCGCGAGGAACTGAACGAGGAACAGTTCGCGGTGGCGACCGCGCCGGCGGGCGCAACGCTCGTCATCGCGGGCGCGGGGAGCGGCAAGACGCGCGCCATCACCTATCGCGTCGCCTATCTCATCGAACGGGGCGTCTCGCCTTCGCGCATCATGCTCGCCACGTTCACCAACCGCGCAGCGCGCGAAATGCTCCGGCGCGTCGAGGAGTTGACGGGCGGCACGTCGAACGCGTGGCGGCGCGTCTGGGGCGGCACGTTTCATCGCATCGCCAACATGGTCTTGCGTCGCCACGCCGCCGCGCTTTCTTACACGGAGAACTACACGATCCTCGACGCCGAAGACGCGCGCGATTTCCTGAACGTGTGCGTTGACGAAGCAGGGATTGACACGAAAGCGCGCCGCTTCCCCAAAGCCGAAGTCCTTCAGGACATCATCAGCTTCGCCAACAACACAGACCGCCCCATCATTGATGTCGTCGCGCGCAACTACCCGCACTTCGAGCCGCTCACCCAACAGATCATGCGCGTCGACTCGATCTTCATGGAACGCAAGCGCGCGCGCAACTCCATGGACTACGACGATCTCCTGCTCAACTGGAAGCGCCTGCTCATCGAGAAGCCGGAGATCGCGCGGCTCTACGCCGAGCAGTTCGAGCACATACTCGTTGACGAGTATCAGGACACGAACAAACTACAGGCCGAGATCGTTGACCTGCTCGCCGTGCATCATAAGAACGTGATGGTCGTCGGCGACGACGCGCAGAGCATCTTCGCGTGGCGCGGCGCGGAGTGGACGAACCTCTACGAGTTTCCCGCACGCTACCCGCACGCACAGCAGTTTCGTCTGGAGAACAACTATCGCTCGACGCCCGAAATCCTCGCCGTCGCCAACGTCTCCATCGCGTCGAACCGCAAACAATTTCCGAAGACGTTGCGCGCCGTGCGCCCTTCGCTCGGCCTGAATCCTGCGCTCGTGCCCTGCCACGACGCGGACCAGCAGGCCGCCTTCGTCGCCGCGCGCATACTCGAACTGCGCGACGAGGGCGTGCCCCTCAAAGAGATGGCCGTCCTCTATCGTTCGCACTACCACTCGCTCGAACTGCAACTCGAACTCACGCGGCGCGGCATCCCCTATCAAATTCGCAGCGGCGTGCGCTTCTTCGAGCAGGCGCACATCAAGGACGTAATTTCTTACCTCCGGCTCGTCGCCAACCCGCGCGACGAACTCGCCTGGAAGCGCGTGCTTCGTCTCATCCCGAACGTCGGCGCGGCCACCGCCAACCGCATCTGGGAACAGATCGCCTACGCGCCCGATCCGCTCGCGATGGTGATTCGCGGCGGCGCGGACCCGGCAGCGTCGCGTCGCGGCAACTCCTGGGCGGAGTTTCGCGCGCTCCTCGACGGGTTGGTCACGAACGAGACGCGCGCGAACCCCGCCAAGCAAATCGAACTCATACTCGCGCGCGGCTACGAAGCGCACCTCGCCGCCAACTACGAAAACGCCGAGACGCGCCTCGAAGATTTGCGCCAACTCGCGCGCTACAGCACGCGCTACAACTCGACCGAAGAATTCCTCGCCGAACTCGCCCTCCTCGCCACCGAACGCTACGGCGCGCCGCAACCCGTCGCGGGCGAAGAGGTCGTCATGGGCGCGGACGAGGACGAACTCATCGCGCTCACCTCCGTCCATCAGGCGAAGGGATTGGAGTGGCGCGCGGTCTTCATCATCTGGGCGGCGGACGGCAAGTTCCCCTCGCCCCGCTCCTTGCGCGATGCGGAAGGCGAAGAGGAAGAACGCCGCCTCTGGTACGTCGCCCTCACGCGCGCACGCGATCAGCTTTACATCACTTACCCTCTGATGATCACCGACTACAACCGCCAGACCATCGTGCAGCGCCCCTCGCGCTTCGTCATCGAGGTGCCGCCGGAACTCTACGAGGTGTGGAGTCTGGAAGAGGAAACCGCCGTGCCCGACGCGCTGCCCGAAATTAAAGAGAGCGAGCCGGGCGGCTATTTGAATTGAACGGACGAAGAATAACTTTCTACATCAACGTCGCCTGAATAAATGACTAACTCACCCATCGAACGCACGCTCGACGCGCGAGTCAAACTTTATTACGACCTGCGCGTGCCGGTTGAGACGCCCGCGCCGCTCGTCGTCGCGCTGCACGGCTACGGCAGCAACAAAAGTTGGATGATGCGCGAGGCGCGCTTCTTCGCGCCCGATAATTTCGCCGTCGTCGCGTTGCAAGGCGTTCATCAACACTTGAAAGAGCCGAAGGAGAAGGGCGGCGCGCTGCGCTACGGCTTCGGCTGGCTCACCAACTTTCACCCGGAAGATTCCGTCGCCGTGCATCACCGCGCGCTGCTCGACATGATCCGGCAGTTGATTGACGAAGGCGTCGCCGACGAGTCGCGCGTCTTCCTGCTCGGCTTCTCGCAGACGTGCGCGCTCAACTATCGCTTCGCCTTCACGCACGCGAAAATGCTCTGCGGCGTCGTAGGCATCTGCGGCGGGATGCCCGGCGATTGGGAGACATCGGAGCGTTACCAAAACACGGAAGCCGCCGTGCTGCATCTGGCGGGCGCGCGCGACGAGTTTTACACGCCGGAGCGCGTTGCGGATTACGCCGCGCGGCTCCGGCAGCGCGCACGCGATGTCGAGTTCAAAAGTTACGACGCAGCGCACGAACTGACGCCCGCGATGCGCGAAGACGTGCGCGCGTGGTTAGAGTCGAAAGCCTTGGACGCGGCAACGGCGGGTGGGCGCTGATATGGGCAGCAAGCGAGAACCGAAACGCGCGGATAGGCACAGTCAGCGCGCGGGCGACGATGACGCGAAGCGCGCGGCGACGGCCCGGTCGCGCGTCGTCGAGCGCGTGCGGCGGCGACTGCTCCGCGGCGGGTGGCCGCGCCTCTTCGTCTCCTTTCTGCTCATCTGCACGGGCGCGTCCGGCTTTCTCACCTCCTACGCGCTCCTGCATCTCGGCCTCACGAACATGGCCGTGCGCTATCCGCTCGCCGTGCTCGCTGCCTATTGCGTCTTTCTACTACTGCTGCGCATCTGGCTGGCTCTGCGAGGAAGACCGACGGACATTTTCGACGGCAACTTTGATCTCGCGGGAATTGATCTTAACCCGATTAACAACTCCGGTCTGAATCTGAGCGACGCGGCGAAAATAGGCGGCGGGGGCGGCGACTTCGGCGGCGCGGGCGCGGGCGGGGGTTGGGTCACGGATGCGGCTTCAAACGCAACTTCGTCGGTCGGCAACTCGGCATCGCTCGCAGGCTCGACGGTCGGTAGTTCAACGTCGGGCGGCGGTTGGAATTTGGATTTAGATTTCGATTTTGATGCGGACGGGTGTGCGCTGTTGATCATCCCCATCATCGCCATCGTCGGGCTTGCCATTGCCCTGTTCTACGTCGTCTATGCCGCGCCCGTGTTGCTCGCGGAGATTCTGGTTGACGGGTTGCTGCTCGCCGGTTTGTACAAACGCTTGAAGGGCGTCGAGCCGCGCCACTGGCTGCGCTCAGCCGTGCGCCGGACGCTCCTGCCCGCGCTTTTGACGACCGCACTCTTCATCGCGGCGGGCTACCTCATGCAGAGCGCGATCCCCGAGGCGCGTTCGCTCGGCGACTTCTGGCAGCGCGCCGCAGGAAACGACGACAAACGTTGATGCGGGGAGACCTCAGCGGGTATAGTTTCCACCGCTCGTAGCTCGTCATCCCTTCCGCGAAAGTGAATTGCCTGACATGAAACGTAAACTACGTCGCGCCCCTTTAGCCGGTGGGCTGTTGGTCGTGTTGGTCGTCGCCTGCGCGTCGCAGCCCGCGTGCACGCGCGGGGGCGTGTCGGAGAAGCAGACGGCGGAGGACGCGGCGGCGATCCGCGCGGTGCTCGACGCGCAGGCAGCGGCCTGGAATCGCGGCGACATAGAAGGCTATATGAACGGCTACGAACGCGCCGACACAACGACTTTCATCTCCGGCGACACTGTTGCGCGCGGCTGGCAAGTCGTCACAGACCGCTACAAGAAATCTTACGACACGCCCGAGAAGATGGGCACGCTCGCCTTCAGCGAACTTGAGATCAAACAACTCAGCGAGTTTTACGCGAGCGCCACCGGGCGCTGGCAACTGACGCGCGCCAAAGACACGCCGCACGGTCGCTTCGCGCTCCTCTTCCGCCGCACGAGCGCGGGCTGGCGCATCGTGCAAGACACCACAACATCTGCCAGTTGAAAAGTTTTTGCTTTAAGAATCTGTTTCAGGTTGCAGGTTTCAAGGTTCAAGACTAAGAAACCCTCAGTCCTGAAACTTGAGACCTGCAACCTGAAATTTGAAACCTTCTATGCTGGCCGTCGTCAACTGCTCACAACTCGTCACGCTTCAGGGCGCGGCGCGTGCGCGCGTCGGGGCGGAGATGCGCGAACTCGGCATCATCGAAAACGGCGCGATGCTCGTCGGCGACGACGGGCGCATCACACGTGTCGGCACGCGCGGCGAGATCGAACGGCTCGCCACGCACGAGTGCGAGTTTGTGGATGCGGGCGGGCGCGTGTGCCTGCCCGGTTTCGTTGACGCGCACGCGCATCCGGTGTTTGCGGGGACGCGCGCGGGCGAGTTTGAGCAGCGCGCGGCGGGCGCGACCTACCAGGAGATCGCGGAGGCGGGCGGCGGCATCCGTTCGAGCGTGCGCGCGACGCGTGCGGCGACGGAAGACGAATTGACCCTGGCGTCGAAGCGTTATACGCAGTGGTTTCTGCGCGGCGGCACAACGACGGTCGAGGCCAAGTCGGGTTACGGTTTGTCCGTAGAAGACGAGTTGAAGATGCTGCGCGCCGTGCGACGCTTGAACGCGGAGACGCCGCTTCAATACGTGCCGACCTTTTTGGGCGCGCACGAAGTACCGGACGAATATCGCGCGCGGCGTGCGGACTACGTTGACCTGGTTGTCGAAGAGATGCTGCCGCGCGTGGCGCGGGAGAAGCTGGCAGAGTTTTGCGACGTGTTCTGTGAGGAGCGCGTGTTCACGGTGGCGGAGTCGCGGCGCATACTCGAAGCCGCGCGCGCGCATGGTCTCGGTTTGCGCGTGCACGCCGATCAACTTTCGCTCTCCGGCGGCGCAGTGCTCGCCGCTGATGTGCGCGCGACGACCGCAGATCATCTCGAACACACGGACGCCGCAGGCATCTACGCTTTGCGCGCGGCGCAGGTCCAGCCGGTGCTCCTGCCTGCTTCGGTTTACGCGCTCGGCTCTACGCGGTATCCGGCGGCGCGCGCGATGATCGACGCGGGGCTGGCCGTCGTCCTCGCCACAGACTTCAACCCCGGCTCGTCGCCCACGCCTTCGATGCTGCTCGTCCTCTCGCTCGCCTCCACGCACTTGAAGATGACGCCCGCCGAGTCGCTTGTGGCGGCGACCGTCAACGCGGCTTACAGCCTGCGTCGCGGGCACCGTGTCGGCTCGCTCGAAGCGGGCAAGCGCGCAGACTTTTGTTTGCACGACGCGGCGGATTATAGAGAGTTGGCCTACTTCTTCGGCGTCGAACATGCGCATGCGGTTTACGCGGGCGGGCGACTCGCGTTCCGGCGCTCGGCTTAAAGTAAAGCCACAAGATATTGAACAAAAATAATGGTTGACGCACAACTTATTGTTTTTGTATATTCGCCTCAACACTGGAAAGGAGGTGATCAAAAAACGTATATGAGTTCTAATCACAGTGAGGTGGCTGCGGCCTGACCTCCGGACAGAAAACTTGAATTGGTAGGGTTTCCGTCCGTTTCGCCGTTGTTGCTTAAAGCACGCGGCACACAGGCCAATCCCAACAGTTCACCGGAAAACCGCTCATGTTAAAGACGTGAGCGGTTTTCTTCCGTAGAGCATGAAAAAGAGTCTGCCCTGTAACGGGGCAGACTCTTTTTCGCATGTCGGAAAGCTGACCGAACGACCGGGCGGCTTTTTTATCGTTGCTGGTTCGCGGCGATTTTGGCGAGGGCGATGGTGAGCGCCGCCCCGCCGAGACTCTTCACGAGGGTCGGGTGCTCGGCGTAGAAGTTGCTCGCCATGTCTATGATCGAGGGGTCTTTCTGTTCGGCCTTTTCCGCGATCTCCTGCACGGCTTCGGGCGGAACTTGCTCGGCCATCTCCGGCGTCACCTCGCTCTGCCCGCCGCCCAAAAATCCCGCGAGGCCGGACGCGCCGCGATTGGCGAGTATTTGCGAGATGACGGTCGGGCCTAAAGTCGAGATGAGCGTGTTGAGTATGCTCGCGCGCTGCGTGCCGTTCGACTGGCCGAAGAGTTGGCCGACCATGTTGCCGAAGGGCGGCGTCTGCTCCGAGCGAAACGCGGCGGCCAGCCCGTCGGCCACTGCGGATTGCGGCGCGGCCTGCGCGAATTGATCGAAGTCGTCGCCCACGTTGCCCGAAGCCTGATTGGCGTTTGCCCCTTGATATTGTTGTAAGAGTCCGCCGATTTGATTTAACCAACTCATGTCGTGTCACCTTTCATCTTTCAGAAAAAATAATTTCAAATGCGCGGGCGACTAACCGGTCGCCCGAAGCACGAACGTTGTAAAGCATGTGTTGGGGGAAAGCGGAGTGTACTTCAGAGGGAAAGCTTTCGCTAGCGGTTAACCGGAGGCGCTGTCGGGGGAGGCTTCGCCGCATCCGTCGCGGGCGTCTGCTCGGAGGGCAGCAGGCGCGAAGGATCGGGCGCGGAGGGCGAAGTGTGCGTGTGGACGATCTTCCAGCCGTTGTTGATGAGACGAAAGACAACGGTGAGTCGCCCCATGGCGCTCTCGGGCGTGCCGCGAAACTCCTGCGACTGCGTCCACAGGCAGGTGACGAGCGCGCCGCCCGCGCCGAGCATCTGCACGCGCACGTCGCGCACTTCGAGTTGGACGTTCTTCGCGTCGGGGTAAGAACTCGCGCGGTTGGAGCGCACCTGCTCCCATGTGCGCGTGACCGTGCCGTTGTTGTTGAAGATGACGAGTTGCGGCGAGTTCCAATAGACGCCCATCACCATCTCGACATCGGATTTGCGTATGCCGTTCAGAAGCGTCTCGAAGGTGGCGCGGACGGCGCGCTCCGCCGGATTCGCGCTCGCCGTCGCTGCCGCGCCCGTAGTCGTTTGCGCTGCGCCCGTGCGGCGCGTGCGCGTGGCGGCGGGCGCTGTTGCTTCGTCTTGCGCTTCGACGGCGGCGGGCGTCGGCGTCGGCGTGGGGCGTCGCGTGGCCGGACGGCGCACGGCGGGCGTCGCCTGCGTCGTCGGCGCGGGCGTGGTCGAACTGTTCGTGTTCTGCGCGTAGGCGACGGAGACTGCAAGCGACAGCGCGAGCGCGGAGGCGATGAATAATTTTTTGAACATAAAGACTCCTATATAAAACTACCTGAATGGTGCTAAAGGTGACTGCTGCTGCTACTGCGTGAAACGCGCCTTCAACGTCGAAAGATGAATTTTCAGACCAGGCGCGCGGCCTCGCGCAAACGGCGCGCAGAGCGTTCGCGCCCGATGAGATCGAAGACTTCAAACATCGAAGGGCCGACCGATTGCCCCGTCAGGGCGGTGCGCGCGGCGTTGATGAAGAGACCGGCTTTAACGCCCGCCTCGTCCGCGAAGGCGCGCAACGCGGCTTCCGCATTCTCCATCGTGAACGGCTCGGTCTGCTCGATACGTTCGGCGAGCGCGGGCAGCAGTTCTTTGAGGCGCGGCTCCTTCTGCAAGTTCTTCTTGACGGCGGCGTCGTCGAACTCGAACTCTTCGCCGAAGTAAGCGCGACCCTGACCCGAAAAATCTTTGAGCGTGTGAAAGCGTTGGCGTATGACTTCGACGGCGCGCTCGTACCACGCGCGTCCGTTCGTTTCGTATTCAGGCTTCCAGAGTCCCGCGGCTTCGAGTTCGGCGCGCACCATCGGCGAGAGATCGGCGACGGGCATCGTGCGTATGTACTCGGCGTTCATCCAGAGGGCTTTTTGATCCGTCCACTGGCGCGCGTCCGCTTCCGAGAAGTTGAAGACGGCGGGCGCGCGGTGGATGCCTTCGAGCGTAAACTTTTCCACGAGTTGCTCGCGCGACAAAATTTCCTGCTCGTCGTTCGGCGACCAGCCGAGTAGCGCGAGGAAGTTGCGGAAGGCTGCGGGCACGAAGCCGCGATCACGATAGGTCGTCAAAGAGACCACTTCGCCGTGCTTGCGTTTGGAGAGCTTAGCCTTGTTGGGCGCGAGTATGAGCGGAAGGTGCGCGAAGCGCGGCACGGGCGCACCCAAAGCCTCGTAAATGAGTATCTGCTTGTGCGTGTTCGTCAGGTGGTCCTGGCCGCGAATCACGTCCGTGATGCGCATCTCGATGTCGTCGCAGACGACGGAGAGGTTGTAGAGCGGGTGGCCGTCGGAGCGCAGGAACACGAGGTCTTCGATCTCGGAATAGTCGCGCTCCTGCGAACCGTAAACCGCGTCCTCGAACTGCGAACGACCCTCGTGCGCGACCTTCAAACGCACGGCGAAAGGCTCGCCCGCCGCGGCGCGACGGGCGGACTCTTCCGGCGAGAGATCGCGAAAAGGGTTGCTGCGATGATCCGTGCCCGTCGCGGAGGCGGCGCGCGCGCGGTCGGCGATCTCCTGTTTGACGTTCGCGTCCGTGCGCTCGGCCTTCGGCGTGAAGTCGCGGTAAGCCTTGCCCGCTTCGATGAGGCGGAGCGCGGCGGCGCGGTGCTTGTCTGCGTTGGCGGACTGGAAGACCATCTCCTCGTCGTAGTCGAGTCCGAGCCAGCGGAGACCTTCGATGATCGAGCGCGTGGATTCGTCGGTCGAACGCTGGAGGTCTGTGTCCTCGATGCGCAGGAGAAACGTGCCGCCGATTTTGCGCGCGTAGAGCCAGTTAAAAAGCGCTGTGCGCGCCGCGCCGATGTGCAGGTAGCCGGTGGGTGATGGTGCGAAACGAACTCGGATCATAATTAAAAGAGGTCAGAGGTCAGAGGTTAGAGATCAGTAGAAGAAAGGACACAAAGCCTTTCACTGACCTCTGACCTCTGACCTCTGACCTCTCGAAAGTTATGGCGGAGATAGCAGGATTCGAACCTGCGATGGGCTTTTGACCCATAACGGTTTAGCAAACCGCCGCCTTCAGCCACTCGGCCATATCTCCGCGAAGGCTCGCCGAAACAAGGTTGATATTCTAGCCCGCGCGGAAGGTTTGTCAAGGCGGGGCTACGGGCGGGGAAGAGCGGCTGTGTCTGAAACGCCGGGGCGCGTGCGTCCTTGGCCTCAGGCCGTGCGGCGTTTGCGCTCGCGTCGCGTGGCGAGGCGAATGAGTCCGGCGGAGATCGACCAGCGCCTGCCGTCCATCTCGCGTTCGACCCAGACCTGCGCGGGGTTGAGTTGGCAGACGCCCGTGACGGCGACGTTCGAGAGGCCGTCGAAGAAACAACGCCCGACGAGATCGGCGTGCGGCGTCGTCAGGCGCTCGCGCGTTGCCGACCTCGTTGCGCGCTCGTGCGGCGGGTCGTCGCCCGGGATGAGTCTGAGTTGTAGTGCCCGGCTGTGTTTACGTCTCATCGCTAACACCTCATGTCAAGAAAAGGGGCGCAAAAGTACGGGGCATCAAACGTGATTCCCCGGCGGGGAACTTGAAATTGAGGGATGGAAATTATCCCTATTATTGATACGCGAGCGTTGTTAAGTAGATATGAATGAAATATGTACTCGGCTTTAATTATTCAGGCAGAGGCGCGAGGGGCGGCGCAGCGCGCGGCGGAGCGAGGCGGACTGAAAAGACAAAAGTTGAAGGGCGGCATCCAAGCTAATGAATGCCGCCCATGATTGACCGGTGCTGGGGAGACGCGGGTGAAGACCTGCCTGCTTACCTGGGCGTGTTGCTGTTGTTAGTGTTGCCCGTGTTGGTGTTGG
>DATHBB010000111.1:0-1549 GCA_035296385.1 Pyrinomonadaceae bacterium | reverse complement strand
GCAGCGATTTGACGCGTCGGCGAGTTGAATCCGCAGGCGCGATAGCGGATACTATCCGTTTCGCGTGAGCCGCAAATTTTGTCCTGTGCGCTCTCCGGTCTTGCAGAGAAGTTGATTTTTCAGATGTACGAATTCGCCGTCACACCAGCCATCACGCAGATTCGCCGACGCGGCGTTGAAGTCGCGGAAGTCGCGCCCGCGAGCCTCGCCGCCGAGTTGGAACTCGAAGCGGGCGACCGGATACTTCGCGTCAACGGTCGCGCGGTGCGCGACTATCTCGACTTCCGTTTCCAGACGGGCGGCGAGACGGAACTGACGCTCGACGTGTTGAAGCGAAACGGCGAGGAGTGGGAACTGGAGATCGAGCGCGGCGAGGGCGAGGATTTCGGTCTGCAATTCGAGAACATCGTGCCGCGCCAGTGCGCCAACGAGTGCCTCTTCTGCTTCTGTCACGGCAACCCGCCCGACGCGCGCCCCGCGCTCTCCTTTCGCGACGAAGACGTGCGCCTCTCGTTCCTCTACGGCAACTACACGACGCTCACCTCCATTACCGAAGCCGAGATGCAGCGCGTCATCGAGCAGAGACTTACGCCGCAATATGTCTCCGTCCACGCGACTGATCTGGACGTGCGCGCTTACCTCTTAGGCGTGGACAGGAAACGCGCGGACATACGCTCGAAGATGCGGCGCATGCTCGACGCGCGCATAGAGATTCACGCGCAGGTCGTCTTGTGTCCGGAGATCAACGACGGCGAGATTTTGGAGCGCACCGTCAGAGACTTATCCGCCGATTATCCCACGTTGCGCAGCGTCGCCATCGTGCCTTTGGGTCTGACGCGCTACAACACGGACGCGCGACTCACGCCCGTCACGCCCGAGTTTTGCCAACGCACGATCCGGCAAGTGAAAGCGTTGCAGCGCGAGTTGCACGCGCGGCTCGGCACGAACTTCGCTTTCCTCGGCGACGAGTTTTACCTGCGCGCCGGAATGAGCGTTCCTTCGCGCAGGCATTACGGCGATTACCCGCAGATCGAGGACGGCGTCGGCATGGTGCGCTCCTTCTACGAAGATTTTCGACGCCTCGAACGCAAACTCGAACGCCACCCACTCGCCGCTGCCGCCGAACTCGACGCGACGATCCTGACCGGAAAACTATTCGCGCCCGTCCTTGAAAATTTGATCGCGCGTCTGAACGAACGCTCCGGCGCGCGTTTGCGGGTTGTGGCGGTCGAGAACGATTATTTCGGGCCGGACATCGTCGTCGCAGGACTCATGACGGGGCGCGACGTGCTCGCCGCGCGCGATAAAATCGCGGGCAGTTTCGTCATCCTGCCGAGCGTCGCCTTCAAAAGCGACGAACCCATCATGCTCGACGGGACGACGCGCGAAGAGTTAGAGCGGCAACTCGGCCTGCCCGTCCGCGCGCTCGACTTTGAAGGATTCGCGCGCCTGTTCGCGGCGCAAGATTAAGGCATTCACCACAGAGACACAGAGAACACGGAGGATGCACAGAGGGGGCGCAGAGAAAGAAGGATGAAGTAGGAACGCG
>DATHBB010000110.1:0-7878 GCA_035296385.1 Pyrinomonadaceae bacterium | reverse complement strand
CGACCGCTCGGCCGCCTTTCGACTTCATCCTCTCAGGCGCGGGCTGCGTCTGCGCCGCGGCGGGTGTAGCGAGAAAGCAGAGTGAGATGGCAATGCAGCCCGCGGCACGCGCGGGAAGTGTAGTTACTTCGACACGCTCATGCTCCCTCGGAAACGTGCGACAAAACCGGTCGCGGGCGTTGAAACTGCGATTGGGGTTTAGGGAAACTCGGATGTTGCCGGAGTGGCGGCATCATTACAGATGGCTCGCAGGGCTGCCAGCTTTTATCACTCGTAGCGCGGCATGGCCTGGCGCGGGCGCAGCAATTCGCGCGGCGTCTCTCCTGCGCCCGGCGCGGAGCAGAAGGCGCTGACGCGATTTCGGCCCGATTGCTTGGCGTGGTAGAGCGCCGTGTCTGCGAGTTCGATGAGTTCGATGGGGTCGCGCGCGTCGTCGGGGTAGGCGGCGACGCCGATGCTTATAGTGATGCGGAGCGTGCGGTTCTCTTCCGCTGCGGCGGCGGGCGTGCCGTGGCGCGTAGAGGAAAAGGCGTGTTCTTCGATGGCGGCGCGGACGCGCTCGGCGGCGACGAGGGCTTGCGCGCAATCCGCGTCGAGGAGGAAGGCCGCAAACTCTTCGCCGCCGAAGCGCGCGGCCACATCGCCCGCGCGCAGGGCGCGCGTGATGAGGCCGCCGATCTCTTCGAGCGTCTGGCTGCCGACGAGGTGGCCGCAGGTGTCGTTGACGCGCTTGAAGTGATCGAGGTCCATCATCAGCACGCAGAAGGGTCGGCCTTCGCTCTCGGCGCGCGCGGCCTCGCGGCGCAGTTCGGAGAAGAACGATTTGCTCGTCAACAATCCGGTCAATTCGTCGTGCGCGATGAGGCGATAGAGTTGGCGTTGAAACTCGCGGTCGAGATCGTCGAGCAGGTCGAAGCGTATGAGGTGTTCGCCGATGGTGAGTTTGTCGCCGTTCTGGAGGAAGGCGTCGGAGACGGGCTGGCCGTTCAGGAGCGTGCCGTTGGTCGAGCCGAGATCGGTAAGGCGGTAACGCGGGGCGTTCGTCTCGGCGTCTTGTTCGGTGCGTATGCGCGCGTGCATACGCGAGGCGCGCGCGTCGTTGACGCGCACGTCGGCTTCGAGCGCGCGACCGAGCACGACCTCGTCGCGTTCGAGCGGGATGGGCGCGGCCAGTTGTTCGCCGCGCATGAAGACGAGCGCGGGGCGGCGTTCGTGCGGCGCGGGCGCTTCGGCGGGCATCGTAGTATGAATTTCGTCATCCATAACGGCAACAAGGCGAACGCGGCAAGGATGCGCGATGAAAAAGAAAAGATCAATCTTTATCTCGCGCTCCGGCGGTTCGTTTTCAACTTCGGCTGCGCGCCGCTCGTCTTGTCGCGCGCGGGCGCGTGAACTTATAATTCGAGGCAATCGAATAATTGTTTCGTCAAATTGTTTCGCGTGGAGTTTGAAGGAGTTAACGGCTTTGGAAGAAGTATCGCAGGACGGCGATAGCAGCAGCACCTCTTGCCAGTGGGCGACGGGCGAACTGTCGGTCGAGCGCGTGTCGGTGGCGAACCTCCCGACCGAGTACGGCCAGTTCAAGATCGCGGGCTACCGCTCGCGCGAATCGGGCGAGGAGTTCGTCGCCATCTTCAAGGGCGTGATCGAGCGCGAGACGCCGACGCTGGCGCGCATCCATTCGCAATGTCTGACGGGCGACGTGTTCGGCTCGCTCAAGTGCGACTGCGGCGCGCAACTGCACCGCGCGATGGAGATGATCGAACTGGCCGGGCGCGGCGCAATCGTCTATCAACTGCAAGAGGGGCGCGGCATCGGCATACTCAATAAGATTCGCGCCTACGCCTTGCAGGACGAGGGCGCGGACACGGTCGAGGCCAACGAACAACTCGGACTCGCCGTTGACCTGCGCGAGTATCGCCAGTGCGCCGAAATACTTTTCGATCTGGGCTTGTGCCGCGTGCGCCTGATCTCGAACAACCCTCTGAAACTGCGCGCCGTGGAAGCGGCGGGCTTACAGGTCGTGGAGCGCGTGGCGATTGAGGTCGAGCACGGGGAGGCCGCCGCACACTACATGCGCACGAAGAAGGAGAAGCTCGGCCACCTCCTGGAAACGATCAAGTAAGCCGTACGGCATTCACCGCCGCCAACACTCAATCGCAACCCGCCGGAAAAGGCGCGCGAATTCCAAAATTCTGAATTTTCCGATATTTTTTTGGATCAAACGGCGCAAGACGACATGCGCGGCGCGACAACTTTGCCGATTAGTTGAAGGCCGCGCGCGAGCGTCTTAAGTGGAACGCCCGTTGCGTGTATAATTTCGACCGAAGCATTCCTGCAAGCGAGCGCGCCCGTGCCGCTGTGTTGATCGGTATCTCTTTCACGGCACGACCGGCTCACAAGAAGTTAATTTAACATCACGCAATCCGTCGAAGTTTCGTCTGCACCGACACGTTTGGGTTTTCGTCACCTCGCATGACGAATGCTGATCGTAGCAGCAACAACGACCCGCCGCCGGTGTAAATATATCAACCTTCCACAACTGAGGCGCTCGGACTTTATCTTCCGCGCCGAAACGCCTCAGATAAAATTCGGAGGCCAGATAAACATGCGTAACCTTACCCGAAGCCGTATCGCTTCTCTGACGTGCATAATTCTCTTCTCACTCTTGCTCGCGGGCGGCGCTTTTGCGCAGAGCGGCAGGTCAACCGTGCGCGGCACGGTGAGAGATCAGCAGGGCAACGTCGTGGCCGGGGCCAGCGTCTCGCTCGTCAACGAAAGCAAGAACTTCACCCGCACGCAAACGACCAACGAAGAAGGCACCTACACCTTCACCGCTATCCCGCCCGACACTTATCGCGTTGACGTGGAATCGGGCGGCTTCAAGAAGTCGTCCGTCTCGGATGTGCGCGCGCTCGTCGATACGCCCGTCGATGTGGACGTGCAACTCGAAGCGGGTCTCGCGTCCGAGACCGTGACGGTGACGGCCTCAACCGATGCCCCGCTCAACACCACCGACGCCACCATCGGCAACGCCTTCGAGTCGCGCCGCATCTCGGAGCTTCCCCTGAACGCGCGCAACGTCGTCGGCCTGCTCTCGCTCCAACCCGGCGTCACGCGCGGCGGCTACGTCAACGGTGGTCGCGCCGATCAGGCCAACGTCACGCTCGACGGCGTGGACAACAACGAACAGCAGCGCGGCCTCGACGTGGTCACGGATGAAGCGTTCGCCTCCGTCCTGCGCTCGACGCCCGACTCCCTGCAGGAGTTTCGCGTCATCACCACCAACCCGAACGCCGAGCAGGGACGCTCCTCCGGCGCGCAGGTGTCGCTCGTCACCAAGTCAGGCACGAACGAGTATCACGGCTCGCTCTACGAGTTCCACCGCAACACCGTGACGACCGCCAACGACTTCTTCAACAACGCGGCGGGCAGTTTCGGCCCCAACGATTTCGCCGTCCGCACCGGCGCGGCGCGCGCAGGCGATCCGCGCGCCCCTCGCCCGCAACTTCTGCGCAACGTCTTCGGCGGCTCAATCGGCGGCCCGCTCAAGAAGGATAAAGCGTTCTTCTTCTTCAACTATGAGGGCTTCCGCGAGGCGTCTGAAACGCCGGTCGTGCGTGAAGTGCCTCTGCCGACGCTCGGACAGGGCATCGTGCGCTACTTCACCGCCAACGGTTCGAGCGACGCGGGTTGCCCTACGGGCACGCCCTCGGGCGTCAACTGCCTGACGCCCGCCGAGATCAACAACGCTTACTCAGGCATCTACGGCGCGTCGCCCGGCCTCAACCCGGCGGCTCTCGCCGTGCTCGCCGACGCCGCGCGCCGCTACCCGACCAACGACGCCAGCGTGGGCGACGGGCTCAACACCGGCGGCTATCGCTTCAACGCCAAGACGCCCTCGAATCTCAACACCTACATCGCGAGGATGGACTTCAACCTCACCGACCGCCAGACGCTTTTCCTGCGCGGCAACTACCAGCACGACACCGTCACGAAGAACAACTACAACGCCACCGATTGCTCCGACGGCGTGCAGTGTTTCCCCGACACGCAGCCTTTGACGATCTGGAATCACCCCTACGGCATCGCCGCCGGTCATACGTGGACGGTCAGGAACAACCTCGTCAACCGTTTCACCTACGGCCTGACGCGCACCGCCTTCAGCGATTTCGGCGACCCGACGCTGCCCGGCGGCAACGGCAACTTCACCACCTTCCGCTTCATCTATCGCCCGACCGGCTTCCGCAACACGCTCTTCCGCACCACTCCCGTCAACAACCTCGTCGAAGATTTGTCCTGGATCAAGGGCAACCACACCTTGCAGATGGGCGGCAACGTCCGCTTCATACGCAACAACCGCACCTCTTTTGCCAGCGCGTTCGACGAAGCCGTCATCAACCCTTCGTGGTACGACTTCTCCGGCGCGGTGCTGACGCGCGACTCCTACGGCTCGAACGCTTCGCTCTTCCCCAGCGTTCGCGTCCGCAGCGACTTGCGCGACGCGCTGGCGGCGGTCATCGGTCGCTTTTCGCAGTACACGGCCAACCTCACCTACAACCCTTCGGGCGAGTTGGCTCCGGCGGGCACGCCGACCAAGCGCACCTTCGCCACCGAAGAATACGAACTCTACTTTCAGGACTCCTGGCGCATGCGTCCGAGCCTGACGCTCAGCTACGGCCTGCGCTGGTCAACCTCCACGCCCGTCTACGAGAAGAACGGCGTGCAGGTCAAACCCGTCCAGAGTCTCGGCGAATATTTCCTGCGCCGTCAGGAATCGGCCTTCAACGGCATGCCTCTGAACGACCCGATCACGGTTGATCTCGCGGGACGCGAGAATGGGCGCACTGGCTACTACAAACAGGACTGGAACAACTTCGCGCCGTCCATCGCCGTCGCCTGGTCGCCCGACTTCGGCGACAACTTCTTCGGTCGGCTCATCGGGCGGCAGGGTCGCTCCGTCATTCGCGGCGGCTTCCGCATGACCTACGACCGCATCGGCAGCCAGATCGCCGCCAACTTCGATCTCAACTCCGCGCTCGGCTTCACGTCCGGTCAAACCATCGGCGCGAACACCTTCAACGTCAGCGACAGTCTCGCGCCGCTCTTCACCGGCTTCAGCCCGAACGTTCGCGGCTTCGAGATCGCGCCGGGCACGATCACGCCGCGCCTACAGTTCCCTCTGACCCTGCCTTCGGACGAAGCGCAGCGCATCGAGCAGTCGCTCGACGACACCATCACGACGCCGCACAACTACAGCATCAACCTCTCCTACGGGCGCGAGTTGGGCAAGGGGCTCTCGTTCGAGACCTCCTACGTCGGGCGCATGGCGCGCAACCTGCTCGCCGCGCGCGACATCATGCACCTCAACAACATACGCGACCCGCAATCCAACATGACGTGGTATCAGGCGATCAACACGCTCATCGATCATCGCTACAGGTTAACGCCGCTTGAGAATATTCCGAGGCTCGCCTACTTCGAGAACCTCTTCCCCGGCACCGCCGAGTTCGTCGTCGGCGACCCCTCGCTGACCAACACGCAGGCCGTCTACCTCCTGCTCGCGCGTCCCGAAGTCGGCGGCTTCGACATCACCGACTACACCTTCATCCAGACGTTTCTGGACGACCAGCCCGTCGCGCGTTTCAACAACACCTTCTTCCACCCGCAGTACGCCGCGCTCTCGACCTTCTCGACCATCGCGCGCTCCAACTTCCACTCCGGCCAGTTCTCGCTGCGCCACCGTTTCCGCAACGACATGGCTTTCGACTTCAACTACACGCTCTCGCACTCGCTCGACAGCGCATCGGGTCTGCAATCGGCGGGAGCTTACGGCGCGGCCTTCATCGTCAACGCGCTCGACCCCGAGCAGAACTACAGCAACTCGGACTTCGACGTGCGCCACGTCATCAACGCCAACTGGCTAGTCTCGCTGCCGCTCGGTCGCGGACGCCGCATCGGGAACGATATGAATCGCTTCGCCGACGCGATTGTGGGCGGCTGGCAGTTGTCCGGCATCTACCGTTGGAACTCCGGGTTGCCGACGGGCGAGCCGTTCCAGGCCGACCGCTGGGCGACGAACTGGAACTTACAGTCGAACATGGTGCGCGTCTGCGCGGCCAACGGATCGGTCACGCGCAACGGCCCGGACGGCGTGCCCAACCTCTTCAGCAACCGCGAGGCTGTCTTCCGCTGCTTCCGCGAACCGCGCGCGGGCGAGGTGGGCGACCGCAACATCCTGCGCGGCGAGGGCTATGTCTCGCTCGACCTCGGACTGTCGAAGAACTTCCGTCTGCCGTGGGAAGGCCACAACCTACAGTTCCGCTGGGAGGTCTTCAACGTCACCAACACGCAGCGCTTCGCCAACGCGAGCCTGCTCGGCTTCGGGTTGCCGCCCGATCCCTTCCTGCCCGACCCCGACAGCGGTGCCGCGCTGACGCCTTCGAGCGACTTCGGCAAGTACACGGCCACGCAATCGCCTCTGAACGAGCCGCGCGCCGGTCGCGTCATGCAGTTCGCCCTGCGCTACACCTTCTAAACTCCGCGCGCGTTAAACGCGCACGCATACAACTGTCGGGCTGGGGCTTCGGCTCCAGCCCATTTTTTACCCCCGCTTTTTATTAACTATCGCTGCGGCGCGCGGAAATTCCTCCACGCCATTTACCATTTAGCGTTTACCCTTTACCATTCCCTACCGATGAGCGAACGCATCTACCGCGACCCCGTGCATAACATCATCCGCCTGCGCACAGACACGCGCGAGGGGCAACTGCTCGTGCACCTCATAGACGCGCCGGAGTTTCAACGCCTGCGCCGCATCAAGCAACTCGGCCTCGCGCTCTACACCTATCAGGGCGCGGAGCATTCGCGCTTCGCGCACTCGCTCGGCGTCCTGCATTTGATCACGCGCGTGCTCGACCGTCTCGGCGAGAACTACCACATCGACGAAGAGGATCGCGCGGCGGCGCGCGCGGCGGCGCTTCTGCACGACATCGGGCACGGATCGTTTTCTCACGTCATGGAGAACGTCCTCGGCTTCCACCATGAGGCCTGGACGGTGCGCGCCGTGCTCTCGGAGGAGACGGAGATCAATCAAGTGCTCCGCGACTTCTCGCCCGCGCTCCCGCGCCGCGTCGCAGACATCATCGAAGGGACGTTCCAGCCCGCCTTTCTCGCGCAACTCGTCTCGTCGCAACTCGACGTGGATCGCATGGACTATCTTTTGCGCGACTCTTTGATGACGGGCGCGAAGTACGGCATCTACGATCTCGAATGGATCATCAACGCGCTCGCCGTGGACGAAGAGAACGACCGCATCTACGTCGCCGCGCGCGGCCTCTACGCCGTCGAGGAATATTTGCAGGCGCGTTATTACATGTTCCGGCAGGTCTATTTTCACCGCACGCTGCGTTCGGCGGAGGCCGTCTTGCGCTCGGTGCTGAGGCGCGCGCTCGAACTCGTCGCGGCGGGCGAGGAGGTGTGGTGCGCGCCCGGCACGGCCTTCGAGAAAGTGCTCCGCCGCCAGGCGCTCACGCTCGAAGACCACCTGGAGATGGACGACTCCGACGTCCTCTTTCACCTCAAACAATGGCGGCGCGCTAAAGACACGGTCTTAAATGATCTCAGCCGCCGCTTCGTCGGTCGCCGCCTCTTCAAAGCCATTGATCTAGACATGCCCGCCGGAGAACGCGCGCAGTTTCTCAACGAAGCGCGCGCTTGCGTCGCGCGTGCGGGCTTCGAGCCGCGCTTCTACTTCATCGAAGACCACGCGGGCGACGTGCCCTACTACAACTACTACACGGCGGAGGGCGCGGAACCGAAGGCGCGCATCTACGTCGAAGACGGTTACGCGCGCCCGCAGATACGAGAGATCAGCGA
>DATHBB010000109.1:0-18755 GCA_035296385.1 Pyrinomonadaceae bacterium | reverse complement strand
GACAAGTTCCGGTCGATAATGTTGCGCGCGATCTGCCTCTGCTTGTCGGCATCGTCAATGCCGAGCAAGGCTCTGGCATGTCCCATAGACAACTTATTTTCTTCGACAAGAAGCTGTATATCTTCCGGTAAACGCAATAATCTCAGGTAGTTAGTGACAAAAGTGCGGTCGCGCCCGACGCGTTGAGCGACGGTTTCCTGCGTTAAATTGAAAGTTTCGATGAGACGTTTGTAGGCGTAGGCTTCCTCGATGGCGTTGAGTTCTTGCCGCTGTATGTTTTCGATCAGAGCGAGTTCGAGCATCTTGTCGTCCGGAACAACGCGTATGACGGAGGGGATGCGCTGAAGTCCGGCTCTTTGTGCGGCGCGCCAGCGGCGCTCGCCCGCGACAATTTGATAACGCCCGCCGTTGGCCTTCCGCACAAGTATCGGCTGCACGACGCCGTTTGCCCTGATGGACTGTGCCAACTCCTCCAACTGCGTCTCGTCGAAACGCGTGCGCGGCTGCACGTTGTTCGGTTCGATGAGGTCTATATCGACTTCTCTTAATTCTTCATTGGCCGTCGCTACTGGCGATGTCTCCGACAACAGTGCGCTCAAGCCCCGCCCTAGCACTTTTCTCGTCATGAGTGATTATCTCCTTCGCCAAGTGAAGATAGCTTTCCGCCCCCCGCGAGCGTATGTCATACAAAATAATAGGTTTACCGTAACTGGGGGCTTCCGCCAAGCGCACATTACGGGGAATCACCGTCTCCAAGACCTGCCGCCCGTAAAAATCACGCAAATCCGCCGCGACAGCCGCCGAAAGATTCGTGCGGTCGTCGTACATAGTCAGCAGCAAGCCTTCTATGCTCAGCCCGGGATTGAGCGAACGCCTTATTCTAGCCAGAGTGTCGAATAACTCCGTGACGCCTTCGAGCGCGTAATATTCGCATTGAATGGGAACTAAGAGAGAGTCGGCGCTGGTCAGAGCGTTAAGAGTCAACAGGCCGAGCGAGGGCGGGCAATCAATGATGATGAAATCATATTCATCCTGAATACCGCGAAGCAAGCCCTGAAGCTTGTACTCCCGCCGCTCCATATCGACCAATTCGACTTCCGCTCCGGTCAGATTTTTATCCGCGGGCAAAACTTTCAAAAGGGGTAATTCTGTGTTTTGGAGTACGTTTGAAAGCGGCTCGTCGAGTATGAGCGCATGATAGAGGCTACGACGGAAACTGCCGCGTTGAACGCCGACGCCGGAGGTCGCGTTGGCTTGCGGGTCTGTGTCAACGAGCAGGACGCGCATTTCGGAGGCGGCAAGCGCGGCGGCCAAATTCACAGCCGTTGTGGTCTTCCCGACGCCGCCTTTTTGGTTCGCGACCGCGATAATTTTAGCCATTTTGTCTTCTCAGCGCAGGTGACGACAAGAAATTTCGCCTAAACTAACACAAACCGACCCGACGTGCTACTTTTTTGTCGCCAGCGCACGCGTAATTTCCCCGAATTTTCGATGTTTCACGTGTCACATCACGCGAGTTTGACGATGTGACACGTGAAACATCAATTCTAGGCAGCCTGTTGATGTAGTTTGAGCCGGACTAAAAGCGTGGATAAAGCGGCGGGAGTCATGCCGGGGATGCGACGCGCCTGGCCGAAAGTTTGAGGCTTCGCGCGCTCAAGTCGCTCCGTCATCTCGTGTGACAGGCCGCTGATGCTGCGAAAGTCGAAGTCGGAGGGTAAACGCAGCCCGTCATTGTGGAAAAGGCGTTCAAAGCTATCGCGCTGAGATTGCACGTAGCCGCAGTAGAGAAGGTCTGCCAGCGATGTCTCAAGGTCGGAGAAAGAGGTCTGGGCGCGAATCGAGTGGGGAAGCAAATCGCGTATTAATTCATGTGAAACGTTTTGGCGTTGCGACAACTGTGCGAGAGATATTGAATCACCCAAATCGCCCATCAGCTGGGCAAGTTCTCTGTAGGTTTGGTCTGTTCGCTTGAAACGGGTCGTTTCGAGCGCGCTGCGCAACTGCGCCAGACGCTCGCGGCGTGCGTTGAAGGCATTCCAGAGCGTGTCGCCGACCAGACCTAGATTCTTTCCGTGGGGCGTGAGGCGCGCATCGGCTGTGTCGTAGCGCAGCGCCAGACGATGCTCGGCGCGCGAGGTGAACATGCGATAAGGCTCGTCAACCCCGTGTGTGATCAAATCGTCCATCAAAACACCGATGTAAGATTCTTCGCGTGTGAGCCGGAATCCCTCGCGTTTCTGTACGTGTAGCGCGGCATTGATGCCTGCGAGCAGACCCTGACAGGCGGCCTCCTCATAGCCCGTCGTGCCGTTAATTTGTCCGGCCAAGAACAGACCGGCGATGCGTGAGGTCTGTAGATAGGGCGTCAGCTCGCGCGGGTCAACAAAATCGTACTCAATGGCGTAGCCCGGACGAATGATGCGCGCCTCTTCGAGACCGGGGATTTTATGCACGAGTTCCTGCTGAAACTCCGCGGGCATGGAGGTCGAAAAGCCGTTCAGATAAACTTCGGACGTGTTGTGGCCTTCGGGTTCGAGGAAAAGCTGGTGGCGCGTCTTGTCCGGGAACTTGACGACCTTGTCTTCAATCGAAGGACAATAGCGCGGGCCGATGCCTTTGATTTGGCCTGAATAGAGCGGCGATTCGTGGATATTCGCGCGAATCGAGTTGTGAACATCCTCGTTGGTGTACCCGATGAAGCACGTAACTTGTGGCTGCTCAATAGTTTCCGTTGAAAAAGAGAAGGGGACGGGTCGCTCGTCGGCGAGTTGCGGCTGGAAGTTGTCCCAGTCAATGGTGCGCCCGTCGAGACGCGGCGGTGTGCCGGTTTTCAGACGCCCGACCGGAAAACCGAGACGCTTGAGGCATTCGGCCAATTCGATAGAGGCAGGTTCGCCCGCGCGCCCGGCGGTGTAGGTGCGCCGCCCCGTGTGTACAAGGCCGTTTAGAAAAGTGCCTGTGGCGACGACGACGGCGTCGGCGCGTAGACGCCGCGTGTCCTGCATTTCGACGCCGCGAATTTCCCCGTCTTCGACGATCAACTCGATGACAAGACCTTGCCGCAGGTGCAAATTCGGCGTCTCTTCGAGAACTTGCCGCATCTCAGTGCGATAGAGCGCGCGGTCAGCCTGAGCGCGCGGGGCCTGGACGGCGGGACCGCGCGAGCGGTTCAGGAGACGAAACTGGATTCCGGTGCGGTCAATCACACGCCCCATGATGCCGCCGAGAGCGTCTATCTCGCGTACGATGTGACCTTTAGCGATTCCGCCGATGGCCGGATTGCAGGACATCTGACCTATCAAATCGAGATTGAGTGTGACCAGAGCGGTCTGAGCGCCGAGGCGTGCGGCGGCGGAAGCGGCCTCGCAGCCTGCGTGTCCCGCCCCAATGACAATCACGTCAAACTGTTCGTCAAAACTCATAACTACTTTCCTATACAGAACGTCGCAAATATTTGCGACAGAACATCTTCCGGCGTCGTCTCACCTGTAATCTCGCCGAGGTAACGCAGCGACTCGTAAAGCCCTACAAGGATCAAATCTTCGCTCGCTCCCTGCCCGACGAGCACTTTTGAAGAGCGTAGCGCGTCTGCGGAACGACGCAACAAGTCGAAATGGCGCGCGTTGGTGATCAAAAAACCCTCTTGAGTCGCGCCAGTGGCCTGGAACGGCTCCATTATAGCAGCGCGCAGAGCGTCGAGACCCGCGCCCGTCCGCGCGGAGATGGCGACGCGCTTAGAATTATCACCAATCCCAACGGAGAGCAAATTATCAAAGCCGTCCAAGTCGCTTTTATTCAACGCGATCACGTGCTTGTCTTGAGCTATGTCGGCAAATATTGTCTTGTCCTCGTCCGTCAAGGGTTGCGAGCTGTCGAGTACGAAGAGGACGAGGTCTGCGTCCGCGATGGCGCGGCGCGTGCGTTCGATGCCGAGATACTCTACAGGGTCGTTCGACTCGCGCATACCGGCGGTGTCTGTCAGCAAAACAGGAACGCCGTTTATATTTAACAATTCACTTAAACTGTCGCGGGTCGTGCCCGGAATTTCCGTGACGATGGCCCTGTCTGAAGCAAGTAACTTATTGAAGACACTGGACTTACCGACATTAGGCCGTCCCACCAGAGTGACCTTCAGGCCGTCTTTCAAAAGGCGTCCGGCGCGAAAAGTGGTGGCCAGCGCGTCGAGAGATTGGATGAGATTTGTGAGTTGAAAGCTGATTTTTTCGAGCGTCAACTGCGGCAGGTCGTCTTCGACAAATTCGAGTGAGGATTCGAGCGGGACGATGATTTCGAGCAGCGCATCTTTGGTCGGTTGAAGGCGCGCGGAGAGTTCGCCGCCGAGTTGTCGTGCGGCCTGCCGGACAGCCGTGTCCGTCTGCGCGTCTATGAGGTCGCGCACGGCTTCGGCCTGACTGAGATTCAGACGCCCGTTGGCGAGTGCGCGCAAGGTGAATTCGCCCGCGTCTGCGGCGCGTGCGCCGAGAGCTAAAAGTGCGTCAACGACATGTAGCAGCAGCACGGGCGAACCATGACAACTAAGTTCCGCGATGTCTTCGCCGGTGAATGAATGCGGCGCTTTGAAGTAAGTGATAAGCGCGCGGTCGAGGAGTTCGTGGTTGTGCGGATCAAAAATTTTTCTGAGCGCGACGCGATTGGGGTCCGGTGAGAATTGATCGTCCCGGACGAGCGCGCGAAGGTATTCGAGCGAGCGTGCGCCACTGAGACGTATGACGCCGATGCCGCTTCTGCCGGGCGGCGTGGAGAGTGCGACGATGGTGTCTTTTCTTGACACGGCAAAAAGAAAAAGATCGTGTCGCGTCTTTCGCGCGCCGCGACACGATCTTCGGAAGAGTGTGTTGAGTCTTAGCCCGCGCTCTTCAAAGTAACTTTGAGGCGTCGCGCGTTGCCTTCGCCGATTGACTCCGTGTGTAAATCAGGTTCGTCGGCAAGCGACGTGTGTATGACGCGGCGTTCGTTCGAGTTCATCGGCCCGAAGGTGAAGGCCGTGCGCGTGGTGCGAACACGTTCGGCGGCGTGGCGTGCCATCACGCGCAGTTCGGCTTCGCGTGTGGCGCGGAAGTTCTCCACGTCGCAGACGAATCTTGAGCCGTGCGGGAGCGAGCGCCCGAACGCCTGGTTGACGAGATGCTCAAGCGCGCTCAACAACTCGCCGCCTTCGCTCCGCAGCAGAGACGCATCCTCGCCCTCCAACTCCAACAAACATCCTTCGTCGGATTCGGCGGCCTGCGCCTTGAGGTCGAGTTGGCACCCGCCGAACACGTCATTCAAAAACGTCTCTGCCTGCTCGCAAGCTTCGTTCATAATTCGCACTCACTAAGATCAAAAATTTATGCGCGAGGTTAAAGTCAAAAGCGCGCCTGAGTCTTCAAGAGGCTCGCGCCTCGCGTAGTTTCTTTGGTGGACCCGACTCAGCTTTTTTTTTCTCCGGCGGTTCTTCGTCGTCTTCCGATTTGATGAGCCGGTTGATCACCAACTGTTGACTGAAGCCGACAATGTTTCCGACGATCCAGTAAACGAGCAAGCCGGCGGGCGCGCTCCACAGAATGTAGAGCATGAAGATGGGCATCACGATAGCCATCATCTTGCGTTGCAGCGGATCGGCTGACGGCGCGGGCGTGATGAACTGCAACACGACCATCGAACCGGCCATCAGGATCGGAAGCAACTTATAAGGGTCTGCGGCGGACAGATCGGGCAGCCAGAGGAACGTCGCCTGCCGGAAGTCTATCGAGATGGTGATCGCGCTGTAGAGCGCGATGAGAAACGGCATCTGGATGAGCAAAGGCAAACAACCGCCGAGTATGTTGCCCTCTTTCATCAGACGCAGTTGCTCCATCTGCAATTCTTTCAAACGCGGGTCGTTCGGCTTGAGCGACTTGATCTTTTCCTGCACCTCTTTCATGCGCGGCGCGAGTTTCTGCGCCTTCTTCATGGCTTTGGAAGAACGCCATTTCAGAGGGAAAAACAGCGAATAAATGATGATCGTGAAAATTATGATGGCGAGGCCATAGCTGCCCGTCAGCCTATGCAGATGTTTGATCGACCAGAGAATCGGGGCGGCGAGCGGTCGCGTGAAACTTCCCAGCCAGCCGTAGTTGATCAAGCCTCCGAGGTCTATCTCACGATTAACCGACTTGCCGATTTCGACGCTCGCCTGATCGAGCAGATCGTGATCTTTGGGGCCGACGTAGACGCGAGTGATCGAACCGTCGGCGGGAACGTTCACATAAGCCGTGAGCAGAAAACGCTCTTCCTTGTTGCCGTCCGCCTCGTACTGATACTTCGCCGTGCGAAACTCCAAAGTGTCGGTCGGCTTGGGCGGGATGGCGACCATCGCAAAGTATGTGTCGCCGACGCCAGCCCAATCAATCACACCGCCGACGACCTGGCGATCCTGACTTCCCTCGTTTTCGTGAATCGACGTGGCGTAAAAAAGTTGAGACGACTTGCCGATGTTCGCCACGCCTTCCGGCGCGACCGAGTAGAACGTGTAATACGGCACGCCCTGATCGCCGATGCTCGGCCCGATGGCGAGCTTGGCGGTCGGGATCGCCTGACCGCCGCGCGCAAGTTTGACTGCGAGATCAACGCTGTAGCTGTTCGCGTCGAAGCGTAGAGTCTTGACCACGTCGAGGCCGGTCGCCTCGTCGCGCATCGTAAAATCGAGTTGCTTCGTCTCACCGTTGTTGACTTCGACGCGCGCCTCGCCGCTCTCGCCTTCGACGCCTCCGACCTTGAAGTTTTTCGACGCGAGCAGATTGTCCAACGCAGCATCGCCGGTCGAGATATTCAAAGCCGTCTGTCGCGCGGCTTGCGCGAGTTGCGGTTGACTGGCCGGAAGGTTCTTCTCCGAGGGTATGAGTTCGAGAGGTTGACGATTGTTTTTATCGCCCGCCACGGAGTAGAGCGGTCGCCCAGTGTCTCTGTTCTGCTTGACGATCCAACTCGTCGCAACCGCGCCCTTGCTGTCGAGTTTCACTTCGTAGAGCGGCGTCACAACAGTCACGCTTCTTTGCGGGACGTTGTCCGGCACCGAGACCGCAGCAGCATCGGAAGTAGTCGGCGGCGCAATCGGCGCGGTAGCTTGAGGCGAGGGCGCGCTTGTCGCGGTGCTGTTAGAATTTTCTGTTGGAGTATTGGCTTTGTTTGGTTTCGGAGTCGTGCGGTCGATGTAATAAGTCCATCCGAAAAGTATCGCCGCAGACAAGGTAAAGGCTAGGAGTAGACGCTTTTGATCCATTTGTGTTTGCTGACGGAATAAATGCCCGGTATCAAAATAATCTGACCCGACGCTCAAAACTACTTGACCGGATCATAACCACCCGGATGAAAAGGATGACAACGCGAGATGCGGCGTATGCCCATCCACCCGCCGCGCAACACGCCGTAACGATCTACAGCCTGATAAGCGTATTCTGAACAGGTTGGAACAAAACGGCAAGCTGGCGGGAGCAGCGGCGAGACCACTGCCTTGTAGAATTTCAACGGCCACAACAGAACGTGCTTCACAACTTTTACGGCTTATCCGAACTACTGCGCGCCTCTCGCCCGTCTTTCGCCACCGTCGCGACGAGCCTTTGAAAGTCCTCTAACGCATCGGCCAACTTCACCTTCAAGAGCGAACGCTTCGCGTTGAGCACCCAATCGTACTGCGGCTCCACGCCCACAAGCGTCGCCTCGCTCAGCCGGAACATCTCGCGCAACAAACGCTTCATACGATTGCGCTCGACGGCGAGCCGCGCGACGCGTTTGGATGCGGTGATGCCGAGACGGTGCCGCCCCGTGTCGTTGCGCCTGACGAAAGCCGTCATCAAACGACCGTCGAAACGCTTGCCCCCTTCGTAAACCGCGCGAAACTCCGCAGACTTACGCAACTTTGGACGACCGGACGGCACGCCGTTTCGACTTAGTAATGCGACGGCGTGAGCCTCTTGCGACCCTTGGCGCGGCGTCTCTTCAAGACCAGACGACCGTTCTTGGTCGCCATGCGCGCGCGAAACCCGTGCGTTTTGGCGCGGCGTCTGTTGTTCGGTTGAAATGTGCGCTTTGGCATAGTGAATAATTTCCTCCTCCAGCGAAAACAGTAAGACTAACTTTCGGCGCCGTTTATGTCAAGAAAAGCGCGGCCTCTTCCGGCCTCGAATAGTTGCGCCCCAACGATTTTTGCCTTGTCGAGACGAAAATTCTCCGGTTAAGGGAAATTTCCGCAAAACGTTCTAAAACGATTCAAAGACGGATTTCCCACGCTTTTCGCCCGATCCAAAATTACGGGTTTTTGGGCATTTCGGAGCATCGGGAAATTTATTTTTTTTGGCTGTGGAATTCTCTTGCATTTCAGATTTCGCTATGCTAGTCTCGCGCCCGTTTCGCAACGGGAAAATCCCCGTAAGTGCTTGATAAATAAATACTTAAAGCATCACTTTAAGTGCCGAAAGGTTTTCCACAGGCTGTGGAAAACCTGTGGAAAACCTTCAAGTAAAGAGTCAGAAAAGAAGTTGAAAAGGGTGCTATTGCAACATTTTCCGTTGCTTGGTTCAAAGCAGTGCTTGAGGAGGCCGAAAACGGCGGTTGCACGGTTTTGATTCGGTCAGAAAAAGCGCTCGGTAATCAAATTCAGAGTAGAACGGGCAAAGCGATGAGCACAGCTATCGAAAACAGAGTTTGGAACAACCTGCTTCAGGCCGTGGAAAAACGGCTCAATCATCAAAGTTTCGAGACGTGGTTTCGTTCGATCCAGTTTGATGGTTGCGACGAGGCGGGGCATGTTCTGCACCTTCGCGCGCCTAATCAGGTGGTGAAAGATTGGGTGAGTTCCAACTACTCGGATGTGATTCACGCTTCGCTGCAAGAACTGAATCTGGCTACCTACCACGTCGATTGGGCTGTGGACGATGCCCCGTCCGCTCCGTCCGGGTTGGACGCGAGCAAAGATAATGACCAGGATGCCGATTTCAGCGCGCCCTCGAAGGGCAGCGAGAACGGCGGTAACAAAACGTCCAGCCTCTTTTCGCTGCTGGAAGCGGCGGAATCCGACGGGCTGGCTCCGAGCGCCACGAATTTCGTAGACATAGAGCCGCTCGAACTCTCCTTGAACCCGAAATGCTCTTTTCAAACCTTCGTCGTCGGCTCCTGCAACCAGTTTGCGCACGCCGCCGCGCTCGCCGTCGCCGAAGCGCCCGGTAAAACCTACAACCCGCTTTATATTTACGGCGGCGTGGGACTCGGCAAAACCCACCTGATGCACGCGGTCGGCCATTCCATCAAGCAGCGGAACAAATACCTGCGCCTGTCCTATATATCCGCGGAGAAGTTCATGAACGAACTGATCAACGCGATTCGCTACGACAAGACGCAGACCTTCCGCGAAAAGTATCGCTCGATTGACGTGCTTTTGATGGACGACATACAGTTCATGGCGGGCAAAGAGCGCACGCAGGAAGAGTTTTTTCACACTTTCAACGCGCTCTACGACGGCCAGAAACAGATCGTCATCACCTCCGACTGCCCGCCGCGTGAGATTCCGACGCTCGAAGAACGCCTCCACTCGCGTTTCGAGTGGGGCTTGATCGCCGACATGGAGCCGCCCGACCTCGAAACGAAGGTCGCGATTCTCAAACGCAAGGCCGACCTGGACGGCGTCACGCTGCCGGACGACGTGGCCTTCTTCATCGCCGGAAAAGTCAAAAGCAACATACGCGAACTCGAAGGCTCGCTCGTCCGCCTCGTCGCCATCGCGTCGCTTCGTGGCCTGCCGATCACGAAGATGCTCGCGCAGGACGCCATACGCAACATCGCCGTTGACGACCAGCCCGTCGGCGTCAGCATCGAACAAATTCAGCGCACGGTCGCCTCGCACTACCGCCTGCGGGTCGAGGAATTGAAGTCGAAAAACAACGCGCGGCAGATCGCCGTCCCGCGACAGGTGGCGATGTATTTGTGCAAGCGTCTGACCAAACACAGCTTCCCGGAGATCGGGCGCGAGTTCGGCGGCAAGCATCACACGACCGTAATTCACTCTGTAGATAAGATAGAAGCGCTCGTCGCGGGCGATCAAAATTTCCACAGGGTCGTGAGCGACCTTATGGATAATCTTTACAAGTAGTTAAGCCACATTTGGGTCAAAAAGTTTTCCACAGTACGGATACACGATAAAGCGTTTATATGCCTATATTTGACTCGGAGTTTTCCACATTTCCACAGGCACTGCAATAATAGGGGCTGTGGAAATGTGGAAAACTTTTGCTAAAATCGAGTTTTCCACAATTCGGCAAAGTTATCCACAGCGATTTCCACAGCCCCTGTGGAAAACAATTCCTTTGGATACAACAATAAAGTGACTTTTCCACATTTCCACAGGCCCTACTACTACTACTAGATATATAAACAAGGTATTAAATTAGTATAAGTAGGAAAAGGCGAGTTTTTGAAAATCACTTGAGACGACTAAATTCAGACAGCTATTTTTTAGAGGAGACTCCGTAAGATGGAATTCAGCATTAGCAAGAACGCTCTGCAAAAAGAACTCGGGTTCGTGCAGGGCATTGTCGAGAAGAAGAACACGATTCCCGTACTCTCAAACATCCTCATCGAGTCGGTCGGCGAGAACACGATTCGTCTCATCGGCACAGACCTCGACGCCACGCTGCGCTGCGAGGCCGAAGCCGACATCAAGACGCAAGGCTCGATGTGCGTCAGCGCGCGCAAGCTGTTCGACATCGCGCGCGTGCTGCCCGATTCGACCGTCAACTTTCGCAAGGATGAGAACAACTGGGCGAGCGTCAAGTGCGAGCGCTCCAACTTCCGCATCGCCGGAGTCGAGCGCGACACGTTCCCGGAGATTCCGAACTTCCGTGCCTCTTCAATCAAACTGCCCGCCAGCATCTTCAAAACCTTCATCGACCGCACCATCTTCGCCATCACGCTCGAAGAATCGCGCTACACGCTGTCGGGCGCAAAGTTCATCCTCGACAAAACGGGCGGGCGCATGATCACGACCGACGGCCACCGCCTCGCCTACATCGAGCGCAAGGATTTGGGCGAAAAAGCCCCGACCGAAACTCTCGACGCGCTGATTCCGCGCAAAACTCTCGCCGAACTGACGAAACTGACCGCGGGCTACGACGGCGAAATCGGCCTCGCCACAGACGAAAACCACATTTACTTCGAAGTCGGCTCCAGACTACTCATTTCGCGCACGCTCACCGGCCAGTTTCCGAACTACGACATGGTTATCCCGAAAAACAACGACAAGTCGGCCATGTTCGACAGCGCCGCGCTCGGTCAGGCCATACGCCGCGTCGCCCTCATGGCCGACGACCGCTCGCACGCCATCAAATTCCACCTCGCGGACAACAATTTGCAAATCAGTTCGCAGACGGCTGAAGAGGGCGAAGCGCGCGAAAGCGTCTCGACGGAATATTCGGGCGACGACACCGAGATCGGTTTCAACGCGCAGTATCTACAGGATTTCCTCAACGTCGCCAGCGACGGCCAGGTCGCCTTCGAGTTCAAAGACGGAAATTCGCAGGCGCAACTACGCCTCGCTTCCGACACCGACTACGATTACAAATACATCGTCATGCCGATGCGCCTCTGACCGTTGAAGTCTCGAACTCTCAAACCCTGAGAGCGAATGAACGCATGAAAGAACACGAAACATCATTCGTGTTCTTTTGTGCTGTTTGGTGTCTGTTTGTGTTTGAATTCTTCGCCTGAGCGAAGTTTTGTTTGAAGCCGCCGAGGAACGACGTTGAGGCCACACGGCAAAAAAGATGAGGTGAGCCATGCCGTGAGAACCGCTCCGCTCAACTGACTTGCCAGGCAGCGCCGAACTTCGACTCACCAATGCTCACAGTTACGCCCGTTAATTATTATTCTTCCTTTTAACCGGCATCAGTGAGCGGGTTGAGTGTATAGCCGGGGATGATGCCCTGCGAAAAGAGCAGGCTGTAGACCTGAGTTTGATCCGTCTTCTTATCCGGGTGCAGCAACTTATTGTCGAGCCACTCGAAGACGTGTAACAGCCCTTTCTCCAAATCAACGTCCGCATCGACGGAGAAGACCTGCTTGGTGGGATTGCCAGGCATCGGCGCAGACGTTTTGGAGAACGAGAGTTGTAGATTGCCTGCCCCGAAGCGCTTGTGCTTCCAACTGTCCGGGTGGGCTGGCAGGTCTATCGGCGTGTTTTCGGGCACACCGTGTCCGGGGGCGCTCGCGAAGTCGGGGGAGTCTTCGATGAGCTGTTTTACCTCCGACCGCATGAAGAGAAAGAGGCGATCTACCGCGACGTGTCTCACGCCCTCGACGAAAGAGATCAAGGGTACGCCGCCCACGCGCGTGCCGCGCAGCTTGGCCTCGATATTGAGCAGCGCCATTTTCGGTATGTCTTTGAGATTGAGGTAGGCCGATTCGTTCAGCCCGGTGCCGTCGGCGATCATCGGCGAGCCACGGTCAAGCAGGTGCCGGTACCCGCCGTCAAGGTCTGAGGATGATGTCTTTCGGGGGGCGAGCATCAACCGCATGATGTGGTCTTTAACTTCAACTTCCGTCCCTGCTGTCTGGCGAAGGAACGTGCGTCGGTTGATGAGCTGCCATGCCGTCCGGTGGCCCTTAGACTCAACTGAAATCCCGTAGACCTGTCCGGCGTCGAAGAGCAGGTCAAGTTCGATCAGAACCGTGTGAGACTTGGGTTGGAGAGGCTGGTTGCGGAGAACCCTAAGCTCTTTCCGGGTAACGTCGGTGACTTGCAGCCGCGCGCCCTTTCCAGCCCATAATTTCCGGTCGGCCTGTAATAAAATAAGCGTAACATTTTTCTCAGCCATGATGTTCTCTCCAAAGCATCTAAAGCCACAATTAAAGTAGCAGACGCCGCCCAAGTCAAGAATTATTATTCCCGAAAAGCAGCCCAACGTCTGAGGCGCGTCGCGGCCTCTTCGGAAATGAATGGATGCTCGATGGTGTGTTACTAAACCGTACTCGAAAAATAGTGATACGTAAAATTAACAACTTTAGAGAGCCATCAGTTACCGGCTTTGATTCCATGAGACACGATCAACTCTTTCCCGCCCGCGCCCCTTTAGCGGCGACGACGCCGAGCAGCGTGTGTTAAAATTCGGCACATGCTGCTCGAATCACTTGAGGCTCACTGTTTCAGAAATTTGAGCGGCAAAGTCTCCTGGGGCGCGGGACTCAACATTATCTACGGCGATAACGGTCAGGGCAAAACAAACTGGCTGGAAGCCATTTACCTGCTCGCCACGTCCAAATCCTTCCGCACGCAGAAACCTCAAGAGACAGTCCGCTTCGACGAAGAGTTGGCCGTCGTGCGCGGTCGCGTCGCGCGAAGCCAAGAAGTCCAGCGCGATCTACAGGTCACGATTCAAAACAACACGAAGACTCTCAGCGTCAACGGCAAACGCGAATCCGTCGCTCGTTATCTGGGGCAACTCCACGTCGTCGCTTTTACGGCGGACGAGTTGGAGGTCGTGCGCGGCGCGCCCGAAGCGCGGCGTAAGTTTCTGGATCGCGGCGTCGTCTCGATGCACCACGCCTACGTGCAGACGATCTCCGATTACCAGCGCGTCATCAAACAGAAAAACCGCCTGCTGGCAGATGCCGCCGACGCCGAACTCAGCGCCGCCGAAACCGCCGCGCGCCTCGCCCCCTGGAACGAGCAACTCGTCAATTTGAGCGCCGCCATTCACCGCGCACGCACCGACTACGTCGAGCGCGTCAACAGTGTCCTCGAACGCCGTCTTTTCGGGCGCGAGGAAGTGACCGTGCGCTACGTTTCGTCGCTCGAAGGGAAGGGGGATTTAAGCGACTACGAGGCGCTGATATCGGAGCGTTTGCAGTTCCGCATGCAGGCGGAAATGTCCGCCGGTTACTCGCTCATAGGGCCGCACAGAGACGAGTTGGAAGTGTTGTTTGACGGGCGGGATATACGCTCTTTCGGGAGTTCCGGCCAACAGCGTAGCGCATTGATAATACTTGACTTAGCCGCAATTTCCGTGTATCATTCGTGGCACAACGAGTATCCGGTTTTTTTGCTCGACGACGTGGACGCGGAGCTTGACCGGAAACGCATAAATCACCTCTTGGAGCACCTCGAAGGGCGCACACAGACCTTCGTGACGACCTCCAAAGAAAGCGTCGTCGAGCAATATGCGGCGCGCGCCGAAATTTTCGAGGTGAGAGACGGCGCGGCCACTTCGAGCGGCACTCCCGAAAGCCAGATTTCGACATCCTCGAAGGGCGCTTCGAGCATCTAAATCGAGCATGATTTCAGTCGTCTTCTGCCGACGTTCTCAATAGAACAAAAGTCGTCATGAGCAGTTAGAAAGAGGAGTTTAGTTTGTCAACAGCAATCAACACATCTAAGAAAAATATGAGCTACGACTCGACTTCGATCACGGTTCTCGAAGGCCGCGAAGCGGTGCGCAAACGTCCCGCCATGTACATCGGCTCGACCGGCGACATCGGCCTCCACCACCTCGTCTATGAAGTCGTAGATAACTCGATTGACGAAGCGCTCGCAGGCTATTGCGACACCGTAGATGTCACCATTCATCTCGACAACTCGATCACGGTCATCGACAACGGGCGCGGCATCCCGGTGGATTACCACAAGGGCGAGCGCAAATCCGCTGCCGAAGTCGTGATGACGAAACTCCACGCGGGCGGGAAATTCGACTCAAACGCCTACAAGGTGTCCGGAGGTCTGCACGGAGTGGGCGTCTCTTGCGTAAATTTCCTCTCTGAGTGGCTTCGACTGGAAATCTGGAGGGATGGGTCGACTTACGAGCAGGAATACAAGCAGGGCATCTCTGTGGCGAAATTGGAAGCGACGGGGAAGACGCGCAAGCGCGGCACGAAGATCACCTTCAAGCCCGACTCGTCCATTTTCGATGTTACCGAGTTCAGTTTCGACAAACTCTCTGAGCGTCTGCGCGAAAAAGCCTTTCTTAACAAAGGCATCCGCATCACCATCCGCGACGAACGCGAGGAGCCGGAACGCTCGCACGAGTTTTATTACAAGGGCGGCATCGCCGAATTTGTCAAACACCTGAATAAGAACAAGAGCGTCCTGCACGACAAGCCGCTCTATTTCGAACGCGTCGGCGACGCGCTCTCGGTCGAAGTGGCGATCCAGTACAACGACGCCTACGACGAAAAGGTCTATTCCTTCGCCAACAACATCAACACGGTTGACGGCGGCACGCACCTCTCCGGCTTCCGCTCAGCCTTCACGCGCACCATCAACGCCTACGCGCAGTCCTCCGGACTCGCCAAAAACTTCAAAACGTCGCTCACGGGCGACGACGTGCGCGAAGGCCTGGTCGCCGTCATCTCCGTCAAACTGCCGCAGCCGCAGTTTGAAGGCCAGACCAAAGGCAAGCTGAACTCGGACGTGAAAGGCGCGGTCGAATCTTTCCTGAACGAGCGTCTGACGGAGTTTTTCGAGCAGAACCCCACCGTCGCCAAGCGCATCGTCGGAAAAGCCATCGACGCCGCGCGCGCACGTGAGGCAGCACGCAAGGCTCGCGAGATCGTGCGCAAGGGCGTCATCGGCTCAACGATGCTCCCCGGCAAACTCGCGGACTGTCAGGAACGCGACCCCACGCTGTGCGAGTTGTACATCGTAGAGGGCGATTCGGCGGGCGGCAGCGCCAAGCAGGGGCGCGACCGGAAGAATCAGGCGGTTCTCCCGTTAAAAGGTAAAATCTTGAACGTGGAGAAGGCGCGCTTCGACAAAATGCTCGGCCATAGCGAGATTAAGACGCTAATCACCGCGCTCGGAACGGGCATCGGTAAGGACGATTTCGACCTCGGAAGACTCCGTTATCATAAAATCGTCTTTATGACTGACGCCGACGTTGACGGCTCGCACATCCGCACGCTGCTTCTCACTTTCTTTTACCGGCAAATGCCGGAACTCATTGAATCCGGGCACATTTATATCGCCCAGCCTCCGTTGTTCAAAGTGAAACGTGGTAAGAAAGAGGAGTATATTAAAGACGAACGCTCGATGGTTCGTTACATGATGCGGCAGGCTACGGGCGAAGCCAAAGTGAAGTCCGCCGACGGGGAGATGATTGAAGGGAAGGATTTGGCGCGTTCTCTGGAACAGATGGTCGAGTACAAGCGATACTGCGAGAAACTCGTGCGCCGTCTGGGCAATGACGAACGCTTGCTCGCCACCTTGCTCGACGCGTTCGCGGGGCGAAAAGGCGTCCTGCGTCGTGAGAAAAACTCGAACCTTCGCAGCGTCTTCCAGAATGAGAGCAAAGAACTTCTGCTTGCCGTCGAAGGGCGTCTGGCTAAGGCCGGTTATCGCACGGATTTGTTGAGGGATGATGAGCACGGGCTATGGTCAATCGAAATCATGGCTTCGAGCGGCACCAGAGTGCTGATTGACTGGAATCTCGCGAGTCACGTCGAGTTCCAGAAGTCGGTCGAGTTGCATAAAACTCTGGAGGAGAGTTTGGCCGCGCCGTTCGTCTTCGGCGAGAACGGGACGAGCGAGAATATCGAGACGCGTGAGGCGCTCCTGGACAGGGTTCTGGCGACGGCGAAGAAGGACTTGAGCATACAGCGCTACAAGGGTCTGGGCGAGATGAATCCCGAACAGCTTTGGGAGACGACGATGAACCCGGAGAAGCGCACGCTGTTGCAAGTTAAAATTGACGATGCGGTGGAGACGGATCAAATCTTCACGGTCTTGATGGGCGACGCCGTCGAACCGCGCCGCAAGTTCATCGAAGACAACGCGCTGGACGTGAAAAATCTGGACATTTAAGTCCTCCGGCTGTTTCGGCGGGCACGCGCGATTGGAAATTTGACACGGGCGCGCGTGCTCGCTTAAAATGCCCTCCTTTCCTCCTGTGGATCATTGCCCGCTGCATGCAACTCGCGCATGCAGCGGCTTTTTTATGTGTTGAAAAATCGGCACTCCGTATAAATAAAGGGCGCGGCCTGAGGACCGCGCCCTTTATTTATGATCGGGCGAAAGGTGCGCCGTGAACGGTCGAGTTTAACCTTTATCGTCGAGCGCGCTGCTGACTTGCTCGTCCAGGTCAATGCGGTCTGTTCTCGTCGCGCCCTGTTGATTGTAGTAGCCGCCGGGCGCGAATTGTCCCGATTCGCCTATGTCGAGCGCACGACGATCCTCCGTCGTGGTATCGGATGTCATGTCCGGCGCTGCGGCCTCGCCGGAGGGCGTTTTGGTTTTATCGTTATCTGCTATATCTGCCATTTCAATCTTGCTCCTTGTGCTTGGGATTTAGAACAGGCGCTTTTCATTCGCCGTAGCGGCGAACTCGGAAGCGATACAACTTCACGTCCGCGCCGGGCGGGATTCCGGCCTTACGTGCGGTGATCTGCAACTGTTGTTCTGCCGTCTCGACGCCTTCGAGATCGGGCAGGAGCAAACCGCGCCTGTGCCCGCGCGCGTCTTCCACGATGAGGCCGTAAGTTTTGGGGTCCAATTCCTCAAAACTGGCTGGCTCCGGCGGCGAGAGTACGTCAACCGAATAACGCAGATGCGCGAGTTCGGACGCTGCGACGGGCAAAAAGCGCGGGTCGCGCGTCGCCGCGCTGATGGCATTGTGTATGAGTTCTTCGGCGAGCGTCGCTTGCACGGGTTCGACCGTGCCGATGCAGCCGCGCAAATCTCCTCCGCGGGTTTTAAGCGAGACGAAGCACGCCGCGCGCTGGCCGAGCAGCGAATCCTCGGAGACCGCGGGAACGTCAAGCACGCGCCCCTCGCGCACGAAAGTTTCGACGGTGAGGCGCGCGAGTTCGGGCAAGCGGTCGTCTTCCGCGCGTGCCGTCGCCGCGTCGCCGCGTGGAAGCTGTGCGGCGTCGGCGACGTTTGTGTCGTCGTCGCGCCCGTTCATCTCAGTCTCAGGGTTCATAAATTTTCCGCCCGCGCCGCCCGCGCCAGTTGTGCGACCATGTAGCCGACGCCGAAGGGCGCTTCGTAATGCAAAACTTCGCAATCGCGATTCGATCCGTCGTCCGTCCCGATGGCGACGAGCATCGAGCGATAACCGCACTCGCCCGCGAGGCGTCGCAGATTTTGATCTATCTGGACGATGCGTTCGGGCGCGCTTTCGCTGATGGATGCGACCACCTGTTCGTCGAAGAGGTGCGCTTGCGGGTTGTAGCCTGCGGGCGCGTCGGGCGTCAGGCGGTGGCTCAAGTCGCCGCTCGCGACAAACGCAACGGCGCGACCCGAAGCGACGACAGCGCGACGCAGGCACGCGCCGAAACGCACGTGATCTTCGTTTGACAGAAAACTGTAGCCGAGCGCGACGACGCGCCCACGCCAGTTGTTGCGCAGCAGGAAATAGAGCGGGACAGCGGTTCCGTGATCGAGTTCGTAGCCTTCGAGCGGGATGACGTGGTAGCCGTCTTCGGCGGCGGATGAAGTGATCGCTTCGAGGAGTTCGAGATCGAGTGGCGCGCGTATGGTCGCTTGCGGCGCGCGAAAGTTGGCGAAGTCGCCGCGCAGTTCCGGCTCATGGTAGGTGACGAAGGCACGCGCGTCGAGCGGCGCATGCGGCGAGACGATAATGACTGTCTCCGCGCCGCACGCGATGATGCGTCCGGTCAGTTCGCGCATCGCGTCTATCGAGCCGCGCACTTCGGCGACGGCTTCCCGCCCGACCTCCGGGACCATGATCGGCGGGTGCGGGGCGATGCCGACGAAAACGATAGAGCCAGCCATA
>DATHBB010000108.1:0-5934 GCA_035296385.1 Pyrinomonadaceae bacterium | reverse complement strand
GTGAAAGCGGCGGCGCGTGCTCTGCCGACCGTTGAGAGGCGCGCACGCTCCGCGTCGCTTTGCCACAGTTCGACGATGGAGCGCGCGAGTTCGGCTGTGTCCGTCGGTTCGACGAGCCGCGCCGCGTCGCCGACCGTCTCGATGATGACCGGAATGCGGCTCGTGATGACGGGCGCGCCGCAACTCATGGCTTCGAGCGGCGGCAGGCCGAAGCCCTCGTAAAGCGACGGGTAGGCGCAGGCGCGGCAGGACGAGTAGAGCGCCGCGAGGTCTTCGTCGGAGATATAGCCCGTGAAGAGTATGCGCGCCGACAAGCCCGACTTTTCGATGAGCGCGAAGAGTTCTTCCGTGAGCCAGCCCTTCTGTCCGGCGATGACGAGTTGCGGGCGCAAAGCGGTGTGACGCACGACCTCTTGAAACGCGCGCACGAGCGTCAACAGATTCTTGCGCGGCTCGACCGTGCCGACGAACAACAAAAAGTCGTCTTCGACGCCGAGACGGCGGCGCGCCTCCGCCGACGCGCGCGCGTCCACGGGGCGAAACGCGCGGCGCGGCGCGAGCGGCACGACCGCGATCTTTTCGGGCTGAACTTTGAGGTGCTCGCAGATTTCGCGTTTCACGCTCTCCGAGTCTGTGATGATCTTCGAGGCCATGCGCGCGGTGGCCGGGATGCGGCGGCGGGCGCGGCGCACGAGTTCCGTCTCGTGCGTGTGCGGGTGGAGCAGAAGCGAGAGGTCGTGGATGGTGACGACGGTGCGGCAGCGATTCCAGAGCGGCACTTTGTAGTTCGTGCCGTGAAAGAGCGTGATGTTGTTTTGCTGCACGTAGAGCGGCAGGCCAATCGTCCACCAGCGGCGGCTGAGCGCGTTGACGCGCGCATGCACGGCGCGCAGGTTCGCGGGCGGCGGTTCGCTGCCGTCGGCGGCGAGCGTCTCGATGGCGACGGGGGCGACCAACTCGAAGTCGTGTTCGGGGGCGAGCGGCGCGAGGCAGCGCGCGAGTTCAAAGGTGTAATGGCCGATGCCGGTCTTCGGCGTCGCCAGCGGAATCCCGTCAATTGCGATACGCATGCTGCAAACAATACCCGACGCCCACGCACAACCGCGAACGGGCGCGGCCACGGTCGGACGATTCTCCCCGTCAGTTCAAACTAAAAGTTACTTGAGTTTAAGCTAAAAGTTACTTGCCGCGCGATTATAGCCGTTAGCCGCCCGCATAAAAACAGGAAGGGCACGCGCCCCGCGTCAGTTTCCGGCGGGAAGACTGACGCGGGGCGCGTGCCCTTCTTTTTGTGAACGCTCGCGCGGCGTGCCGCCGCCGCGTGTGGCGATGCGCTTACCTGATGCGTATGCGCGGCGCACTTGCGGCGGGGCGACTCGTGTAAGCGACGTTGTTGACGGTGGCCGTGATGACGAGCGGTTGATCGCCGAGTCCGGCGAGGTCCGGTCGCAGTTGGATGTTCAACTGGTTGACACCGGGCATATCGGTCGCCGTGTTGCTCTGAATCTCCGCTGTGCCCGTCAGGTTCCTGTCGCCGATCATGACGGTGATGCTCGCGGGCGGCACGCCCCTGATACCCGTCACGAAGATGGCGAGGACGGTCGGCTTCGCGGTGCCCATCACGTCGGTCGTGACGGGGAAGCCGTTTGCCGGTTCGCCCATCAAGGTTCCGGTCGTGACGTTGAAGACGCTTGCGCGCGTCGGCGCGTCGGCGCGCGTGAAGATGTCGGGCTGCGCGCCGACGATCTGTAGCACGCTGCGAATCGTCCTGACCGTGCCGCCTTCGTTGACGTTGATGACGACCGGATAAGTGTTCGCGCCCGTCAGCAGGGGTAGTGCGGGCGGGACGACGAATTGAATCTCCGTCGGGCTGACGAAATAGAGTCCGGCGGCGAAGTTGTTGATCGAGAGCGAGACGCCCGAGAGTTCGACGGGCAGGGACGGCCTGCGATGCGATTCGGAGGCGGCGTCGCCGCACGTGGCCTGCGGTTCGCAGACGCGCGTGTTGGCGGCGGCGAACCTGACGCCGCCCTCGCTCGAAGGCGCGCGCACGACGCCGATCATGCCGGGCGCGAGTCCGGTGATGGGCGTGGCGGCGGGCACGGGCGAAGGTGTCGGAGTGGGCGTGGCCGGAGGCGTGACGACTTCGCGCAGCGTCGCGCCGGTGAAAAACGAGAGCGCGCTCGACGCGGCGGGCGTGTTCGTCGCGCCCGCTGCGGGCGGCACGATCAGATAAAACGCTTCGTTCGAGGAGTCCGCGTTGCCGCCGCCGAGTTCGCCATTGAAGCTGAAGGCGAGCCGCTCCGTGGTGTTGCTGACGAAGGGCTGGAGCAGAGGCGAGCCGCTGTTCGCGAGATTCGACAGGCGCGTGAAAGTCTGCGCGGCGGAGGCCGACGCGGGCACGGGCACGGAGTAAATCTGTTTGAAGCCGCCCGGGTTCAACCCCGTCGCGTCCGCGGGTGCGACGCGCGTGCCGGAGGCCGTGAAGTTGAGGATGGAACTGAAGACGAGCCGGCTGCTGTCGCCCGTGAAGACGGGGAAACGCAGTATGTCTTCCTCGTTGTCGGTGGCAGAGCCGCGCGGCCCGATCTGTATGAAGGTGTCGGTCGCGATGACGTAGACGTACATGCCGCGCACGGCCTGATTCGTCGTGGTGTCGGCTTTGGGATCGGTGGCGACCGTCTCGAAGGCGACGAGCCTGCCGTCGCGGCTGAGGCGCGGCCCCGGGTTGAGCAGGTTGACGAGGTCGTTCGAGGTCGTGCGGCGCGTGCGCGTCGCCTGCAAGAGGCCGGTGGCCGCCGCGCCGTTGAAGTTGGTAACGAAGACTTCGGCGTTGCCGTCGGCGTTGTTGGTGGCGACGGTCGCGTCGTTGATGTCGCGCATCACGGTCGCGTTCGAGATGAAGGCGATGACGGAGCGCGGGTCTTCCGCGCCGTCGTCCGAAGAGGTGTCGCCGGAGATATTCGGATTGTCGTTGAAGGTGAACAAACCGCTCGTGTTCGTGACCTGCGTGAAAGTGCCCGTGGCGGCGAGCACGTCCGCGTTCGATGTCCGGTTCCAGACGAAAATTTCGGGATTGGCGTCGCCGTTCTTCGCCGCGAAATCGCGCGTCGAGACGAAGACGATGCGCGAGGCGCGGTCGTTGAGTTGCGCCGAGCGGTTATCGTCCGCGACTTGCGGCGAGCGCGTGGCGGTTCCGGCCTGCGGCAGGCTGCTCGCGGGCGTGTTGGTGACGCGCGTGAAACTGTCGCGGCGCAGGTCGAAGAAGGCTACGTCCGCGCCGCTGCGGAGGTTGGCGGCGGGCGCGTCGGGGATGCGGTAGAGAAAAATCTCCTGATTGCCGTCGGTCTTGAGCGCGGCCTTGTTGGCGTCGCCGTCGAAGCTGAAGGGCGTGTTCGCGTTTGAACTGAAGACGATCCAGCGCCCGTCGCGGCTGATGACGGGGCGGTTGTTGCTCACTTCAACGTCGGTGTTGCTGAAATCGGGCACGCCCGTCGTCGCGTTGACGGTGAAGGCGGGGTTGGCGGCGTTGACGCGCGCGACGGTGGTGTTGGTAATCTGGAAGATGCGGCGCTGCGCGTAATCGTAGAGGAAAATTTCGCGATTGGCGTCGGCGTTGTTGACGGCTCGGGTGGATTCGCCCGGATGGAGAGTTGCCAGATCGCCCGTTGACTCGAAGACGACGAAGCGCCCGTTGCCGCTGATGCCGCCGACGAAAGCGTTGGCGTTTGACGCCGTGATCTGCATGAAGAACGGATCGGGCGTCGGGGCGGGCGTCTGCGCGAGCGTGTGCGACGCGGCGAGACAGACGAGCATTAAAGCAAACAAAGACAGGCGAAAAGCGTTTTTCACTGGAAAATCTCCAAATGAGGCCGAAACAGGATTAGCGATGTGCATGAAATATCTTAAAGAATCTTTTGAACACCGCGCCGCCGCGGACAGATGTGCCGCGAGAGGCGAACGGGAACGGGCATTCTAAGCGCAACGCCCGTGTTAGAGCAAGTTAGACGACCGCTCAGTAATGTCCTAATTTCAGCTTTGAACTCTCTGCGCCGCTCTGCGGCTGTGCTCTGTGTCTCGGCGGTGAATGCCTGGTTTACTAAGATTCACCGCCGAGACGCAGAGAGACCCGCAGAGGTGCGCTGAGACTTCAAATCAATTTTGGACACTACCGACCGCTCATCTGATGAACGGGCGCGGGCTTTCAGTTGGCCGGAGGGCCTTTTATTCACACGCACCCGCCGACGCGACCGCGCTGCCAAATTGCGCGCGTGGGAGGGGAAAACCAATTTTCCCCTCCCACGCGCAGTTTGATAATCCGACCCGCTTCGACGGCGCGAGTTGCTACAACAACAACTACTGCGCGGGGCCGAATCGCAGCTGGTATTCCTGCGAGTTGGCGAAGCCTCTGACCATCGTGCGGTCGTCGGTCGGGTTGGCGGACAGATAGTTCAACCAGGCGTTGAAGCCGCCCGCGTCCGGATCGCGCCGGAGGTAGCCGAAGTACTGCATGGCGACGTAGGCGCGGTTGTATTCGATTGCGAACACCTGATCCGAGTCGGCGATGGCGCGCACGATCTGTGCGCGCGAGAGCGTGCCATTGTTCAATCCGTCGAGCAGGTTCGCGCGCGTGAGGTTAACCTTCGCGCCGCGATCAGGGTTCTGCGGATCGGGCGTCGTGATGGTTTGCAACGTGTAACTGTTCATCATCGCGTTGACGAACTCGGACGAAGTCTTGCCGTCGAAGGCGGCCTTGAAGGCCGGGCGCTGCACCCAGTTGTTGGAGAACGCGCCCTTCTTCTGATAGACCTCGTCCTCCGTCGCGCCAGTCACGCTGCGCATGTCGGCGACGATCTCCGTGTAGAGCGGGAGCCTGCCGAACGAGAGGCCGTAGAAGCGATAGACGAAGAAGCCTTTCAACTGGAACTCCGGCGACTTGAAGAACGACTTCGAAACCGTCAGGCGGTCGCAGTCCGGATTGTTGTTCACGTTCGGGCAGTTGTTCAAAACCGCCGACCAGGGCTCGCCCGATTCGGGTTCGCGCGAGAGGAAATCGAGATACTGCTGGCGGACGAAGAACGGGGTCGTGAAGACGGGATTCGGTGCGCCCGCCGCGTCGCCGTTGTCGGTGATGGTCAAGGTGGCGTTGGCCTGCGTGCCGAGTTGCGCGTTCGAGGGGTTGAGCAACCTGACCTGCAACGTCTCCGGCCCCTCGACATGCACGTCGTCGATGAGCGGGATGGTGATGACCTTCGACGTGTCAGCCGCGCTGAAGGTCAGGGTGTCGATGGTGGTGGCGTAGTCGCAGCGCGCGTAGGCCGTGCCGTTGTAGGTGGCACAGGGCACGGAGGCCGGATCGTCTATGGTCTGGAAGCCGACCGTAATCGCGCCCAAAGTGTTGCCCGTGCGCGTGACGGTGACGGTGGCGCGGCCAGCGCCCTCGCTGAATTGATAAGTCGGCGCACTGAACTGTAAGACGTTCGCCTCCGGCGGAGCGGTAACGAAGTCTAAGCCTGTTTGATTGCCGCTCAGGTTCGTGATCGTGCGACCCGGCGGCGAGAACGCCAAGCCCGGTTTCGACGGCGTGATGGTGTAATTGCCTCCGGCGAGCACGGTGAAGGAATAATCGCCGCTGGCGTTAGTGGTGACCATGCCCGTCTGCGTGCCGTCCAGGCCGACGGTCACGCCGGACAAGGCCGCGCCGCCGGGCATCGTCACTCGCCCGCTGATCGTGTAGGTGATGGGCGTGGCCGTGAAATTCGTGAACAGTTGATCGCTGTTCAGGCTGGCGTAGGAGATGTTCGGCGGCGAAAACGTGTAATTCGTTCGCGACGGGATCACGACGTAATTACCGCCCTCCGCAAGGTTCTGGAACGAATAAGTCCCGTCGGCGGCGCTCACGGTGGTAGCCGTCTGTGCGCCGCTCAGCGTGAG
>DATHBB010000107.1:0-19788 GCA_035296385.1 Pyrinomonadaceae bacterium | reverse complement strand
AAGTGATTCTAACTCTGGGCTGCGTGCCGCTCGCCGAGTACGGCACGCCTTCGACGGACGAGTTGACACAGGCGATGCTCCCGCTCGTCAAGCATCACAACGCGCTTTTGATGGCGAATCACGGCGCGGTCGCTTACGGCGCGGACGTGTGGCAGGCGTTCGACCGTCTGGAGACTTTGGAGCACACGGCCAAGATCGCCATCCTCGCGCGTGCGCTCGGCGGCGCGAGCAATCTCCCGCCCGACGCGATTGAGAAATTGATCAACGTGCGCGAGAAGGCGGGTTACCTTGACGAGCGCGCGCGCTGCCAATCCTGCGGCTACCTGCACGAGACGCAGATCACTTGCGCAACGGGCGACCGACCGCCGCAGAAGATAAGGACGCATGCGGTAAACGGCGCACAGTCGAACGGGAAGATCAGTTTGACGCGCGAAGAGTTGATCGAGTTGTTGACGCAGGCGGCGCAGCAGGGCACTGTCAGGAGTTGAAATCTCACGTCCCGAATTGCGGATTTGAGTTTGATCGGTTAAGACTGTTGGCAACATTTTAGCTGTTCACGATTTAACGATTCACGTTTGACGAGGAGAGAGCCAATGGCACAGGAAGCACTCGGAATGGTCGAGACGAAAGGGCTCGTGGCGATGATCGAGGCGGCGGACGCGATGGTGAAGGCCGCAAACGTCACGCTTGTCGGCTACGAGAAGATCGGCGCGGGTTTTGTTACGGCAATCGTGCGCGGCGACGTGGCGGCGGTCAAGGCGGCGACGGACGCGGGCGCGGCAGCCGCGCGTCGCGTCGGCGAACTCGTCAGCGTCCACGTCATCCCGCGCCCGCACGGCAGCGTTGACGACGCGCTGCCCGTAGGCAACGACAACTAAAGCAGTGACAAGTGACGAGTGACGGGTGACAAGTTAAAGCAGAAAAGCTTTCTTTGAACTTGTCTTTATCTCGTCACTCGTCACTCGTCACCCGTCACTGTTTTATGATCATTGCGCGCATACTCGGCACAGTCGTCGCCACGCAGAAGGATGAACGGCTCAAGGGCAAGAAACTCTTGATCGTGCGCCCGCTCAATCTGGACGGCACGGAGGCGAGCGGCTTCGTGGTCGCCGTGGACACGGTCGGCGCGGGCTTTCACGAGCGCGTGCTGGTCGTCGCCGGTTCGAGCGCCCGCCTCGCCGAAGGCATGAAGGACGCGCCCGTTGACGCAGCCATCGTCGGCGTCATCGACACGGTGGATTTCGTGAATGATTGAGAGCGATTAGCCGTCAGCTATCAGCCATCAGCCGTCAGCTAAAGACAGGCGGGCGGCGCGCAAGCGAGCATTAGAGGATATGCCTTTTGATTTTGCTGACTGCTGATAGCTGATAGCTGACGGCTGATAGCTTCTATGCAACTTGCGCGCGTCATCGGGACGGTCGTGGCGACCGTGAAGAACGATTCGTTGGAGGGGCGCAAGCTCCTCGTCGTGCAATCGCTCGACGCGCGGCTCAGGCCGCAGGGCACGCCGCTCGTCGCGCTCGACGCGATTGGCGCGGGCACGGGCGAGTTGGTCATCTGGTGTCGCGGCAAGGAGGCGAGCTTCCCGTTTCGACGCGAGGATACGCCGACCGACTGCACCATCATCGCCATCGTCGATTCGGACGCACACGTCAGCGACGGCGGAGGACGCTCAGGTAGAGGATGATTTTAGCGCGCGTGATCGGGAACGTGGTGGCGACGCAGAAGAACGAGCGTTATGCGAACGCGCGCGTGATGTTATGCCAGCCCATCAGCCTCGAAGGCGAGGAGACGGGAGCGACCTTGATCGCGCTCGATTCGGTTGATTCCGGCATCGGCGACACGGTGCTCGTCGTGCAGGAGGGTTGGGGCGCTTCAACCGCGGCGACGAAAGAGGCGGGCGCGGCCATCGATTCGGCCATCGTCGGCGTTGTGGATTACATAGATTTGCTGGCGGATGAAAGCAAAGGAGTGAGGAGTTGAGCGCGAGAGAGCAAGACCCGGTTCGCACGCTGGCCGAACGCATCGCGAGTCGTCTGGCGAAAGACGATGCGCCGGACGCGCCCGCGACGCACGCGCGAAACGGCGACGCCGCCACGACCGCAAGCGTCGGCGACGAACTCGCCGCGCTCCGCGCCGGACTCTCTGAGATCGGGCAGCGACTCACGCAGATCGAATCGCACGTCTCCGCCGACAACAAATCTTCGCGCTCGAACACGCGCACGCAAGCGCGCCCGACGGACGACACGCGCGGCCAGCAGTCATCTCAAAATCGTTCGCCGCAAAATGATCGCGCCACTTCTTCGCCGGCAGCGAACGCACAGCCGCGACAGTGGTTGAGCGGGACGTATGTTCCGGCGGTGCATCCGAGCGAGGAGCGTTTCGGCATCGACGAAGCGGTCTCGGAGTTGGTCGAGTTCTTCGAGCGCGAGAAGGTTTGCAACGTCGAGCCGGGCGGGAAGCCTTGCGATCACTGCGGCATGTGCAGCGCGCGTGGCTTCTAAATGACGGGGGCGAGCGCGTTCGAGTTTCGCTTGTAACGCAAAAGAAAAGCGGAGGCCGCTTTCAATTATGAAAGCGGCCTCCGCTTGTTTAGTTGAAGCGCTTTGAAAGGCGTTAGCGCCTTTGACTCGCGTTTACTTGTTGCCCTGACTGTTGCCCTGATCGCGACGCATCGTGTTCGGGTCGAAGCGCGGGGCCTGGCGCGCGCCCTCTTCGGCCTTGAAGTAAGGCTCTTCTTTGAAGCCGTAGAGCTTGGCCGCGATGACGGTCGGGAAACTGCCGCGCGTCGTGTTGTAGTCCTGCGCGGCGGTCGTGTAATCGTTGCGCGAAGTTGCGAGACGATTCTCAGTCCCCGTCAGTTCATCCTGCAACTTCAAAAAGTTCTCGTTCGACTTCAACACGGGGTAGTTTTCTTGCAGCGAGAGCAAGCGCCCGATGGTTCCGCCGAAGCTGTTGTTGGCCGCGATGATCGCTTCCTTCTGTTCCGGCGATTTGTCGCCGCCCTCGCCCTGCGGCTGCGCGGCTGTCGCGTTCAAGAGGCGCGAACGCGCTTCGGCGATCTGCCCGAACACTTCCTGCTCCTGCACGCCCGCCGACTGAGCCGCCGCGACGAGGTTCGGGATCAAGTCCGCGCGCCGCTGCAACTGGTTCTCCACGCCCGCCCACTTGGCCCTGACGTTCTGCTGTTTCGATTGCAGTGTATTGTAGCCACACCCGCTGGCCGTCATTGATACAAAGACCACGAAGGCCAACATCAAAAATCTTCTCTTATTCATTACTTTCTCCTCGTTCAATTCAAAGAATAGACAGCCCGCGGATCGCAAGCAAGCAACTTTTGATCCGTTTAATTCCCCGTGCCTAATCTCAGTTCGTCAACTGCCTCTGTCACTATTTCGATCTGCGCCAGATACGCGGCGAACAACTCGTGTGCCTCCGCGTCGCTCGCCGGTTGCGTGCCCGTCCGCCGCATCTCGAAGATGCGCTCGAAGGGTGCGCCGTCCAGGTTAAATTTTCTGACCGCCGCGCGCACGCATTCCTGCTTCAACACGGGCGGCTCGCTCACGCCGTGCAACATCAGCGCGGGCGCGAACAGCACCGCGAAACTGGTCAAACTCTCGCCCATCAAATCCGTTAACTTCTCGATTGAAGCCGACGCGGGGATGTAAAGCCTGCGCAACTGGATCAACTTGCTGCGCAGTTCGTACTCGGTCTGGTGACGCAAGTTGTGATCGTGAATTACGAGGCCGTTGAACGGATCGCTGCCGTAGAGCACGACGCGCGCTCGCTGCATCTGGTGAAACTCAATCGGGAACACGTCCGCCGCGTCGCGCAACTCTTCGGTCGTGAAATAGACCGGCAGCGGATGACCCAGCCGCCGCCACTCGCGCAGAGGCGCTTGCGCCTGCCGCAACTCTTCGGGCGTGATGCGCGCGAGCGCGATTAGCAAGTTGTAGTCGGAACTCTCATCTATGTGATCGCCCGCCGCCGCAGAGCCGTACAGCACCACGGACGCGAGGTTCTCGCCGTGCGTCGCGCGCAGGTCGCCGATCAGATGATTAAAAGCCTCTTGCGCTACCGTGTTAGCCATCAGCACTCCTCGAAACGAAAAGCTGTCCGTTGTCCGTAGTCAGTTGTCCGTTGCATGTCTCTTATACGTTGACCGTTGAAGTTTTGATTGAACAATTAACAATCTATCAACAAAGAACAACTGACAACGGACAGCGGACAAATCTACCAACTGCCGCCCGAACCGCCGCCGCCGAAACTTCCGCCGCCGCCGAAGCCGCCAAAGCCACCTCCGCCGCCGCCACCGCCGCCGCCAAAACTTCCGCCGCCCCACCCGCTCGAACCGCGACCGCCGCCGCTACTGAGGAGCGAGTTGAGCAAAAGCATGCTGAGGCAGCCGCTCCCGCCGCCGCCGCGCCCGCGATTCGACAGGAGAAAGATGAGCACGAACAGAATGATCAGGCCGGTGCCGCACAGGGAGAAACCGCTGCGCTTCTGGCGCGGCTCACGCCTGGTGGATGTCGCACGATAAGCGCGGCTTTGATCTATGCCTTCCAGACTGAAGCCGCGCTTCTCGGCGAGCGTCGCCACGTAGGTCTCGACCGTGTCGGAGATGCCCCGCGAGTAGTCGCCCTGCTTGAAGGGCGGCACGAGTCGTGCGCGCTGAATCTGCCCCGAAAGGCTGTCGGTGATGTCGCCCTCAAGATGGCGGCTGATCTGCGTGAAGTATTTCCGGTCGCTGACCGCCACGAGCAACAACAGACCTTTGCTTTCGTCCTCTTTTGCCCCGATGCCCCAGCCGCGCGCCACGGCCAGAGAATAGTCGAAAATATCCTGCTCGCCCGTCGTCGGCACGGTCACGACCGCAAACTCGATGTCGGCTTTTGTTTTTAAGTTCGTCAGGATGTTTTCCAGACGATCCTCCGTCGCCGGTTCGATGACGTTGGCGTAGTCGTTGACGTAGCCGGTCGGCGCGGGGAGCGGCGAGGTGGCGGTTTGCGCGCGCGCCACGCCTGCCGTGCCGGCTGACAGGCAGAGAAGCGCGAAAACTAAGAGCGCGGGAAATGTTCGTCGGGTTCGCATGGATTGAACTGATAATACAAGGCGCGAGGCAAAAGGTAAAAGCCGGAAACGAACGTTGCCGCCCTAACGGCGCAAACGAACTCGCCTCGTGCCCGTTCACGGAGCTGTTTTAACTTTCGCCTTAACTTTCGTCTCCGCTCAACCTTCGATCAATTTGTGCAGAAGGTAAAAGAGCGCGACGCCCGCGAAGACCACGATGGAGACGAGCGGGTTTTTGCGCTCCATGTGATTGACTTCCGGAATGAGGTCGCTCGCCGCGACGTAGAGCGTCACGCCCGCCGAGAAGGGGAGCGCGTAGAGCACCGCCCCGCTCACGCGCGCTTGCAGGAGCGCCACGCAGAGCACGCCGCCGAGCGTCGCCGCCCCGATGATGAGCGTCGCAAAAATCGCGCGGCGCGACGAACGCCCCGACGCCAGCATGATCGACGCGGCGGTAAATCCTTCCGGAACTTTGTGCAGCAGGACTGCGACGAAGACCAGCAGCCCCGCCTTGAAATTCACCAGAAAAGCCGCCGCGACCGAAACGCCGTCGAAAAACGTGTGGATGGAGAGTCCGGCGATGGCCGTGTAGGCGGCCTTCGGTTGGAGCATGGCTTCGGTGTGCGTCTCCTCGCCGAAATGAAAATGGGGCGCGATGGTGTGTTCAAAAAGATGGATCAGTAGGTAGCCGGTCAGCAAAAGCGTCATCGCGCCGAGCACGGCGTGGTCGAGTTCTGCCTCCCCCGCGCCCCACAGTTGCACCACCTCCGGCAAAATCTCCAGAAAGATGGCGGCCAGCATGAAACCCGCGCCGAGCGCTATGAGGTAGCGCAGCATGTGCGCGTCGCGCAGGGTCGTGCGCGGGCGCGCGAGCAACAGTCCGCCGAGAACGTTGGCGAGCGCGATGAGCGCGCCGAAAAAGAGGAGTCCGCCGAAGCTATTCATGCAGCAGCAGTGTCGAAATCAATTTGTAAATGCGTTTGCCAAAGGCGGGCAACTATACAGGATGCGGCGTGAAAGTGACAGGCGGGATTTTAAGCACTCCTGGCCGCAGACCATCATTTCGACCTCCTGCTTAAGCAATTCTGCCTCTCAGAACGCGATTAATGCACGAAATGGTGCTTAAAATTATCTGTTCGACATTGTTTTTGGTCTTGACACTGTCCGGTAATGGGGCGTAGTATTCGCGGCGAGTGGGAGAAAGTGGCTAGAAGTGGACTCTCCAGAGCATCTTGGCGCGAACCGTTTAAGTTATACATTAACTTTTAAGCAATAACTCGCCCCAGCCACACGCCGAAGCCCTATGTTAAGAGGAAATTACACGGCGCGCATAGATGCCAAAGGGAGACTCAAAGTGCCGACCCAATTCCGCCGCCACATACAGGAACAGCAGGGGGCGGAAGTTTATGTGACGAGTTTGACAGGTGAGAGCGTGCGCATTTACCCGCTCGGCGAATGGGAAAACATCGAACAGCGGCTCGCCCTGCTGCCCTCGATGGACCCGGCGCGTCGCAAGTTTCTGGATCGCACGAACTACTACGGGCAGCAGACGACTATAGACGCTCAGGGGCGCGTGCTCATACACCCGCTGCTCCGAAAAAGCGCGGCGGTGATGGGCGACGTGGCGGTGCTCGGTTATTTGAATTATCTGGAGGTCTGGGAGTTGGAGCGATTCCAGCAACGCCTGCTCTCAGACCCCTACACGGAAGAGGACGAGGCCGCTATCGCGCGGCTCGGAATTTGAGAAAGTGACGGGTGACAAGTGACAAGTGACAAGTTAAATACAAAAACTTGCTCCGATAACACTCGCTTTAACTCGTCACTCGTCACTCGTCACTCGTCACTGTTTCTTAGCTCTTTGAACGACTTCACGGGGCGGTGGTGATGTTTGCATCAGGTGGGGGGCCGGATGCGCCCCATCGCCCCGTGTTGCCAGCAGAGTCAATTCGGTATCTTGCGCCGGAGCGCGGCGGGCTGTTCGTTGACGCGACGCTCGGCCTGGGCGGCCACAGCGAAGCGTTGCTGGAAGCCTCGCCGCAGGTGCGGGTCATCGGAATTGACAGAGACCGCGAGGCGTTGCAGTTCGCGACGGCGCGGCTCGCAAGATTCGGCGAACGCTTCCGCGCCGTGCACGCGAACTTCAAAGAGATCGCGTCGCTGCTCGAAGACGCGGGCGAACCGTCCGTGAGCGGGGTGCTGGCAGACCTCGGCGTGTCGTCGCTTCAGTTCGATTCAATCGAACGTGGGTTCAGTTTTCGCCACGACGCGCCGCTCGACATGCGTATGGACGCTGTCGGCGAAGAGGAGGAGACGGCGGCTGAACTTCTCGCGCGGCTGCCGGAAGAGGAGATCGCGCGCATCATCTTTGAATACGGCGAGGAGCGCAAATCGCGTCGCATCGCGCGTTGGATTGTGGAGCGGCGCGAAGAGGGGCGTGCGATTGAGAGGACTACGGAACTGGCCGAACTCGTCGCGCGAGCCGTCGGACACAAGCGCACGGATCGCATTCATCCGGCGACGCGCACGTTTCAAGCGCTGCGCATCGCCGTCAATCACGAACTCGAAGGGCTGGAAGCATTCCTTGAAGCCTCAGTTGATCTTTTACAACCGTCAGGCCGTCTGGTCGTCATCAGTTTTCATTCGCTCGAAGACCGTGTCGTAAAGCGGAGTTTGCGCCGTCTGGCGGGACAATGCGAGTGTGATCGTCGTCTTCCCGTTTGCGCGTGCGGCGCGCGCCGCGCCGTCGAGATACTGACGCGACGACCCGTTACCCCCGCCGAAGCGGAACTGGACACGAACCCGCGCGCGCGCAGTGCGAAACTACGCGCCTGCCGCAAACTCGAAGACGCCGCGCGCTCCCGGAGCGCAACTTGAAAAAATTTTTAGAAGACCGGGCAGGGATGCCCGGCCAAGTCGGGACTGAAACAGTCGTCCCCCATTTTGTTTGGAGATGGAAACAGCGATGAGAAGATTCCCCCAACAAAATTTTAACAGCGGCGTCAGACGCGAGCGCGATACGCGCGCTCTCAAGCGTCAACTGATCATGCTCGTCTGCGGTCTGGCGATGGCTTGCGGGTTCGTCGCCGCCGCCGGTCAGCATTTCGCGGCGGTGCGTTACGGCTACGACAGCGAGAAGTTGCGCGGCGAGCGTCAGCGACTGCTCGCGGAGCAACAGCAATTGATCATGCAGATCAACATGGCGACGGCTCCGGCGGCGCTGGATCGTGCGGCGCGCGAGATCGGGATGCAGCCCGCGCGCCCTGCGCAGATCAACGCGGCGCGCACGCGTGTCGCGACTGAGGAGCCGCAAGCGTTGAAGGCGACGACTGAGCCGAAGAAGAAGAAGTCGCGCACGCGTTCCGCGTCGCACTGAATCTATAGAAAGACTGGAATGGCAGGAACGCCCCGACTCCGCTCCCCTCGTTACGGTCAAGCAATTCCCTCACGCTTTGGCTCCAAGTTCTACGGGCGCAAGTTTTTTTCGTCACAGATATTAATGACGGAGACAAGAGCAGGAATCATTTGAAAAAGTTGTCTTCCATGATGCCCGAACGCTCTAACGCCAAACTCAGAAACCGACCCGACGCGTCGCGCCGACGCGTCTCTATCGTCGTCTTCCTGCTCGTTCTCTGGATGCTCGCCATCGGCGCGCGGCTCGTCTATCTGCAAGTCGGACAGCACGACTACTTGAGTGACAAAGCGCGCCGCCAGCAGCAACAGTCCGCGAAGATGAACGCGCTGCGCGGCCTCATCCTCGACCGCAACGGGCGCGAACTCGCGCGCAGCCTCGACGTGGATTCGTTCGCCGCCGAGCCGACCGTCGAAAATTTCGACGCGCGTGAGACGGCGAAGAAGTTTGCCGCCGTGCTCGGCCTCGAAGAGTCGCCGCTGCGTGCGCGTCTGGAGGAAGCGCAGAAGTCTAAACGCAAATTCGTGTGGCTCGCGCGGCAGGTTGATCCGGAGCTGGCGGCGCGCGTGCACGAGTTGAAACTCGTGGGCGTGCGCACGGTCAAAGAGCCGAAGCGTTACTACCCGAACGGCGCGCTCGCGGCGCACGTGCTCGGCCACGTCGGGACGGACGACGAGGGCTTGGGCGGCGTCGAGCTTTATCAAAACGCGGCGCTCGGCGGCGAAGCGGGCAAGACCGTCTTCAACAGCGACGGGCGACAACAGGCCTTCAGGAGTTTTGAAGTCGAAGCGCAGCCCGGCCAGTCGGTCGTGCTGACGATTGATCAGAACATACAGTATCAGGCGGAGCGCGTGCTGCTCGCGGCGGTCGCGCAAACGCGCGCCAAGTCAGGCACGGTGCTCGTCCTCGAACCGAAGACGGGCGAAATCCTCGCGCTCGCCAACGCCCCGACCTTCGACCCGAACACCGCGAAGAAGATCGCTGCGGACGTGCGCACGAATCAGGCGCTCCAAAACATTTACGAGCCGGGTTCGACCTTCAAGATCGTCGCCTACTCAGCCGCCATCGAAGAGAAACTCGTGCGTCCCGACGATCCGATTGATTGCCAGATGGGATCGATCAACCTCTTCGGTCGCACCATCCGTGACACGCACGCTTACGGCACGCTGACCATCACGGAGGCGCTGGCGAAGTCGAGCAATGTCGCGGCGATCAAGTTGGGGATGCGGCTCGGCAAAGAGCGCATGTACGACTACATGATGCGCTACGGCTTCAACCAGAAGACGGGCATCGAGTTGAAGGGCGAGACGCGCGGCGTCGTGCGCAAGCCCGAGAAGTGGCATCCGAGTTCGATGGGTTCGGTGGCGATGGGTCAGGAAGTCGGCGTCACGCCGATCCAGATGGCTGCGGCCTTCGCGACGATTGCCAACGACGGCGTGCGCGTCGCGCCGCACCTCGTACGCGAAGTGCGCGACGCGAACGGTCAGGTTCTTCAACGCACGACGCCGGAGACGCACCGCGTCGTGAGCGCGGAGACGGCGCGCACGCTCCGCCCCATGCTTGAGGATGTGACGCTGAACGGCACGGCGAAGGCCGCGCAACTCGACGGCTACACGGCGGCGGGCAAGACCGGCACGGCGCAGAAGATCGACCCCGCGACGCGCGCCTACTCGAAGACGAAATACGTCGCCTCGTTCGTCGGCTTCGCTCCGGCGGAGAATCCTGCGGTCGTGATCATCGTCGTGATAGATGAGCCGGTGGGCGGCTACTACGGCGGCGTCGTCGCCGCGCCCATCTTCCGCGAGATCGCCGAGAGCGTGCTGCCTTATCTCGATGTCGCGCCCGACACGGACTTCATCACGCCCGCCGAGGGCGGCAACCGGAATCTCGCGCAGGAAGACACGCGCACGAACGAAGACGGCGAGGCGACGATGCATCACGCCGCGCAGCCGACTTCTCAAACTTCGCAATCGTCGCAGTCGTCGTCATCATCTGCGTCGCAAATGATGTTGCCGCAGGTGGTCGAACAGCAGCGGCGCGGCGCGGGCGGCGTCGGCGAAGTGGTCTATGCGGCGGCGGCGGAGCGCGCGCTGTTGATGCCGGATGTGCGCGGTCGCAGCGTACGCGATGCGGCGCGCATCTGCGCCCAACTCGGACTCGAACTCGAAGCGCACGGCGAAGGCCGCGCCGTCTCGCAAAGCCCCGTGGCGGGCGCACGCATCGAGTCCGGTCAAGTCGTCCGCGTCGAATTCGGAAGAAGCGATTGAGGCCGGAAAATTGCGTTCGCCGAACGTGCTCGCGGCGCGCGTCCGGCGCCCGCGTCAACAAGAAAATCGGTAACGGAGCGACCCGATGACAGTTCCCCCGCAAGATAGTCAACAATATGAACTGAGACGTAGAATCGTAGATTGCCGGGAGCGTTTGAGGCGCAAGCGCGGCGCGCAAAAATCGAGCCGCACCGCGAGCGCGCAGACGAAGCCGCCGGACGTGCAGAAAAAAGAAGCGCAAAGGAAAAAGTAGCAGCGTGAACATACGTACGGCGTCTCAATTTATGCGTGCCGACGTGGCGGACGCGGAAGAGGCGCGAGAGTTCTTTGACAAAGAGTTGACGGGTTTTTCGATTGACTCGCGCACCGTCGCGGAGGGCGAACTATTCTTCGCCCTCTCGGCGGAAGACTACCGGCGGCACTTCTTTACCGCCACCACGTTCGACGACGCGCACCGCTTCATCCCCGCCGCTTTCGCGGGCGGCGCGGCGGCGGTCGTCGCCCGCCGCGAACGCGTCGAACGCGATGCCGGACTGCAAGAGTTCCGCGCGCGTCTCCTGCCGGTTGACGATTGCATAGAGGCTTTGCAGCAAGTCGCGCACGGGGCGCTTTCGCAGTGGGGCGGCAAGGTCGTTGCGCTCACGGGCAGCGCCGGAAAGACGACGGCGAAGGACTTAACGGCGCACGTTCTGTCGGCGACGGGCCGGCGCGTGTTGAAGACGCAGAAGAACTTCAACAACGAACTCGGCCTCGCGCTCTCGATCTTGCAGATGGATACGCGCGGGGCCCGCCCCACGGACTTCGACGTGGCCGTCCTTGAGATGGGGCAGTCAATGTTCGGCGAGATAGCGCGGCTCGCGCAAATCGCGCCGCCCGACATCGCGGTCGAGTTGAACGTCGCGCCCGTGCATTTGGAGTTCTTCGAGTCCGTCGAGCACATCGCGGCGGGCAAAGCCCAACTCGTCGAGAATTTGAAACCTGAGGGCACAGCGATTTTGAACGCGGACGACGCGCGCGTCGCCGCGATGCGCGACAAGCACAAAGGGCGCGCGCTCACCTTCGGGATCGAAAACGCGGCTGACGTGTCGGCGTCGGAGATCGAAAGCGCGCGTTTCGGCCTCAGCCGCTTCCGTTTGCGGACGCCGCTCGGCGAGGCGGACGCGACGCTGCGTTTGCCCGGTCGTCATAATCTTTTGAACGCGCTCGCGGCCTCGGCGGTCGCCACCTGTTTCGAGATCGCGCCGGAAGAGATCGCGCGGGCTTTAGCGTCCGCTTCGGCTTCGGAGATGCGCGGCGTGTTGATCGAATTCGCCGGAGGGTTCGGCGTGATCGACGATTCCTACAACTCGAACCCGCGCTCGCTCCTGAGCATGGCGCGTTCGGTTGCGGAAGCGAGAGGCACGGGCGAGGGCGGCGCGCGGCGCACGTTTGTCGTGGCGGGCGAGATGTTGGAGTTGGGCGAGGCGGGCGCGGAGATGCACCGCGAGGCGGGGCGCGAGATCGCGCGGATGGGCATCGAGGTGTTGTGGGGCGTGCGCGGGCTGGCGGCGGAACTCGTCGCGGGTGCGCGCGAGGCGGGACTTGAGGCGGCGCGGTTTTTTGCGACGACGGAAGAGGCCGCCGCCGCGTTGTCGGAAGAGGTGCGGGCGGGCGATCTGCTGCTGGTGAAAGGCTCGCGCGGCGTTCACATGGAGCGGATCATCGAAGTGCTGCGCGGACGATATGAGGAAAACAGTGACGGGTGACAAGTGACAAGTGACAAGTAAAAAGATGACGCAAATTTGCTTTTTACTTGTCACTTGTCACTCATCACTCGTCACTTAAAAAAGATGATCTATTACATCTTCTACGAGTTGATCTTCTTGCGCTCCGGCGGGCAGTACGCGGAGTCGGTCTTCATCAGGGCGCTCAACGTCTTCCAGTACGTCACGTTCCGCACGGCCTACGCCACCGTCACCGCGCTCCTCATCTCGCTCGTCTTCGGCGGTCGCGTCATCAAGATGCTGCGCGAGATGAACGTCGGGCAGCAGATCAGGGAAGAGGGGCCGCAGGCGCACATGGCGAAGCGCGGCACGCCGACGATGGGCGGCGTCCTCATCATCGGCTCGGTTCTCATCTCCACTTTGCTCTGGGCGCGGCTCACCAACCTCTACGTCTGGATCATTATGCTCTCGACCGCGCTGTTCGCCGTCGTCGGCTTCCTGGATGACTACGCGAAAGTGGCGAAGCGGCAGAGTTTGGGGTTGACCGGCAAGCAGAAACTCGCCGCGCAGTTTTTGATCGCCACAGGGGTGTGGGCAACGCTCTACTTCTTCTCGCCCGACTACACGTGGAACCTCAGCTTCCCGTTCTTCAAGCAGACCGACACCTCGCTGATCACGTACATCGGGCCGTGGCTCTACCTCGTCTTCATCATCGTCGTACTCACCGGCGCGTCGAACGCCGTGAACTTGACGGACGGCCTGGACGGACTCGCCATCAGCGTCACCTTCATCGCGATGGTCGCGCTCACGGCCTTTACTTACGTCAGCGGCGACGAGCGCTGGGCGCGGCAACTGTTCATAGACCACCGCCGCGAGGTGGGCGAACTCACGGTGTTCTGCGGGGCGATGGCGGGCGCGTCGCTCGGCTTTTTGTGGTACAACGCGCCGCCTGCGGACGTGTTCATGGGCGACGTGGGCAGCCTCGCCATCGGCGGCGCAATCGGCACGATTGGCATTTTGACGAAGCAGGAATTCATCCTCGTCTTAGTCGGCGGCGTGTTCGTCCTCGAAGCGATCTCGGTGATGCTGCAAGTCTCTTTCTTCAAGATGACGAAGCGGCACTCCGGCACGGGGCGGCGACTCTTCAAGATGACGCCGCTGCATCACCACTTCGAGATGCAGGGCTGGAAGGAGTCGAAGGTCGTCTTCCGCTTCCTGATTCTCGCGATCCTGTTCGCGCTCCTGAGTCTCTCGACGTTGAAATTGCGGTGAGAAAAACGTCCGTTGTCCGTTGTCCGTTGTCCGTTGCATGTGGCTTTCAAAGCTAGTGGCTAAAGATGGAATTGCACAACTGACGACAGACGAAAACAACTGACAACGGACAACAGACAACGGACAGCTTTTAATTGTGGAACTGAGCGGCAAAAAAGTTTTGATAATCGGCGCGGCGCGGAGCGGCGTGGCGGCGGCGCGATTTCTCGCGGCGCGCGGGGCGATTGTCGCGCTCAATGATCGCAAGGCGATTGAGGAGTGGACTGAGGAGGCGCGTGCGTTGAAGGCTGAGGGAGTCGGCCTTCTCGCGGGCGACGTGCCGATGTGGTTGATGGATCAGATCGAGCTTGTGGTGGTGAGTCCCGGCGTGCCGTCGAAAAATATTCCGGTGCGCTACATGGAGCGCGCGGGCGCGGAGGTGATAGGCGAAGTCGAACTCGCCTCGCGGTTCCTTCGCGGGCGCATCGTCGCCATCACGGGCACGAACGGGAAGACGACGACGACGGCGCTCGTCGCGGAGTTACTGCGCGGCGCGGGGCTGCCCGTGCAGGTCGGCGGCAACATCGGAACGCCGCTCATCTCGCTCATCGAGTCGTCGCGCGACGACGGTTGGACGGTCGCGGAAGTGTCGAGTTATCAGCTTGAGACGATTGTTGATTTTCATCCTTCGGTCGCCGCCGTGTTGAACCTGATGCCCGACCACATGGATCGCTACGAGACTCTGACCGACTACGGCGCGGCCAAGCACCGCATCTTTCGCAACCAGACGGCGGAGGACGTGGCGATCCTGAATGCGGACGATGACATCGTGGCTTCGTGGGCGTCGGGCTTGCGCGCGCACGTCACGATGTTCAGCGTCGAGCGCGAACTCGAAGAGGGACTGTTTTTGCGCGGCGGTCGCGAGCTGGTTTCGCGCACGCGCGAGGGCGAGCGTGTGCTGCTCGCGCGCGACGGGATGCAATTGCGCGGCCTTCATAACGTGCAGAACGTGCTGGCGGCGCTCGCGTGCGGGCTGGCGTGCGGCGCGTCGCCGGATTCGATGCGCGAGACGGTGCGAAACTTTCGTCCCGTCGAACACCGTCTGGAACGCGTCGCCGAGATCGGCGGCGTAGAGTTTTACAACGACTCGAAGGCGACGAACGTTGACGCCGCGTTGAAGGCGCTCGAAGCGTTTGCGGAACACGCCGGGCAGATCGTCTTGATTCTCGGCGGGCGCGGCAAGAACGCTCCCTACGCGCCGCTCGCGCCGCTCGTCGAGCGCAAATGCCGCGCGCTCGTCGTGCTCGGCGAAGACGCGGAGCGCATCGAGCGGGAGTTGGAAGCGCACGCGCGCGTCATGCGCGTGAAAGATATGCGCGAGGCCGTGCGGCAAGCGGCAGACGTTGCGCGCGAGGGCGACGTGGTGCTGCTCGCGCCCGCGTGCGCCAGTTGGGACATGTTCGACAGTTTCGAGCACCGGGGCAGAGTGTTTAAGGAAGCGGTCAACGAAATGATGAACGATGAACGCGGAACGATGAGTGAAAAGCAAAAAGCAGTTGTCTCTTAATTCATCGTTCATTGTTCCGCGTTCATCGTTAATTTGTTATGGCTAGAAAGTTACAGGCTGACGAGTGGTTGTTTGCGGCGACGGTGGCGCTGGCGCTGTTCGGCGTCGTGATGGTCTACAGCGCGTCGGCTGATCTGGCGTTCGCCGAAAACGGCACGCAGTATCACTACGTCAAAAAGCAAGCGGTGTGGACGGTGGCGGGCCTGCTGGCGATGATGGCGGCGATGCACTTCGATTACGGGTGGCTCAGAGATCGCCGCGTCGTCGCGGGGCTGATTGCGGGAACGGTCGTGCTGCTCATCGCCGTGTTCGCGTTTCCGCGCATCAACGGCGCGCACCGTTGGATCAGGTTGCCGGGCGGCTTCAGGCTGCAACCGTCGGAATTGTCGAAACTCGCCCTGACGATCTTTCTCGCGCGCTTTCTCGAACGACGCGCGGGCGAAGAAAACGCGCTCTGGAAAACTTTCGTGCCGTGCGTCGCGATGACCGGATTGTTCGTGGTGCTCGTCGCGGCTGAACCGGATTTGGGGACGGCGATGATGCTCGGCGTCATCTGCGTCGTGCTGCTGTTCGCGGCGGGCGTGAGGCTTCTGTATCTGGGCGCGGTCGGCGCGGTCGGCGTGGTCGGCATCGTGTTTATGATCATGCTGTTCCCGTGGCGGCTGGGGCGCGTAACGGCGTTTCTGGACCCCTGGGCCGACGCGCAGGGGACGGGCTTTCAAGTTGTGCAATCTTTGATCGCGGTCGGGTCGGGCGGGACGAACGGGCTGGGGTTCGCGCAGGGGCAACAGAAGATGCTGTTTTTGCCGTTCGCGCATTCGGACTTCATCTTCGCGGTGGTAGGCGAGGAGTTGGGGTTGTTCGGCGCGCTGGCGCTCGTCGCGGTCTTCGGGCTGTTTTTGTGGCGCGGCGTGCGCGCGGCGCGGCGTGCGCCGGATCGCTTCGGCATGTTGTTGGGACTCGGCATCGTGGTCGGCATCGTGGCGCAGGCGCTCTTTAACATCAGCGTCGTCTTGTCGCTCGTGCCGACGAAGGGCATCCCGCTGCCGTTCATCTCCTACGGCGGTTCCTCGATGATGTTGACGCTCCTGAGCGTCGGCGTGCTCTTGAACATCTCGCAGCAGGGAACGGCGCAGGGCGACGCGGGCGTGCGCAGAGAGTTTGAGCAGGCGGGTGTTCCAGTCGCGACGCCGCGACGCGAGCGCGTGCCCGTCACGCAGACGTGGCGACCGGAAGGGCGGAGTTAGATTTGACGATGCGCGCTCTGTTCGCCGCCGGAGGGACGGGCGGGCACATCTATCCGGCGCTCGCGGTGGCGAAAGAGTTGTTGAGCCGACACGCGGATTCGTCGGTGCGTTTCGTCGGCACGGCGCGGGGTTTGGAGACGCGGCTCGTGCCGCAGGCCGGTTTTGAACTGTCGCTCATTGAAAGCGCGGGGCTGACGAACATGAGCATCGGCGCGCGACTACGCGGCTTGTGGCTGCTGCCTAAGAGTTTCGTGGCGGCGCGACGTTTGATACGCGAGTTTCGACCGGACATCGTGGTCGGCGCGGGCGGTTATGTGACGGGTTCGGTGTTGTTGACGGCGGCGTTGATGCGCGTCCCGACGCTCGTAATGGAGTCGAACGCCGTGCCCGGTTTCACGAACCGCAGGCTCGCGCGCTTCGTACGCGCGGCGACCGTCTCGTTCGAGGCGACGCTTCCATACTTTCGCGGCAAGGCGATTGTGACCGGAAATCCCGTCCGCCGCGAGTTCTTTGACATTCCGGTAAAAATGCGCGACCCTTCGCGTTTTTCTTTGCTGCTCTTCGGCGGCTCGCAGGGCGCGCGTGCGGTGAGCAACGCGATGGTCGCCGCGCTTCCGCACCTCAATGATTACCGCGACGTGCTCCACATCACGCACCAGACGGGGAAGCTGGATTTCGAGACGGTGCGCGAAGGATACGAGCAGGCGGGTTGGGCTGAACGCGCGGAGATTAAGGAGTACATAGACGACATGGTCGGAGAGTTTACGAAAGCTGACCTCATCGTCTCGCGCGCCGGAGCGACATCGGCGGCGGAACTCATGGCTGCGGGCAAGACCGCGATCATGGTCCCGCTCCCCGGCCAACTCGAACAGCGCCGCAACGCCGAAGTGATGCAGGAGTCGAACGCCGCCCGCATGATCCTGCAAGACGAACTGACGGGCGAGACGCTGGCGCGAGAGATCGCCGCGCTTGTAAACGACCCGGCAGAGATCACGCGCCGCGAACAGGCCAGCCGCAAAATGGCACGACCGAACGCGGCGGGCGCGACCGTTGAGTTGATTGAAAAGCTGGTGGCTGTCCGTGGTCAGTAGTCAGATGTCCGTTGCATGTGGCTCCCCAAATGAGTTGCTAAAGACGGAGTTGAACAACTGACGACAGACAAAGAACAACGGACAACTGACTACTGACAAATGTTTCATCGCATTCAACACGTTCATCTCGTCGGCGTCGGCGGCATCGGCATGTCGGGCATCGCGGAGGTTTTGTGCAACCTCGGATTCAACGTGTCGGGTTCGGACATGAAGCGTTCGAGCGTGACGGAGCGTTTGGAAGAGTTGGGCGTGACTGTTAACGAGGGACACCGCGCGGAGAACGTGGGCGACGCGCAAGTGGTGGTTCGCTCGACCGCCGTGCGCGACAACAATCCGGAGTTGATAGAGGCGCGCGAGCGTTCGATTCCGGTCATCGCGCGGGCGGAGATGCTGGCCGAGTTGATGCGGCTCAAGCGCGACACGGTCGCCGTCGCAGGCTCGCACGGCAAGACGACGACCACCTCTATGATCGGGATGGTGCTGGGCGCGGCGGGACTCGATCCGACAGTCGTCGTCGGCGGCGTGGTCGGGGCGTTCGGGTCGAACGCGCGTCTGGGCAAGAGCGATTTGATGGTGGTAGAGGCGGACGAGAGCGACAGGTCGTTTCTGATGCTCGCGCCGACTTTCACGGTCGTGACGAACATCGACCGCGAGCACATGGACTACTACCGCGATATGGAAGACATGCAGGATTGCTTCATACGCTTCGTCAACAAAGTGCCGTTCTACGGCGCGTCCGTGTTGTGTCTCGACGATCCGTATGTGCAGGCGGTCATCCCGCACGTCAAGCGCCGCCGCATCACCTACGGCTTGAGCGCGCAGGCCGACGTTTCGGCGCACGGCATCAAGTTTGACATTCCGTTCGGCTCGCGCTTCACGGTGTGGCGCGGGCAAGAGGTGATGGGCGAAGTCGAGATGCGCGTGCCGGGTTTGCACAACGTCTATAACGCGCTCGCGGCCATCGCGATCAGCTTCGAACTGGAAGTGCCTTTCGAGAAGACGGTCGAGGGTTTGGGGGCGTACACGGGCGTCAACCGCCGCTTTCAATTCAAGGGCGAGGAGCGCGGCGTGCTCGTCGTTGACGACTACGGGCATCACCCGACGGAGATTCGCGCGACGCTCGCCGCTGCCAAGATCGGATCGTCGGGTCGCCGCATGGTCGTGCTCTTTCAGCCGCACCGCTACACGCGCACGCAGGATCAGATGGACGAGTTCGCGCGCTCGTTCAACAACGCCGACGTGCTGCTGGTCACGGACATCTACGCGGCGAGCGAAGACCCGATTCCGGGCGTGACGGCTGAGGCGCTCGTGGATGCCGTCAAACGCTACGGGCACAAGAACACTTTTTACGTCGGCTCTCTGGAGACGGCGGTGAAGGCGCTTTTGAGCGAAGCGCACAGCGGCGACATGGTGATCACGCTCGGCGCGGGCAACGTCTCGCGCGCGGGCGAGGAGTTGATCGGAAGGCTGAGCGCGGAAGGCGGGACGACGAACGGAGGGCGATAGTTGGAGAGTCGTTCGAAGAGCGACTTCGATTCATCGTTCGGCGTTTCGGCCTTTAGAGTTTCAAATATGACGACGATGACGCACAGCACTTTAAGCCTCAATGAGCGCGACGCGGTGATTGAAGAGATCGCGGCGCGCGTGGGCGTGCGTGCGGAGCGCGGGCGGCGTTTTGCGGAGTTGACGAGTTTGCGCGTCGGCGGCGCGATTGATTGGGTCTTCGCGCCGGAGACGGAGGAGCGCGCGGCGGAGTTGGCCGGCGAGTTGGACGCGGCTGGCGTCGCGTGGCGCGTGCTCGGCGCTGGCAGCAACGTACTTGCGGACGACGAGGAGCATCACTACGTCGTCTTGAGCATGCGCGAGGTGAAGGGCACGGCGTTCTTCGACGGCGAGCGCGTGAGCGTGAGCGCGGGTTATTCGCTGCCGCGCCTGTGTGTGGACGCGGCGCGGCGGGGCCTGGCGGGCATCGAGGGCCTGGGCGGCATTCCGGGCACGGTCGGCGGCGCGCTCTGGATGAACGCGGGCGCGTTTGGGCACGAGATCGGGAACGTCGTGGAGACGGTGCGCGTGGCGCGCGGCGGGCGCGTGGTCGAAGTGAAGGGCAGCGAGATCGAATGGAACTATCGCCACACGTCTTTTCGAGACGGCGAGTTGTTGCTGGGGGTGACGCTGCGTTTGCG
>DATHBB010000106.1:0-6715 GCA_035296385.1 Pyrinomonadaceae bacterium | reverse complement strand
ACGAGGATGTCGGGGCGGACGCCCGTGTTCTCCATGTTGGTTTGCTGCTTGTCGGCGAGATAGACGCCGACGCCGGGTGTGCGGACGGTCGAGCCGTCGATCAGGGAATAACTGCCCGTGCCGATGACCGCGCCCATCGTCGGCGTGCCGATCACTTTGCCTAAGCCCAGCGCGCGGAAGCCCGCCGGAAACATCTCCGCGTTCGAGGCCGAACGCCAGTTTTGCAGGACCACTTTGGGGCCGAAGAAGCCCGCGAGCGGTCGCGTCGTCGGCTCCGTGCCGCGCGGTTGCCAGACCTGATACTGGCGCTGGACGAGTATGCCGAGCAACTCCTGTTCGATGTTGCCGCCGCCGTTCCAGCGCTGGTCTATGACCATTGCCTCCTTGTCGCGGTACTCGCGCAGTTCCTTCTCGAACTTGCGAAGGCTCGGCTGGTTCATCGCCTGTATGTGTATGTAGCCGACGCGACCGTTCGAGAGTTTCGTCACCGTGTCGCGCCGCTCCTTGACCCAGCGCTCGTAGCGGAGTTGGCCGTAGTTGCCCATCGAGGTCGGCTCGATACGCGTGCGCCAGGCGCCCTCTTCCGTCGCCTTGTTGTTGAAGGTGACGGCGACTTTGCGGTTGAGACGATAGTTCAAGTGCTGCCAGTATTCGTCGCCCGCGCGCACGGGTTTGCCGTCAATCGCGATCAGGTAATCGCCGACCGCGACCTTGACCCAATCCTTGTCCGAAGGGCCGTCTTCGTAGATGTGCTTGACGCGATAACGACCCGCCGCCTCGTCGGCTTCGAGTTCGAGGCCGAGGTGTCCGGTCTGCGCCGCGCCCGGTTGGCTTCCGCCCGGCGGCGGTGCGGCTCCCGTGTGCGAGGCATTGAGTTCGCCGATCATCTCGTTGACGATGTTCAAGAGTTCCTGTCGGTCGCCGACGTATTCGACGAGCGGGCGATACTTGGCACGCATCGCGTCCCAGTTCGTGCCGTGCATCTTCACGTCGTAGAAGCGGTACTTCATCGTGCGCCATGCGTCGTCGAACATCTCCGCCCACTCGGCGGGACGATCAATCCTGACCTTCGCGGTGAAGTTGATGCGGCGACGCTGCGCGGCTGTGGCTGTGGTCGCGGGCGGCGCGCTCGCGGCAGACGCGCCCGGCGGAACGGGCGGCGGCATCGGGACGGAATAAACGTACTGTCCTTCCTGGAAAAAGAGCGTGCGGTTGTCGCGCGAGACGTTGAGGTTCGAGACGCCGCCGAAGCCGCCCGCGCCGCCACCGCCGCCCGCGCCGTCCGTCGGCGGCGTGCCCGCGGTGATGCGCGTGAGTCGTTTGCCGTCTTCCTGTATCGAATAGATGACGGGGATGCTGGCCGCTGCGCCCGAAGGCTCACTTGTCAGGAAGACGATGGATTTGCTGTCGGGCGACACGGTGAAGCTCGTGACGGCGAAAGGCATGCGCGTCAACTGGCGCGTGCGCCGTTTGAGACCCGCCCAATCGATCTGCACGGGCTTCGGCGTAGGCTTCGGTCGCGCCGCGCCGCCCGCCGCGCCGCTTGCTCCTGCGCCGCCCGCACCCGCGCCGCTACCGGCTTCGCCGGAAGGTTGTTGCGCGGCCTCCTGCTCGGCGCGTTCTTCGGGATCGTCGGGGTCGCGTTCGAGTTTTTCGAGCGTCATCGAATAGACGTGCACGGCGGTGAGCGAACTGAAGCTGCTCTGCTCGACGCGCTGGAAGTAGAGTTTTTTGCCGTCGGGCGAAAAGCGCGCGCCCGTGTCGGTGAAGGGATCGAAGGTCGCTTTGCGTTCTTCGCCGCCGGAGGACGGCGCGATGAAGATGTCGGTCGTGCGCGTGAAGTCGGGCTTCGAGTAAGCGAGCCACTTGCCGTCGGGCGACCAGGAGGGCGCGCTGATCTGGCCGTAGCGCGACGCGCTGATCTCCTTCGACTCTTTGCTCGCCACCGTGACGACGCGAAGTTTGTTGTCCGAAGCCGTGTAGGCGATCTGCGTGGAATCGGGCGACCACGTGTAGCCGAACTTCAGCTCGTCGAGGTCTGTCAGTTTCTGCGCTTCGCCCGCGCCGTCTGCGGCGATTGTATAGAGTTCCTCGCGCCCGCTGCGGTCGGAGACGAAGGCGATCCACTTGGCGTCGGGCGAATACTCAACGTTGCGGTCGCGAAACGGGCTGTCCGTGAGTTGGCGCAAGTCGCCTTCTTCGACGGGCGCGGTGAAAATCTCGCCGTGTGTGGAGAAGACGATGCGGCGCGAGTTTGGCGCTAAGCCGTAGTCGTCAACCTGCGAAGCGTAGTCGCGCACCTCGCTCAAGCTCTCCTGCGTCTCGGCGGCGATGTCGAGCGAGATGGGCGTCGTCCGCTTGCTGGCTACGTCGAGTTTCTGTATGCCGAAGTCGTGCTCGAAGACGATGGTTTTGCCGTCGGCGCTGATGGCAGGCCAGCGCACGTCGCCCGTTTTGAACGTCGTCACTTGCACGGCCTTGCCGCCCGTCTCCGGGACGCGCCAGATGTTCGTCAGCCCGCCGCCTTCGCGGTCGGAGACGAAATAGATTTGGCCGTCGCGCGCCCACATCGGCCACGAATCGAGTCCTTCAAAGTCCGTCAGGTTCGTGAATTTTTTCGTTGACGCGTCCATCACCATCACGTCCGACTGCATCGAGCCGCGATAGAATTTGCGCCAGTAGGCTTGCGCCTTCTGGTTGTAGGCGATGCGGCGACCGTCGGGCGAGTAAGAGCCTTGCACGCCCATGTCAACGCCCGCATTGCGTGGCATCCCGCCGTCGGTCGAGACGGTGTAGAGCCGCGCCGCGAAGTCTTCGCCGCGATTCGAGGAGAAGAGGATGCTGCGCCCGTCGGGCGTCCAGTTCAGGACGGAATCGTCCGCCGAGTGCGAGGTCAACTGCTTCACCGTGCCGCCCGCGGCGGGCATGACGTACACGTCGAGGTTGCCGTTGCGGTCGCTCGAAAAAGCGATCCACTTACCGTCGGGCGAGAAGCGCGGGTACACGTCGCGCGCCTTGTGCACGGTGAGACGCTGTACGTTCTGCCCCGTCTCGTCCGCCGTCCAGATGTCGCCCAAATAGCCGAACGCGACGCGCCCCTGATGGTAATGCGGGTAGCGCACGAGCCGCGCCTCTTTCGCCGCGACGGCGTAGGAGGAGACGAACAGAAAACCGATTGCGAGAAGGTAAATTTTCTTCATCATTTTTCCCAGACAGTTTGAGAGTTAAGGCCGCACGCTTCAGGCGACGACACGACAGGCTGCTTTGCCGTGCAGCGACGATTTTGAGACTTTATTCGGACAGGAAATTCTTTTCGCGCCCTAAAGAGGACGCTCTTAGCAGGATTAGCCCGTGCATTGTAATTAAACGCTCCGCAAACGCCAAATATTACGGGCACGCGGCGAGAAAAGTTTTTTCGCGCGCCGCCGAAGCCGCTAATCGCGCACCATCAACTTCGCGCTAATCGCGCACTATCAACTTCGCGGCGGGCAGCATGGCGGCCTTGCCCCTGTGCTGCCAGCAGCGACCCGTGCCGCGCACGCGTCGCGAACAGGGCGTGCCGCGCTTCGTGCGCGCGCCGCAGATGGAGACGACTTCGGCGGGGTCTGTAGGGCGTTCCGCCTCCGTGCCGTCCGCGCCGTAGGCAGATGCGTTTCGGTCGCGCGCGTTCGTCGCGTCGTTCGTCGCGTTGTTCGTCGCATTGTTCGTCACGTCGGACGCCGTGCCCGACGCCGCCGCGATTGGGGACGCGCGCGGCACGAAGTTCGACGCGCCGCGTTCGATCAGGAGCGGCGGCGCGGCGGGACGGACGGCGCGACCGCCGACGTAGCCCAAGCCCAGGAGCGCCGCGCACGCCGCGAGCGGCCACACGATGCGCCCGCGTCGAAATTTCTTGCGGTCACACCCGTCGCAAAAACGGCGGCTCGTCCAGGCGCGCCAGCGCAGGCGCGTGATGCGCTCGCCGCACTCCGCGCAAAAGTTTGGCCTGTACATATTTCCGGAAATCCCCACGCGTGTATGTGTGAGAACGCGCCGCTGCGTTGGTCGTGAGTTTAGGGCGCGTCGCTCGAAAGAGATCGGGCGCGTACTTCTCCGGTTCGAGAAGAAAGGCCGCCGATTCGCCTGTCGTTGGGGAGGCGGATTATACGTCGAATCGAACGAGGCCGCGTAAGATTTTTTCGTCGCCGTCATGCTTTTACCTCTTCCTCGCGTCGTTTCACGCGCTGGCGAGCGTTGCATGTGCAACACAAACGTGATATAGTCCATGTCCACTCCCGAACGATCAGAGAATGCCTGTAGAGAGAGGCGTGCTTCGGTGTGCGTCCTCGTCGCCGTCGTTCTCCCGCCACAATTTCGTTTGGTTTACGCCGATGGGTTTGAAACTTTATTGCAATCGCTACGCGCACTTCAAAGACGCGCTCGTGTGTTCGGTCAACTGCATCTACCGCACGCGCTGTCAGGATTTCGCGCTCTTTTACGACGAGCACCGGGAAGTGGTGGACGCGCTCGTCGGTGATTATTACGCCGGTCGGCGTGCGGCACAGGATAAACCCGCGCCTGCCGTCGCCGCCTCGCGCGTGTTGCCGGTCGTGCAGTCGTTGAAGCCCATTGCGACCGCCGTTGACATGCGCGAGTTGATACGTTTGGAGGTTAAGCAAGAGATGGCCGAAGCCACATACATTTGGATTGACAAGGACGGGCGCGCGGAGTTGTTGGGGCAAGAGGAAGTTTTGCGCCGCGCCGCGCGCGGGACGAAACCGCAGACGATTTACAAAGTGGCGCAGGAGATGGAACTCAAATTCCAACTCGTGCCGCGCAAGCGCATCGAGCGCGCGCGACGGCTCGCCGAAGTCGAAGAGGAGCGCGCCGTCGCGCGACGCACGCGCCGCACGTCTGCCAAGCCCGCGACCGCGCAAGAAGCGTTTGACGAACTCGACGAGGCGACTGCGGCGACGACGAACATCGCCGCCGCCTCTTCTGCTGCGCCGCCGCGCCGCACGCGACGCCGCACGCTCAAGGCCGTCAGCTAAAGCCCTGCGCCGCACGCGTCCGCACCGTCGCACGCCGGACGGACGCGCCCCTCAAGAGCGTCTTTGCGCGTCAAGCAACGCGCCTGTCGCTTCAAGCACCAAACGAGTCTCGCACGTGAATCCGACGCGGTTCGCATGCGAGACTCGTTTGCCATTTTAACGACGAATTCCTGCCGTCTGCGGCGCGTGCGCTTCGCGCCGGAGCGTGCGCCTTATGCGCCGCTTGCAAACGGGCGCGCGCCTTTGCATACTGGCAAACGTCGAAATAAACGTTAGAAATATTTCCGCCCCGTGCGATCTTAGAAGCGATGACTCAGCAACGTTTTTTCTCTCGTCCCCGCGTTCAAAACATCTCTTGCGCCTTCGTCGCACTGCTCCTTTGCGCGTTCGCCGCCGCGCCCGTCGCGCGCGCGCAGCAACCGGACGACGATAAGATCACAGTCGAAGCCAACCTCATACGCTTGAACGTCGGCGTCGCGGACAGCAGGGGGCGCGCCGTCACCAACCTGTCGCGCACGGACTTCTCCGTCTTCGAGGACGGCGTGCCGCAGACCATCCTCAACTTCGAGACGACCGAACAGCCTTTCAGCCTCGTCCTTCTGCTCGACATGTCAGGCTCGACCCTGAGCTTTCGCACGCAACTCAAACAGGCGGCCATGCGTTTCATAGACGCGCTCTCGCCCGCCGACCGCGTCTCGGTCGTCTCCTTCTGGACGGAGATGAAGGAGCAGAAGAGGACCGTCAAGCCGGTTGACCACATCGACACGCTCACGAGTTTCACCAACGACCGCCAGAAGATCGCCTTCGCCATCAACCGCGCGCACGGCGGCGGCGACACCAACCTCTACAAAGCCTTGCGCCACTCGCTCGACGCGCTCAGGAACGAAGGCGCGCGCCGTAAAGCCATCGTCGTCCTCACCGACGGCATAGACAGCGACGTGCGCAGAGAGGATCGCGCGGCGACCATCACCGCGAAGACCGCCGAGGAAGCGATAAGTGCCATCAAGCCCGACGCGAACCAGACGCTCGCCTCCGTGCTCAACGCGGCGGACGCGCAGGGCGTCACGATCTACCCGCTCGCACTTCCCTCCGGCAACATCAAGCGGCTCGCGGATCGTGCCACCTTGAGCATCACGCCGAACAAGGGCACGCCCCCCGAAGATATCAAGCGGCTCACCGAACCCACGCCGCAGCAGGCGGCCATCTACGCCTCCGCGCGCGTGCGTCTCGACACGCTCGCCGCGCGCACCGGCGGGCGACTCCACGAGATCAACCGCCTCGAAGACATGGCGCGCATCTACGCCGAAGTCGCCGCAGAGATGCGCACGCTCTACACCATCGCCTATCAATCCGCCGGTTCGCGCCCGCGCGACGGCAAGTGGCGCGCCATCCAAATTCAGGTCGCGCGCCCCGAACTGATCGCACGCACGCGCCCCGGCTACTACGCGCGTTGAGGCTCACACGAAACGCGGAGTCGCGCCCGCCGCGCCCCTCTCAAGCCCGCTTAACGCTCGCTTGACACCCGCGAGAGCCATTCCGTATATTCGACCCGAACGTTAGAACCCCATATGCACCCGTAGCTCAGCTGGATAGAGTACATGACTACGAATCATGGGGTCGCAAGTTCGAATCTTGCCGGGTGCACCATTACTTACAATAACTTAGGGGCAGCCACATGGCTGCCC
>DATHBB010000105.1:0-26968 GCA_035296385.1 Pyrinomonadaceae bacterium | reverse complement strand
GTTTTCGAGACGCGGTCGATGGCCGTGATTTGGAGGGCGTAGCGACCGGAGGCGAGACCGTTCAGGGGGAGTTCGGCGGCGTAGGGAAGGCTCGTGAGATCGGTCATGCCTTCGGTTTCGAGTTTGCGTAAGGGCGAGGTGATGACGGGTTGCCCGTCGCGAAACACTTGCACCTGCAAGGCTACGTCGGGCGCGTTCGCTGCGAGGGCGCGCGCCGCGTTGTAGACGTAGATGAAGAAGCGCATGCGCGAGGTGCGCGCGAGACGCCCATCAACGCTGATGACCACGGGGAGCGCATCCTCCGGCGCGTCCTTCGCGGGCACGATCTCCGTGCTCGTCTGCTCGCCGATGAAGACGCTGCTCAGCGAGAGCTTGCCTTTGGCGAGGTCCGGAATTTCTATCCATTGCGCCGCGCTGCCCGTGCGCCCGCTCAGAGGATCGCGCGCGGCGATGCGCACTTGATAGATGCCCGGCGTGACGGCCAGATTACTGCTCACGATGACGCGGTTCGCGTAAGGCGACGTGGCCGGTGTGTTCGGCGTAACGTTCAGGCGACGCTGGAAAGAGTTCTTGAGTTCGCCGCGTTCGTCGTAGAGCGCGCCGACGACTTCGATCTGTTCGGGCGGAGTTTTGTCTCCGGCGGGCGCACCGGCAGGAGCAGCCGTAGCCCCGCGCTCTACCTGTATGGTCGTGGTCAGAATCATACCGCGCGGCGGCAGGTTGAGATAGTTGAGCGCGAGCGAGGTCGGGAGCGCGGATTTGGGAAAGAGCGAGTGGAGTGCGGCGAGCAGTTCTTTGTTCTGCCTGGCGGCGGGCAACTCCTTTTCCTTCGCGTCGGTCTGTCGTTTGGTATCCTTCGCGCGCGAAGGTTCGGCGGGCGGCGTCGTGTAAAAACCGCGCTGCACGAGCACGCTCACGTCTGCGCGATCCTTTATGTTCACTTCGAGGCGTTGAAACCTCCCGCCGCGCTGCTCCGCCCCTTCGGGTCGCCACGCCAGCAGGTAATAGACGGAAGTTTCCTTGATGGATTTGACGAGCGCGTCGTCGAGCGCGTTGGTGTTGAGCAGGGCGCGCCCGCCCGTGTCGGCGGCGATGATGCGCAGAGGCTCCTGACGCGCCGTCGTCTCGTTGAGCGATCCCATCGCGAGTTGGCCGGCGGGGTCTGGTCCGGCGTCGCTCGTAACGTCGGGCATCCCTGTCATATCAGCCGTCAGGCCGCGCGCGTCGAGAGTATAGACGACGACTCCGGCGCGCAGCGCCGCATCCGTCACGCGCCGCAAACCTTCTGTGATTTCCGAACGCCGCAACTCGACCGGAAAACCGTCTGAAATGAGATAGACGAGTTTGCGCCCCGGCAACTGCGCCATCGAACGCATCAGGCTGCGCAGGCTGTTGAGCGTGTTCACGGCGGCTGACGCGGTTTGCTGTACGAGTTGCGAGGCGCGCCGGCGCACCTGCGACTCTGCGGAAACGCGCGCGTTTCGCGGGTCGCCGAAAGTCGGGTTCTCTTTCAACGTGGCATCAACGAAATAGTTGAGTACGTTCGGATCGTTCTGTTCGATGACGAGCGCCTGTAGCTCCGTCATCTGCGGGCGCTGGAAATCGCGCACGACGACTTCGCGCAAACTGAGGCGCGAGGCGGCGGTGCGCAGCACGCGCTTGTCGTCGGAGAGTTGTTGGAGGAATCCGAGTTGGTTGCTGGCGGTCGCGACGACGGCCTGATCGTTTTGCCCCATCTGCTCTTCGATGTAGCGAAGCAGGAGGGCGCGCGTGCGCGCGAGGCTTCCCGCGGAGAGATGCAGATCGTCTATGAAGAAGATGATGACGCGCCCGCGGTCGAGCGGCTTGGGCGAGGTGGAGACGCGCGGGTTATTTGCCGGAGTCACGTTCGGCGTGGGGCGCGTGTTGCCGCGCGCCGCCGCCAGTTGCACGTCTTCATTGGTACTTCCGGCGGTCACGCGCTCGAAGAAAGAGATCGACTGCGGCTTGCCGTTCACGCGCAACTCGAATTGTTCGGGGCGGAGTCCGTCAACGAACTTGCCCTGCTTGTCTAAGACGATCACGTCCGTCTGCACGAGTTCCGCATTGACGCGTATGATCTCGTCGGCGGGTTCGGGCGTGGGCGAAGGCGTCTGCTGTTGCGCACGCGCGCTTGATGCGAGCGATATGCAGCAGAGCGGGAGCAGGAGCAGAGCGCGCCGGAAGGGAAGGGTGTTTAAGAGCATTACCGTTGACCTGCGCGAAGCGTTGAAGCGACGTTGACAGCAAAGCATCATAGCACCGGCTGTGGCGCGAGAGCGAGAGCGAGCCGCCGCGCCGTAGGGGTAGAACTTTCGCCGCTCGCGTTCCGTATTAAACGCCGTCGGTGAAATTGCTTGAGGACGAACGCGCGCTCTTAATCTTAAGGGTGTCCGCCGGAGGTATGGAAAACTTTTGAGTGAAGAAGTCGCGACCCTCGCGCTTGAACGCGTCTCGAAAAAATTCGACGACTTCGTGGCGGTTGACGAACTGAGTTTGGAAGTTCACGCCGGTCGAATTTTCGGCCTCATCGGGCCGAACGGCGCGGGCAAGACGACGACCATACGCATGATCGTCAACATCCTCGCGCCCGATTCCGGTAGCATCAAACTCTTCGGCGAGCGGATGTCCGAGCGTTTGCAGGATCGCATCGGCTACTTGCCGGAGGAGCGCGGCCTCTACAAGAAGATGCGCGTAGGCGAGCAGTTGCGCTACTTCGGCGAACTCAAAGGGCTGTCGGCGCGCGAGGCCGACGCGCAACTCGACCGCTGGCTCGCGCGCTTGAAGCTCTCCGAGTGGAAGACGCACAAAACGGACGAACTCTCCAAGGGCATGCAGCAGAAGATTCAGTTCATCGCCACCGTGATGCACTCGCCCGATCTGCTCATCCTCGACGAAGTCTTCTCCGGCCTCGACCCCGTCAATGCCGAACTCCTGAAAGACGTGCTGCTCGAACTCAAAGCCGAGCGCCGCACGATCATCTTTTCCACGCACATGATGTCGCAGGCCGAACAACTCTGCGATGACATCTGCCTCATCAATCGCTCGCGCAAAGTGTTGGAGGGAAGTTTGCGCGAGGTGAAGAGCAGTTTCGGACGCCGCGCCGTCGCGTTGCGCGCGGAGGGTGCGGAGGGCGCTTTGCAAGACGCGCGCCTCGTCTCAAGCGTCAAGCCTTACGGCGACTATGTCGAAGCGCTTTTGGCCGACGGTGCGGACGCGCAGGAGTTGTTGCATCGTCTGGTAGAGACGGGCGCGCGCGTGACGCGCTTCGAGCAGGTCGAGCCGAGTTTGCACGACATCTTCCTGCAGAAGGTCGGGGAGAGCGCATGAAGAAACTGCTGGTCATCATCAAACGCGAATACTGGAATCGCCTGCGCACCAAGTCGTTCATCATCACGACGCTGCTCGGGCCGTTCATCATCGTCAGTTCCGCAGTCGTGCCCGGTCTGCTCTTCTCGATGAAGACCGGCGGCGCGTCGAAAGTTGTCGTCGTTGACGAAACTGGAAGGCTGTATGAAGCGGTCCGCGAGTCTTTGTTGAGGCGGGGCGACGGCGGCGGCAACGATGCGAAGCGCGCGCCCGACTCAACCGCCGCGCCGCCGAGCGACCGCGAAGCGCAGATGCGAAAGGCGGGCGAAGCGTTGGAGGCGCACTACGAAGTGACGCAGGTGGCGACCGGCGGGCGCACGCTCGAAGAAGTTAAGGCCGACTTGAACGGGCGCGGCGTGCGCGGCGAGTTGGACGTTTACCTCGTCATCCCGAAAGACATACTCGAACAAAACGGCAAGGTGGAATATCACGCGCGCAATCTGAGCGACGTGATTACGAAGTTGCAGGTGCAGGATCGCCTGAACCGCGCCATCATCGAGCAGCGCATGCGCGACGCGAACATAGATAACGCGCGCGTCCGCGAGTTGAACCGCCAGGCGGGCATGTCCGAGTTCAAGATCAAAGAGGGCGCGGAGGAGCGAGGGGACGGCGGCAGCAGTTTCGGGCTGGCGATGTTCGTCGGCATCTTCATCTACATGGGGATTTTGATGTACGGGCAAGTCATCCTGTCTGCGGTGGTGGAAGAGAAGACGACGCGCGTTTCCGAAGTGCTCTTTTCGTCGGTGCGCCCGTTTCATCTGATGATGGGTAAACTCGTCGGCGTCTCGCTCGTCGCCATCACGCAGTACGCGGTCTGGGCGGTGCTGTTCGGCGTGTTCACGCTCTACGGCGTCGGGATGATGGCGGCGAGCGGGATGGACGTGGCGTTGCCGCGCATGCCTTTGTCGTTCTTCATCTACGCGCTCCTGTTTTTCGTCGTCGGCTTCCTGATGTACGCGACGATCTACGTGCTCGTCGGCTCAATGGTAACGACGGAAAAAGAGGCGGGTCAGATGATCATGCCGCTCATTTTTCTCTCCGTCATCAGCATCTACATGGCGTTCCCCGTCATACGCAATCCCAATTCGACGTTCGCCTTCTGGGTCTCCATCGCGCCCTTCTTCTCGCCGATCACGATGCTCGTGCGGATCGTGACGGAGACGCCGCCCTTCTGGCAGATCGCGCTCTCGCTCGGCGTCGGCCTCGCGTCGGTCGTGCTCTTCGTCTGGGCGGCGGCGCGCATCTACCGCGTCGGCATGTTGATGTACGGCAAGAGCGCGAGCATCCCGGAAGTCCTGCGATGGATCAGGCAGACTTAAATGTGGTCAGTGGTCCGTAGTCAGTTGTCCGTTGTTTGTGGTTCGTGAGTTTGTTGCTAAAGTTGGCGGCGAGTGATAGCGGGTAAAAAACTAAAAGTTAAACAACTGACCACGGACAACTGACTACGGACAAGTTTTTATATGGCTACTGAGATCGAGAAGAAGTACCGCCTTGAGGGCGACGGCGCGGCGTTGCGTCTGCGCGAGCGTCTGCGCGCGTTGGGGGCGGAGGAGCGCGGCGAAGAATTCGAGGAGAACACTTTGTACATGGGACCGGGGCTTGAGCGCGGCAACCGCGTGTTGCGCTTGCGTCGCGTGAACGGGCGCGCGGTCTTCACGTTCAAGGAGAGCATGGCCGGATCAGGCGGCATCAAACGGCGGCGCGAAGACGAGACGGCGGTGGCGGACGCCGACGCGCTCGCCGCGATACTCGACGCGCTCGGCTACACGCCCGCCGCCGTCTATGAGAAGCGCAGGGAGACGTGGCTCGTGGCGGGCGTCGAGGTGGTGATTGACGAGTTGCCGTTCGGCCTGTTCGTAGAGATCGAAGGCGCGGAGGAGTTGATCCTGGAGGCAGAGCAATTGCTCGAACTCGCCGCGACGGAAGCGGAGCCGCGTTCCTACCCGCAGTTGACGCTCACGCATGGGACGCGACGCGGCGACTTGACGGAAGCGCGTTTCAAAAGCGACGACGATAAAAGTTAGTTCACAAAAGTTAGTTCACAAAAGTTAGTTCAACTCTTTCTTCATGCCGAACTTGTCTTACATTTCACCGAAGGCCGCCGTGCGCGAGAGCGAAATTCAAGGGCGCGGTTTGTTCGCGGTCGAAGCGTTCGCGAAAGACGAGATCGTCGCGGTGAAAGGCGGTCACATCTTCGACCGCCGCACGCTCTGGGAAGTCGAACCCGCGCTCGGTCCCGCAGAAATTCAGATCGGCGAAGACCTCTTCATCGGCCCGCTCACAGAGGACGAACGCGAAGGCAGCATGATCTTCAGCAATCACTCGTGCGAGCCGAACATCGGCGTGCGCGGGCAGATCGTCTTCGTCGCCATGCGCGACATCGCGGCGGGGGAAGAGTTGACGCACGACTGGGCGACGACGGACGACGATACTTACCGCATGGAGTGTCGCTGCGGCGCTGCTACCTGCCGGAAGATCGTCACGGGACAAGATTGGCGTCGGACGGATTTACAGGAAAAATACGCGGGTTATATGTCGTGGTATTTGATGGAGAAGATCAAGCGCGCGGCTGATTAAGAAAGCGGCTGTTCTCGACGATAGATCGAGGAAGCGGTTGACCAGAGCCGGGGAAGCGACTGCTCGCGGCAAGCAGTCGTCTATGTTATGTGACGAAGTCTGCAATCTCAAGTATCAATACAAGTATGGATAGAGGACGCGCTGCATCTCCATCGTACACACAAGCGCGGCGCGCACGGGCTGTGAGCGTCTTTTGCCAAGAAACTGTTCGTGAAACGGCGAAAGCGCGCATGGCACGTCGGTTGCGCTTAGCGAGCGGTAGTTAAAGATAACTTTGCTTAAAATGGAGGGAAGATAAAAGTGGGAAAACGTTTAACAGCGAGCCTGTGTGCACTGGCTCTATCAATTTTGGCCGCTGGATGCGCCGGTGGTGATAACACTAATGCGGGAAACAGCAACGCGGCGAACTCGAACATGAGCGCCGAGGCGACCAACACGTCTCCGATGACGGGCGGCGCTGCCGACGCCGAGATCGTCACGACCGAAGCCGACGGCGTGCGCACGCAGACGCGCACTTTCAGAAACAACAGCCGCGTCGAGCGTGTCGTCGTTACGACCGACACCAGAACCGGCAAGCGCACGGCTCGCGTCTATACGAGCGGCAATCAGGTGCGTGAACTGCCCGAAGGTAAGATCGATCAAGCTCTGACGGCGACGGGCGATGCCGTGGCCGACGCGGCAGGGTTCGTGGGCGACAAGGCCGAAGATGTCGGCAGGGGCGTGGCTGACAAGGCGGAAGATGTCGGGCGTCCCGTCGCGGATAAGGCCGAAGATGTCGGGCGCGGCGTAGCCGACAAGGCAGAGGATGTTGGACGCGGCGCTGCGGACAAGGCCGAGGACGTAGGCCGTCCCGTCGTGAAGGGCGCGAAGAAGGTCGGCGAGAAGACGGTTGACGGCGCGAAGAAAGTCGGCGGCGCGATCAAAGACGCCGTGAAGCCCTAAGCGTTAACGGGTCTTAAACAACAAAGGGTAAAAGGCGAAAGCCGGAGGCGACGTGAACGCGGTCGCATCTCCGGCTTTCGCCTTTTTGTCTTTTCGCTTATGACGAACCGCTCGTGCCCGTCGCTTCGCCCGCGCGAAGTGTTATACTTCGCCCGTCGTGCATCCAGTGTGTGCGAGCGCATTTCCCGAACGAAGGAGTCTGACCGGTGACGGATACCCCACGTTTCACACTCATCTGCCCCTGCTGCGAATCGACGCTCATCATAGACGCGCAGACCGGCGCGCTCATCTCGCACGAAGAGAAGACAAAACCCATCGCCTCCTTTGAGGAGATGGCGAAGGGCATGGAAAAACAGAAGCAGACGCGCGATCAAATCTTCGCGCAGGAACTCGGCTCACTCAAAGACCGCGAACGCATACTCGAAGAGAAATTCCGCGAAGCCATGAAACGCGCCGAGAAGGACAAAGACACCCCCTACCGCAACCCGCTCGACATGGATTGAGCGCCGATCCGGTAGGGTGTGAACCTCGCGTCATTGGTTATGACGCTCGCCATGTGAACAGCCTTATTTGCGAAGTCGATGGAGTTACTTCACTTCAAGTTTTGCCACAAAGAGGCGGTTACTCCGACGACGTAATGGTCCGGACTGTCAATTTCGGCCTTCACGACGCGCTCGCTTTTCTTTTCGACCTTGACCTTCCCACCGATTTCAGGAAGTTGATTGAAGGCTTTAAGTTTAGCCTCGAAAGCAGTATCGAATTTTTCGGTTGACTCGAAGCTTACCGAATACTTTCTCGCTAACAATATCTGGCTGATGTAAGCCTTAAGAAGCGAGCCGCCGATTGCGCTGCTCGGTTTGCCTTTCAAAGCCTTATACAGCGCAGCCATATATCCAATCGGAATATATTCGCTGTACGTCCCTTCTCCGAACACCATTGTAAGTGTCTTCAGTTTCGAGAAATCAATATCGAGACCAAAGTTCAACGGAATAGCGGGGAACGGGCCGACGCCTAAATCAAAGACTGTCTTTTTCTCCAGCTTAATTGTTTCACTGCCGCCGGCCACTTTGATTTGCAGCGTCACGTTTCCGTCTATCTCCAACTCCGCCCTTCTTTTTTCCAGTTCGGAGATCAAAGCTTTAGGCTTCGTCATAACCTGTGGGATCGGGTAATCCGTCCCAATCGCTTCATCAATCCACTGCACCACAGACCCCAGCAAATTCGTCCCCCCGCCAGAAGAATCACTCTCCTGTAGTTGCTTGAGAAGAAAGACGGAGCCAAATTTCCCTTCCTTTGTTTTTGAGAGGTAGTAGGTTCCAACCGGCATTTGAGTTCTCCTTACCAGAGTTGATTTGAATATTGCTGCGTGAGACTGACGAAAATAGGATTTCGTCAGCAGGCAACACGATAGAGCGCGGACACATTATGCCCACTCGTATAGAATGTCAATTCTTTAGTAAAAATAACTTGCTAACTATGCTTTTCTGGCGGGGCCGTCTTCCTTAGCCCTTGACGGGGTAGGGGAATACCCCAGTCAAGAGCTGCCCGTTGATGTCGAACCGACGTTATTTAAGCGACGGCGGCTTTCTCTTCGGGCTTCCAGCGGAGGACGGGTTTGCGTGCGGCGGCGGCTTCGTCGAGGCGTCCGATGCGCGTGGTGTGCGGGGCGTTTGTGACGAGGTCGGGCGTCTCCAGTGCTTCGCGTGCGATGGCGCGCATGGCTTCGATGAATTGTTGTATCTCTTGACGACCGACGGATTCGGTCGGCTCGATGAGCATCGCGCCCTGGACGATGAGCGGGAAATAGATCGTCATCGGGTGGAAGCCGTAGTCGATGAGGCGCTTGGCGATGTCGAGCGTGTGGACGCCTTTGCGTGCCTGTCGTTTGTCCGTGAAGACGACTTCGTGCATGGGCGCGGCTTCGAAGGGCTTGTCGTAGTCGGAGGCGAGTCCGTGCGCGATGACGCGGGCGTTGAGGACGGCGGCCTCGGTGGCTTCGCGCAGGCCGTCCGCGCCGTGCGTCTCGATGTAGGAGAGTGCGCGCACGGCCATGCCGAAGTTGCCGTAGAAGGCTTTAACGCGACCGATTGATTTCGGATAGTTGAAGTCCAGCTTGTAGCGATCTCCTTCGAGGACGACGCGCGGGACGGGCAGGTATGGTTCGAGTTCTTTGGTGCAGCAGCAGGGGCCGGAGCCGGGGCCGCCGCCGCCGTGCGGAGTGGAGAAGGTCTTGTGCAGATTCAGGTGAATCACGTCCACGCCCATGTCGCCGGGGCGTGCCCAGCCGACTAGCGCGTTCATGTTCGCGCCGTCCATGTAAACAAGGCCGCCCGCGTCGTGTACGATTTGGCAAATCTCTTTGATGCTGCGCTCGAAGAGGCCGACCGTGTTCGGGTTGGTCAACATCAGACCGGCCACGTCACCCGCCGCGCACAGTTCGCGTAGGGCTTCCAGGTCGGTCTGGCCTTCGGGCGTCGAGCGGACGGTCTTGACCGTGAAGCCCGACAGGTGCGCGGAGGCGGGATTCGTGCCGTGCGCGGAGTCGGGGATGAGCATGACGTTGCGGCGCGGGCGGTCGCCTTCGCCCACACCGTCGCGCGCGTCCAGGAAGGCGCGTATGAGCATGATGCCGGTCATCTCGCCGTGCGCGCCCGCTGCGGGTTGCAGAGAGATGGCTGCGAGGCCGGTGATCTCGGAGAGGCTTTGTTGAAGCTCGTAGAGCAGTTGGAGCGCGCCCTGCGAGTCCTCTTCCGATGCGAGCGGGTGGAGGTTGGCGAAGCCCTTGATGCGCGCGACGCGTTCGTTCAGACGCGAGTTGTACTTCATCGTGCACGAGCCGAGCGGGTACATGCCGAGATCGATGTTGTAGTTCCAGGTGGAGATGCGCGTGAAGTGGCGCACCACATCAACCTCGGAGACTTCGGGCACGCCTTCGAGGTCGTCCGTGCGGCGAAACTTTGCGGGCAACAGTTCGTCTATCGGCGTCTCGTCAACGTCGAGCGCGGGCAGCATGTAGCCTTTGCGTCCGGTTTGCGAGCGCTCGAAGATCAGCGCCTCGTTCTGCGTGATGTGTGTGCTGGCTTTATTCATAAGTGACAAGTGACGGGTGACAGGTGACAAGTTTTAGAACCATGAAACTTAGTCTTGATACTTGAAATCTGTAACTTGAAATTTCATTTCGTGAGTTCTGCGAGTCCGGCGGCGAGCGCGTCTATTTCGGTGCGCGGGTTGGTTTCGGTGACGCAGATGAGTATGTCGTTCGTGCGTTCGGGGAAGTAGCGCGAGAGGGCGAGGCCGCCCGTGATGTTGCGCTCGCTCGCCAAACGCCGGAGCAGTCCATCAGCCGCGACGGGCGCGCGGACGACGAACTCGTTGAAGCGCGGCGTCGCCGAGTAGGGAAGCGAGAAGCCTTCGATCTCGGTGATGCGGCGCGCGGCGTAGGCGGCCTTTTGCGCGCACTGCATTGCGACTTCCTGAAGCCCTTGCCGTCCCATCGTCTCCAGATAGATCGTCGCCATCAGCGCGATCAAGCCTTCGTTGGTGCAGATGTTTGAAGTGGCCTTCTCGCGGCGTATGTGTTGCTCGCGCGTGGCGAGCGTGAGGACGAAACCGCGACGGCCTTCCTTGTCCGCCGCGACGCCGACGAGACGACCGGGCAACTGTCGCGCATACTTTTCACGCGTGGCGAAGAGGCCGAGATACGGGCCGCCGAAGCTCAACGGCACGCCGAAAGACTGGCCTTCGGCGACGACGATGTCCGCGCCCGCTTCGCCCGGCGCGCGCAGCAGTCCGAGCGAAATGCTCTCCGTCACGCAGACGACGAGGAGCGCGCCGACTTTGTGCGCGCGTTCGGCGAGCGCGTTGATGTCTTCGACGCAGCCGAAGAAGTTCGGCGACTGGACGACGATGGCCGCAGTCCCTTCGTCGAGCGAGCCGAGTTCGTCGAAGTTGGTGGTGCCCGTCTGCTCGTCAAACCCTGCGTGGACGAGATCGATTCCGGCGTGCGCGACGTAGGTTTCGGCAACGTGCAGGTATTCGGGATGAAGCGCGCCGGAGACGACCACCTTGCGGCGGCGCGTGACGCGTTCGGCCATCAGGACGGCTTCGGCGACGGACGTTGAGCCGTCGTACATCGAGGCGTTCGCCACGTCCATGCCGGTCAACTGGCAGACGAGCGTTTGAAACTCGAAGATGGCTTGCAGCGTGCCCTGCGAGATTTCCGGCTGGTAGGGCGTGTAGGCCGTGAAGAACTCGGAGCGCGAGATCAAACTGTCAACGATGGTCGGTTGATAATGCGAGTACGCGCCCGCGCCGAGGAAACTGGGGCGGTGCGCCGCCGAGTTCTTCGCGGCGATTGATTCGAAGCGCGCGATGAGTTCGGGTTCGGAGAGCGCGTCGGGCGTCTTGAGCAGATCGCGCAGAAGTATGTCAGCCGGAATGGTGTCGAATAGTTCTTCCGGCGCGTTCAAACCGACCGAGCGCAGCATCTCTGCGCGCTCCTCCGGCGAGTTGGGAATGTAGCGCAACTTCGTCTTACTCCGTTAAAGTTTTGATGTAGTCTTCGTACTCGGCGGCGTTCATCAACTTGTCAACTTCGCCCGCGTCCTTCAAGCGCACGCGGAGCATCCAGGCGTCGCCGTAAGGGTCTTTGTTGACCTTCTCGGGGTCGTCGTTCAGCGTCTCGTTGATTTCGGTCACTTCGCCCGACACGGGGCAATAGAGATCGGAGGCCGCTTTGACCGACTCGACCTGACCGAACACTTCATGCGCCTCGAACGAATCGCCCGCGCGCGGCAACTCGACATAGACCACGTCGCCCAGTTGCCCCTGCGCGTGGTCCGTGATGCCGACCGTCGCCGTGTCGCCCTCGACCCTCACCCACTCGTGATCTTTACTGTAGTGTAAATCTTCCGGAATGTTCGCCATGTTGCTCCTTGTCAAAAGCTGTCAGTTGTCCGTAGTCAGTTGTCCGTTGTTTTTGTGTCTGGTCAGTTGTTCGATTCAATCTTTAGCAACTTGCTCCGTGCAGCACATGCAATGGACAACTGGCAACGGACAACTGACTATGTTTTTTTCTCGCGTTTATAAAAGGGCACGGGGACGATGCGAGCGGCGACCGGGCGACCGCGCACGTCTATGTGAATCTCCTGATCCGCGTACGCGTGCTCGGCGGGCACGTAGGCCAGACCGATGTTCTTCTTCAGATAGGGCGCGGGGCTGCCCGACGTGACGCGCCCCAGTTTCTCGCCGTTGATCAAAATGTCGTAGCCGTCGCGCGCCACGCCGGGAGCCGTGAGTTCAAAGCCCACGAGTTTTTGTTTGACGCCTTCGGCCTTCTGCTGCGCGAGGCGTTCGCGTCCGATAAAGTCGCCTTTGTTCAATTTGCAAATCCAGCCGAGGTTGGCTTCGAGCAGCGTCGTCGTCTCGTCTATTTCGTGGCCGTAGAGCGCCATCGCGGATTCGAGGCGGAGCGTGTTGCGCGCGGCCAGGCCGCAGGGCAGGATGCCTTCGGGCGTGCCGTGCGCGCCTGCCTCTAAAATTCTATCCCAGAGCGCCTCGGCTTTATCGGGTGCGGCATAAACTTCAAAGCCGTCCTCGCCCGTGTAGCCCGTGCGCGAGATGATCGCGGGCACGCCGTCAACCGCGCCCTCGCGGAAGTGGTAATACTTGATCTCCGCGAGCGACGTGTCCGTCAGAGTTTGCAGAATCCTGAGGGCGTCCGGCCCTTGCACGGCGATCTGGCAGAAGTCGGCGCTGCGGTTCGTGAGTTCAACCTGTTCTTCGCCGCGATGCGCATTGATCCAGTCCCAGTCCTTTTCGGTCGTCGAGGCGTTGACGACGAGCAGCAAGTGGTCTTCGGCGAAGCGATAGACGAGCAGGTCGTCAACGACCGTGCCTTCGGGCGTGGTCAGAGCGGTGTAATGCGCCTGCCCGTCAACGAGTTTGGTCGTGTCGTTCGAGCAGAGGCGGTTGACGAAGGGGATGGCCTCCGCGCCCCGCACCTCTATTTCGCCCATGTGCGACACGTCGAAGAGGCCGGAGTGGCGGCGCGTGCGTAGGTGTTCTTCGACCGTTCCGGCGGGGTATTGCACGGGCATGTCCCAGCCGCCGAAGTCCACCATGCGCGCGCCCAGACGGCGGTGCGCGGCGTTGAGCGGCGTCTGCTTGAGTGTTTCGGGCGCAGTAGTCAAGCGTCTCTCCTGACTCTCTCTTGTGAGATGTGTGGAACGCTGAGAAATCATTGATGTTAACGAAGTTGAAAACCTAACATGCCGCGTCCGGTGCGTCAAGCAAGTCAGCCTGCACGCAGGCGGCGCACTTATATTGACTCGCGTTTTGCAACGTAGAACGGCGGTGAGTTGAAGGTTCGGCGCATGCTCCATGACTACCCGCGCGTGCAGGGATGCGTCAACCGTCCGGTCAATCTTTCTCTGCGACTTCACCGCGAACCTTGACGCGGCGGGAATTTCGACGCTAAAGTTGCCTGGCTTCGCCGCGCCGGGAAGCCTTTCCGAAGCCCTCGTTCTCGCGGGTTTTGCGGCCTTAGCCGGGAACCCCGAAAACATTTTCTCGTGTCCGAGAACAGACCTTTTGCTGACACCTTTCGAGCGGTCCTGGTATTCGCCGTTGAGCGCTCAATCCTTAATTTTACTTAGCGCCGCAGAACCCCTCCTGCCGGTCGCACCTTTTCTCGAATTAACCTGCGCGCGTCGTCCGTTTTCCGTTTTCCCTCTCCTTGTGTTGTAAGAGGAAGTAGTTGTGAAAAACATAAGTTTTCCCGTCTCGCCCGCCCCCCGTCCGGCGCGTCGCCGCCTGCGATTCGCACTCTTTTTCCTGTTGAGTTTGTCGCTGCTCGCGGCGGCAGCGGACAACTACCTGTTTTCAGCGACGACGGTTGAGGCCGCGTCGCGCACGGCGCCGAAGCGTGCGCAGAAGTCTCAGAAGCGACAGGCGAACGGGCGGAGCGCGAAGGCGCGACGCACGGTGCGGCGCGCGACGGCCTCGCAGAAGAAGCGCGCGGCGTTGGCGGCTGCGCTCCGCACGCCCGCGCCCTTCGACGAGCCGACCAACGGCGCGGAGGAAGAGGGCGACGAGCGCGAGATAATCGACGCGCGCGAGCGTTGGTTCATGATGCGGCGCGCCTATCCGTTCGACGCGCCGCCCGCCGAAGGCAGGCTCCGCGCGTTTCTCTCGCGCCCGAAGGATACGGGGCGCGGCAAAGACGGGAGTTCGAGTCAGGCCGTCGCGCAGACGTGGCGCAGCATCGGCCCCACGCCGACGACGCCCGCCTTCCCCTCGAACTGGGGCGTGACGAGCGGGCGCATCAACTCAATCGCCGTCCATCCGGCGAATCCGCAGATCGTCCTCGTCGGGGCATCCACCGGCGGCATCTGGCGTTCGACCGACGGCGGCATAAACTACACGCCCGTCAGCGACGCGCAGGTTGACCTGGCCGTCGGCTCAATCGCTTTCGCCAGGAGCAACCCGTCCGTCGCCTACGCGGGCATGGGCGATCTCGGCAACGGCTATTTCGGCACGGGCGTTCTGAAATCGACGGACGCCGGTGCGACGTGGACGCGCATCAGCAACAGTTCGCTCCCGTCTCTGGGCACGACGACTAAAGTAGAAGTTGATCCGGCGAATGCCGACCGCGTCTATGTCCTGCAAGCCACGCGCACGCTCACGACTTCTTACGGCATCGTCAACCCCGACGGGAATCGCTACGCGAGCGGAGTTTACGTTTCTACAAACGGCGGTGTTGACTGGCGACTGACGCTCGCGGGCAGCCCGCGCGATCTGGTTATTCATCCTAACAACCCGCAGACGATATATGTCGGCATGAATCCCGTGGCTCTCGGCGTGCCCATCGGCACTCCGGCAGTTTTCGAGCCTGCCGTGCTTCAAAAATCCGAGGACGGGGGGATGACATGGACGCCCTTTTTCGTCTCCCCGACCGGCACGAATACCAACGACATGCGCCTCGCGGTAACACCCGCGCGTCCCGACAGCGTGTATTTGTTGTCCGGCAATCGAAGCAATATCCGTTTGGACATCATCGACAGGTTGACGGGTCTGCCGACGACAAAGAATCTGACGGGCGTTGACCCCGCGCAGTTCGGCTACAACTCTTACATATACGTCAGCCCGACGAACCACGAAGCTATTTACATCGGCACGCGCGACCTTTATGTGAGCGGCGACGGCGGCAACTCCTGGGGCAACCTGACGAAGAACTTCGTTCACAACCCGACGACAAACAGTTATCCCTACAACCCTTTCAGTTCGACCTCGCACCCCGACCAGCACGCGTTCGCCTTTCATCCCTTCAACCCCAACGTCTTCTACATCGGCAACGACGGCGGCATCTCGCTCACAAGCGACGGCGGCGCGAATTTCGTCTCGATGAACGCGTCGCTCACGCTCACGCAGTTCGTAGGCATCTCGGCGCACCCGACCGACCCGAACATCTCCTTCGGCGGCACGCAGGACAACGGGACGCAGTATCGTCTGCCCGACGGCAAGGGCTGGCGCGAGTTTGCCGAAGGCGACGGCGGGAACAGCGTCGTCAATCCAATTGACCCGCGCGGCGTCTTAACGACCTACGTTTATGGCCGCATACGGCGCTGGCAATTCAACCCCGACGGGACGCGCGCGGAGCGCACGGGCGCTACGACTAACAGTACTTTCGGCGAACCGACGACCGGACAACGCATAGGCTTCTACGCGCCGTTCAAAAACAACGGCGTGGACGCGACGGTGTACTTCGGCACGTGGCGGCTGTTCGTCAGTACGAACTTCGCCGACACGGTAAACGTCGGTGCGCCCACATGGACGGCGCCCGCCGGAACGAAAGATTTAACGCGGGGCGGGGAAGCCGGTATTGATTGCGGGGTCGCGCCGAAGCCGGTTCAGTGTATAGACGTGCTCAGCGCAATCGGCGTCGAACGCAGGGTTAACGCGCGGGTCATTTACACCGGCTCGGCGCAAGGGCGCTTGATGGTGTCGAAAGACGGCGGCGTGAGTGATTGGACCGAGATCAATCTCCCGCTCGGCACGGAAGCGAACGGGCAGAAGAAATTTCGTTTCGTCGAAAGCATCACGGTCGATCCGTCGAACTCTGCAATCGCTTATGTCACGCTCGGCGGCTTCGGCACCGGCCACGTCTTCAAGACCGCAGACTACGGCGCGACGTGGAGGGACATCGGCGGCACGCCCGGGCAGGCGAACTCCATCCCCAACGTCCCCACGAGCGCGTTTCTCATAGACCCGACCACGCCCTCCACGCTCTACGCCGGAACGGACATAGGCGTCTTCCGCTCGACCGACAACGGCGCGACGTGGGCGACCTTCAACAACGGCATGCTTCCGGCGGTCGTCACCGGATTCGCCACGAGCGCAAACGGCGCGATCCAACTCTCGACCTACGGGCGCGGCGCATACGAATTAACAAACACCGCGCCCGCCAACTACACCGTCAGCGGGCGCGTCACGCTGTTCGAGGGGGGCGCTGGTCTGGGCGGCGTCACCGTAACGCTCGCCAACGGTCAGTCGTCGCCGCCGTCGGCCATCACAGACGCGAACGGCAACTACACGATCTCGAACGTCCCCGGCGGCGTCAACTACATTGCCGGAGCGTCGAAACCCGAATACACGTTCTCGCCGCAGGTCGCCATCTTTGAAAATCTGAGCGCGAACCAGACGCTGGATTTCAAGGCGGCGCTCGCCTGTTTCTATGCGGTCTCGCCGGGCTCGGGGCAGAGCTTCACCGCGTCGGGCGGCACGGGCACCATCAACATGACGACGCGTGCGGGTTGCGAGTGGAGAGCTTTGAGCCTCGCCCCCTGGATCACTATCACCAGCGGCTCGACGGGCACGGGCAACGGCACGATCAACTTCACCGTCGCGCCCAACTCCGGCAACGAGCGCTCCGGGCAGATTCTGCATACAAGCGATTCGTTCTACACCGTCGCTCAAGCCGCATCGCCCGCGCCCGCCTTCGTCGATTTCAGCGCGCCGGAGTACACGGCGAACGAGGGCGCGGGGCGCGCCACCGTCACCGTCACGCGCACGGGCAGCACGGCCAACCCGATCTCGGTTGACGTTGTCACCAACGACGTTCCGGCCTCCGTGCCCTGCTCCACTAATAACGGCACGGCCTACGCGCGTTGCGATTACTCTACGACCATCGAGACCGTGACGTTCGGCGCGGGCGACACGCAGCCGAAGAGCGTCCAGATACCGCTCATCGACGATGCTCACGCCGAGCAGGCAGAACAGGTACAGGTCAGGTTAGTCAATCCGTCGAACACCGCGCTCGGCACACACTACACGGCGCTCTTAAACATCAACGACAACGGAGACGTGGCGAGTGCGCCGAACCCGATCCTGCAAACGCCGCTCTTCGTGCGCATGCAATACCTCGACTTCCTCTCGCGCGAGCCGGAAGCGAGCGAGCCCTGGTCGAAGGTGTTGAACGACTGCCCGAACGTGAACAACAACCCGTTGTGTGATCGCATCACGGTCTCGCAAAGTTTCTTCGGCTCGCCGGAGTTTCGTCTGAAAGGTCTCTACACGTTCATCTTCTATCGCGTCGCCTTCAACCGCCTGCCCGAGTACGTCGAGATCATTCCCGACATGCGCTCGGTGACGGGGCAGACGGCCACGGAGGTTTACGCCAAGCGCGCGCTCTTCGCCGACAACTTCGCGCTGCGTGCGGAATTTCGCACGCCCACCGACGGGCTTTCGCACACGGCCTTAGTCAACCGTTTGCTGGACCCTTACGGCTTCCAGGCGATCACGACGCCCGACCCGCTGAACCCCGAAGGCGGCGTTAAGGTGAGGCTGACGCGCGCGGATTTGATCAACCGCCTCGGCACGCAAACACTGACGCGCGCGCAAGTGCTGCGCGCCATCGTCGAATCGGACGAGATCAGGGGCGCGGAGTTCAACCGCGCTTACGTGGCGATGCAGTATTACGGCTACCTGCGCCGCACGCCGGAGGCAGGCGGCTACAACAACTGGCTCACTTACCTGAACGCCAACCCGACCGATTCGCGCACGATGGTCAACGGCTTTATCAATTCCGTCGAGTACCGCACGCGCTTCGGGCGGTAGAGCGGTTTTCAGTAGCAAACGCGGAAGTAGGAACGCGGAACGATGAACTGAAAGCAACTGTTTTCAGTTCATCGTTCCGCGTTCCTACTTCCGCGTTCTTCTCTCTGCGGTGAATCCTGTTGTTGCGCTAGAAACTGTGTTCGTGGACGCTGACTTTGGAGACCGAGATCACGACGCGCATGGTTTGCGGGCGACGGTCGAGCGAGGCGGGAACGAAGGCGGGCGTGCGCCGGAAAGCCTCCTGCACTTCGTCGAGCAAATGCGGGTTGCGCGGCGGCTGCACGACGCCCGCGAGCGAGGCCGCGCCGTTGCTGAACACGTCCGCGTAGATGACCATGTCGTCGGCGTCGTCGTCGCCGCCCTGCGACGGCGTGCGTATGAGCGCGGCGAGCGCGCCGTTCGGGTTGATGGTCGGCACGGGCTTCGTCACGTCGTAGCCGCCGCCTTCAAACAGAGACTTGTCGAGCGATTCGTCCGCCGCCGCCGCGCGCGCGGCAATCGTCAACTCTCGCAGCACGCGAAACTGCGGTCGCAGCGCGTTCACTACGCCGACGAATAAAATCAAAGAAGCCAGCGCGCCGACCGTGTAGGGCATCAGGCGCGGTTCGAGCCAGCGCACGAGGCGCTCGGCTAAAGTGCCCGTCGGCTGCTGGCGTCGCGCGGCGCGCTCGATCAAGATGAGTTCGTTGATGGAAGCGGTGAGACCTGCCGGCGCGTGCGGGCGTTGGAGGTTTGCAAGCGAGCGGACGACGATGCGCGTCCGGTCTAATTCCAGACGACACACGGGGCAGACTTCGAGGTGGTCGTCCACGTGCGCGCGCGAGGCTCGCGCCAACTGGCCGTCCAGATACGGCGAAAAACTTTTCTGTGTCTCCTCGCAAGTCATAAGTTTCAGAGGTCAGAGGTCAGAGGTTAGAGGTTAGTGAAGACAGTTTTTAACTGACCTCTAACCTCCAGCCTCCGGCCTCTATTTCCGAACGGCTGGCCGACCCCGGCTGCTCCCTCGCTCAAGGAAGCAACGCTTGTGGTCTTGTCGTCCAACGCCTGCCCGACGTAACGACTTCAAAACGGCGCGCGGAAATTCATAAACGGGTGTTGCTGGCCGCGTCTAAAATACCCGTACGCCATGTTTGCCGCCGTCCGCCACGCACGCGACGAAACTTCGAGCCTTCGTCGCTTCCCGACCCACTGGCACCTCGGATGACGGGTGAAGCCGGGGCGGGGCAGCCGTTCGGAATGTCAAAAAGCTGTCAATAGTCAGTTGTCCGTAGTCAGTTGTTCAAATCTGTCTTTAGCAACTTGCGTAGTTGCCACATGCAACTGACAACTGACAAAGAACAATCTTACAACGCGCCTTCCAGTTTGCGTCGCAACTCGGTGCGCCCGCGCGAGAGGCGGGATTTCACGGTGCCGACGCTGATTTCGAGCGCGGCGGCCACCTCTTCGTAGCTCAAGCCTTCCACGTCGCGCAGGATGACGGCTTCACGATAAGGGCGCGCGAGGGTGCGCATGGCGGCGAGCAGAATCTCTTCGCGCTCGTGCGCGAGCGTCTGCTGTTCGGGGTCGTCCGTCGTTTCGTCTGCGAGGCGCGTGGCGAGCGAGAGTTCGTGCGTCTCGTCGGTCGCGTCGAGCGAGACGGTCGCGCCGCGACGCCTGCGCCGCCACCAGCGCCAACGGTTGCGCGCCTGATTGACGGCGATGCGGTAGAGCCAGGTGCGTAGGTCTGCGTCGCCGCGAAAGTGCGCGATGCTGCGGAAGACTTGGAGGAACGTCTCCTGCGTCAGGTCGCGCGCCTCTTCGGGGTCTTCCGTCAGCCGGTAGAGCAGGGCGTAGATGTCGGGCGAGCGTTCGTTGACGAGACGGTCGAAGGCCGTCGCATCGCCCGCGCGTAATCTTTCAATGAACTGTGCTTCGGCGCTCGGTCGCAACTCCGCCGACTCCGCCGCGACGGCGGGATGCTCCAATTCGACTTGCCCGCGGAGGGCGATTGGCTCTCCGAAGCTCACAAACGTCCTCCAGCGTGAACCGGCGACTCAAGCAGCGCTGGCCGCTCGGCGTGCACTCGTCGGATTAGACACCGCGACGGCGCGGCTTGTTCCCGAAAGTTTTCCCCTGTTTTCCTTCGTCGCATAGATGCCTTGCCGCACGGGCGCGAAGCGTAGCACGCGCCCCACCTTCGGTCAATGAAGTCTCTGATGCTTAGGATGTTAAGCCGCCCGAACGGTTGCTTGACAACCCCGCTCTACGGTCGTTAGAGTGAATCTTTCGCTCTAACTCCTGAAAATAGAACGCGCACAACCGTGCGTTGTTGCAAGAGAAAAAAACGTGGCTCCATCCAAGAAAAAACATGCGCGCGAAGTCCGGCGCGATAAGTTTCGCGAAAAGGCTTTTGAACAGTTCGACCGCGTCGGCGACCGCCTCGAAGGGCGTGGCCGCACGATCCTCTACGCGCTCGCCGCGCTCGTCGCGCTGGGACTTCTGGCGGGCGTCTATTCGTGGTGGAACGGGCGCAAGGCGCAAGAGGCCACGCGTGCGCTGGCGCGCGTCATAGAGATCGCCGACGCCACCGTCTCGCCCTCACCCGCGCCCGGCACGACCGGCCTCACGTTCACGACCGATAAAGAACGCGCGCAACGCGTGGTTGACGAGGCGCAGAAGGTCGAACAGAAATACGGCGACCCTTACAAGTCGCTCGCGCACTACTTCCGCGCGGCCAATCTGCTGACGGTTGATCGCACGAAGGGTCTCGGCGAACTCGAAGCGCTGACCCGCAGCAATGATGCGGAGGTGGCGACGCGTGCGAGGTTTGCGCTCGCGCAGGCGCGTGAGGCCGACGGGCAGTTGGACGCGGCGGCGGCGCTTTACACGGAACTGGCGCGCGCGCAGAATTCGAGCGTTCCGGTTGACACGGCGAATCTGCGTCTCGCCGCCATCTACGAAAAGCAGGGCAACAAGACGCAGGCGGCAGACATTCTCTTTCAGATCGCGAAGACGGCGCGCGAGGCCAAAGACAAGAACGGCAAGCCCGTCACGCAATCCGCCGCCGCGCGCGAAGCGGCGCAAAAACTCGAACGCCTCGACGCCGCGCGCCACGCCCAACTGCCCGCCGAACCGTCTCCGGCAAATCTCCCGTTTTAGAAACAGAGGTCAGAGGTTAGAGGTCAGAGGTCAGTAGAAATCAGTTATTGGGTTTCACTAACCTCTAACCTCTGACCTCTGACCTCTGCTCTTCATCCTCATGGATAATTTGACGCACACGCTGGTCGGGTTGGCGGGGGCGAAGGCGGGGTTGGAACGCCTCTCGCCGGGAGCGACCGTCGTGTGCATGATCGCGGCGAACGCGCCGGACGCGGACATCGTCGCGGCCTTCGGCGGCAGTTGGCTCTACCTCAAACATCATCGCGGCATCACACATTCAATCGTCGGCGTCGTCGCCATCGCGATCATCATCGCCTTGTTGTACTACGCGGGCGCGCGCATCATCGCGCGCATGCGCGGTCGCACGTCGGGCGTGCGCTTGCGCGGCCTCACCGTCGCGTCGCTCCTCGCCAGCGCGACGCACCCTTTGATGGATTGGACGAACAACTACGGCCTGCGGCCTCTCCTGCCGTGGAGCGGTCGCTGGTTTTACGGCGACCTCGTTTACATCATCGACCCCTGGCTCTGGCTGAGTTTGGGCGGGGCTGCGTTTTTGTTGACAGCGAACAATGCCCGTTGGTGGCGCGCGGCGGCTTGGGGCGCGCTCGCGCTTCTGGCGACGGTCGCTTTCGTCGTTCTGCCGCTGCGCGTGGAGACGAGTTATCCGGTAGTGTCGCGCGGCTTGTGGCTCGCGTGCCTCGTCGCTTTGTTCGTCGCGCACCGGATGAGAGTCGCGTCGCGTTGGGGGAGTTCGATTGCGTTGGCCGCGCTCGCGTTCGTCGTCGTTTACTGGGGCGTGCTCGGCGTCCTGCACGGGCGCGCCGTGGCGCGTGCGGGCGAAATAGCCGCGCTGGCCGCGCAGGATGGAGAGACGGTGCTGCGCGTGGCGGCGATGCCGCAACTGGCCGACCCGACGCGCTGGCGCGTGCTCGCAGAGACAAACGCGGCAACTTATCGTTTTGAAACTTCGCTGCTCGTGCGCGTCGAAGAAGAACTCGCCGCGCCCGTTGCGCTCGTGCGCTTCGAGAAACCACGCGGGCAAGCCGCCGAACTCGCGGCACGCGCCGCCGCAGACGAACGCGCCAAAATCTTCCTCGACTTCGCACGCTTTCCCGTCGCGCGCGTCGCGCCGCAAAACTGCGCCGAAGAACTGCTCGTGCAATTCGCCGACCTGCGTTACACGGAACCGGGCAGCGCGCGCCGCACACGCAACTTCGGCCTGGAAGTCCCCGTCCGCCCCGCGCCCTGAAATCGCCCGACTCAATTCTTCAAGCGTTCGTCGTTTTTACTTCATCGTTCCGCGCTCCTACTTCATCGCCCGGCTTTCCAATTCCGTCCGGTGCGTTATAATCAATTCCCCCGAAACCCCCGACACGAAAACCAACCTCGGTCTTAGAGAGTCGCGCCTATGAATTCCGCGTCGCCGAAGGGTTTCAACTCGTCCGGGCAAACGTCAGACGTTGCCGGAGAATCGTCCGAGCCTTTCGCCGGAGAAGAAGGCGACGGGCGCTTCCAGACCTTCGCCGAGAGCGCTTCCGACGCCATCATCGTCATCGACGCCGCGAGCGTCATACACTTCATCAACCGCGCCGCCGAAAAGATTTTCGGCTATCACGTCAACCAACTGCTCGGCCAGAATCTCACGATGCTGATGCCCGACTACCTGCACCACGTCCACCGCGCGGGGCTGGAGCGTTACCTCTCGACGGGCGCGCGCCACATCAACTGGGAAAGCGTCGAACTTCCCGGCCTCCACCGCGACGGGCACGAGATCGCTCTGGAAATCTCCTTCGGCGAATTCCTCGAAGACGGCACGCGTTATTTCACGGGCATCGCGCGCGACATCACCGAGCGCAAGCGGCAGAAGGAGACGCAGCGCTTTCTCGTCGAAGCGAGCGCGCTCTTGTCCGCCTCGCTCGATTACGAAACGACGCTGCAATCGGTCGCGCGCTTGAGCGTCCCTTTCCTCGCCGACTGGTGCATCGTCTATGTGGTTGACGACGACAGAACGATCCGCCCCATCGCCGTGATGCACGAAGACGAGGCGCGCGTCGAGTTGGTCTGGCAGCTTGAGCGGCGCGAGAATCAAAATCCGAACGCCCCGACGGGCGTGCCGAAGGCGATTCGCACCGGCCAGCCCGAACTCTACGAGGAGATTCCCGTGCCCGCCGACGCGACGACGGCCAACGACGCGGGGCGCTTTCGCGTCGCGCGCCAACTCAATTTCAGGTCGGCGATGATCGTGCCGCTCGTGGCGCGCGGGCGTACGCTCGGCGCGATCACGTTCGCCACTTCCGAGTCGGGGCGGCGCTACAACCGCTCCGACCTCGCGTTCGCGGAAGACCTCGCGCAACGCGCCGCCTTCGCCGTAGACAACGCGCGGCTCTACCGCGAGGCGCAGGAAGCCAACCGCCTCAAGGACGAATTTCTCGCCACGCTCTCGCACGAACTGCGCACGCCCCTGACTTCCATCCTCGGCTGGACGAACCTGCTCCGCTCCGTCAAGTTTGACGAAGTGACCTCCGTGCGCGCGCTCGAAACCATCGAACGCAACGCGCGCTCGCAAAAGCAACTCATAGACGATCTGCTCGACGCCTCGCGCATCATCACGGGGAAACTGCGTCTCGAACTGAAACCGACGCAACTCAAGTCCGTGGTCGAGTCGGCGTGCTATGCGGCGCGACCGGCGGCGGAGGCGAAGGGCATCGAAATTCAACTCGCGCTTGATCCGGCTGCGAGCCTCGTCGCGGGCGACGCGGAGCGTTTGCAGCAGGTGGTCTGGAATCTGTTGTCGAACGCCGTCAAGTTCACGCCCGAGGGCGGGAGGGTCGAAGTCGGTCTCGCGCGCGACGGGACGCACGCGCAAATCGCCGTGCGCGACACGGGGCAGGGAATCAAAACGGAATTTCTCCCCTTCGTCTTCGACCGCTTTCGTCAGGCCGATCAATCCACGACGCGCACGCACGGCGGACTCGGACTCGGACTCGCCATCGTGCGTCATCTCGTCGAACTACACGGCGGGACAGTCGCCGCCGAAAGCGAAGGGATAGGCGCGGGCGCGACTTTCAAAGTGATGTTGCCGCTCATCGAATACGCGAAGCGCACTGATGCAGCGGCGGCACACGTCGAAGGGCAAGTTGAAGGCGCGGGCGAAGACGACGAGAGACGGACGGTGCTCGGCGACCTGCGCATTCTCATCGTGGAGGACGAACCGGACACGCGCCTGCTGTTGAAGAAATCTCTGGAACGCTTCGGCGCGAAGGTGGAGGCGTGCGAGTTGGCGGACGAGGCTCTGGCGGCGCTCGAAGCGTCTTCGTTCGACGTGATCCTGAGCGACATCGCGATGCCCGGAGCGGACGGCTACGCGCTCATGGAAAAGGTCAGGGCAGGCGGGCGTGCCACTCCCGCCATCGCCTTCACGGCCTACGCGCGCGAAGAAGACAAAGAGCGCGCGCTCGCCGCAGGCTTCCAACTACATCTCGCCAAACCCATCGCGCCGAAGGAACTCGCCGAAGCGGTCGCAAGTGTCGTCGGGCGCACATCGAACGCGTGACAAGATTCACCGCAGAGGCGCAGAGCAAAGCCGCAGAGGAAGCGCAGAGGAAAAGTCGGAACTAGGAACGCGGAAGGATGAACTAAAGAAAACTTGCTTTTCATTCATCCTTCCGCGTTTGTCTCTGCGCTTCCTCTGCGTTCAACTCTGCGTCTCTGCGTTGAAGGTTTTAAGTTTTATCCGATTCCGAAGCTCGTCAAACTTATCAACTCTGCTTCATCTCATCCAGCGCCGCGCCGAGGCGTTCGAGTCCGCCGCGCAGCATCTCCGTGTCGCCGCCGATGCTGAGGCGAAAGTGTTCGGGCATCTCGAAAAATTTTCCGGGAACGAGCGACGTTTCGTAACGCTCGCGCAGGAGCGCGCAGAGCGCGTCAACATCGCCGCGCAGGAATCGCGGGAACGCGATCATGCCGTCCGTGATGGGCGGAGTTTCGATGTCGTCCCGGCGCGTCTGGAAGAAACTGTTGGCGAGCGTGCGGTTTCGTTCGAGCAGGGCGCGCGAGTGCGCGGCGATTTCGGGGAGGCGCGCGAGGGCAATGCAACTGAGACGCTCCGAGGGGTGGGGCGGTATCACGCCGAAGAGATCGTTGAGCCGCCACATGCGTTCGGCGAGCGCGGGCGCGGCCAGTATCCAGCCGCAGCGCAGGCCGCTCAGGCCGTAAACTTTCGTCAGGCTGCTCGTCGTGATGAAATTCTCGCCGAGCCGAAAGGCCGTCTGCGGCGAGCGCGCGAACGCGGCGTCGAGATAAACCTCGTCAACTAAGACGTGCGCGCCGACGCGCGCGGCGATGTCGCCGATTTGGCGTAGCGTCTCGTCGTCCGCGTAGGCGTTGGAAGGGTTGTGCAAATTCGCCAGGACGATGAGACGCGTGCGCGGCGTGATGGCGCGTTCGACCTCGGACGGATCGAGCGCGAAATTGGCTTCGGCGCGGCGCGCGAATCTTTTGACTTCCGCGCCGAGATAGAGCGCGGCTGAGAGGAGCAATTCATAGGTGGGTTGTTCGATGAGCACTTCGTCGCCGGGCGCGATGAGCGTTGCAAAGGCGAGGAAGTTCGCCATCGAAGTGCCGTTGGCGGCAACGACCGTGTCGGGCGAGACGCCGCACTTCGCGGCGATGGCCTGTTGCAGCGGCGCGTAGCCGTAGAAGCTCACGCCGCTCAGTTCGAGATCGGAGAGCGAGACGCCGAGGCGCGCGAGCGTGTAGTGCTGTACGCCGCTCGACGCGAGATTGTAGGTCGCTTGCGATTGGGTCTTCGCCCAGTGCATGTAGGCGGAACTCATCACGCGTTCCGTTCGTCGTTCGGCGGTGCTCATAAACGTTCTTTCCTTTGCTGTCGTAGCCAGTAGTAGCAGGCGGGGACGCCCGCGAGCACTATGAGAAAGCCGATGGCGCTGTTGGCCGGATATTTATAGACGGTGCTCAAGACGACGAGCGAGCAGGCCGCGACGAAGAGCGCGGTCGTGAACGGGTGGCCGGGAACTTTGAACGTCGCTTCGCCCGTCGGGTCGCGGCGGCGGAAGACGAAGAGTGAGAGTCCGGTCAGCCCGAACCAGATGAAATCGACGGAGACGACGTAGTTGAGAATTTGGCCGTACCTGCCGGAGAGCGCGATGACGATGGCGACCGCGCCCTGCAAGGCGATGGCGAAGACGGGCACGCGCGTGCGCTCGCTGACCTGTGCGATGCGGCGGAAGAACAACCCGTCTTCGGCCATCGCGAAATAGACGCGCGGTGCGGTGAGCATGCCCTGACTGAGGAAGCCGAGCGTGGAGACGGTGATGCCGAGCGCGATGAGCGTCGCGCCGCGTTCGCCGAGCGCGCGGCGCATGACGGCGGTGGCGGGCGTCTGCGTCTCGGCCAGCCCTTCCGCGCCGAGCGCGTAGACGCAGACGAAACTGACGGCGGTGTAGAGCAGTATGACGCCGACGACGCCGAGCAGCAGCCCGCGCGCTAAATCCCTGCGCGGGTCGCGCATCTCGCCCGCGACGAAACTCGTCGTCTGCCAGCCGCCGTAGGCGAACATGACGGGCGTGAGCGCTGCGCCCATCGCGATCAAGAGATCGAATGAGACGGGCGCATCGAGCGCGGGCGCGCCGGTGATCCCTTCAGCCGTGCCCGAGAACCACCAGCCGCAGAAGACGAGCGCGGCGATGGCCGCGATCTTCAAGACCATCAGCGCGCTCTGCACGTTGCTTCCGGCGCGCACGCCGAGACAGTTGACGGCGGTTAAGAGCGTGAGCGCGAGCGCGGCGAT
>DATHBB010000104.1:0-11731 GCA_035296385.1 Pyrinomonadaceae bacterium | reverse complement strand
CGCTGCGTGTTCGTCGGGTCAACGACGATGACGTGCGCCGGAATGTCGGGAAAGGCTTTGACGCCCGTGCCGTCGATGAGCGACCACGTCGAGCCGCCGTTCGTGCTCTTCCAGATGTGGCCGACGCCGGTCTGCGAGTTGAAGGTGGAATAGGTCGCGTAAGCGATGTTGGCGTTCGTCGGGTCGAACGTGACCCATGAGACGTTTCCGACGCGCGGCTGTGAAGAGAGCCACGTCGTCGTCGAGATGGAGGTCGTCGCAAGGCCGTTCAAACGCCCGATGAAGCCGTCGGTCGTGCCGACGATGAGTGCGTCGGGGTTCGAGGGGGCGGTCGCAATCGCGCTGGTGAATTCGTTGCCCGGCGTGAAGCCGCCCGTCCGCTGCCAACTCGCCGCGCCGTTCACCGTCCGCCAGACGTAGAACCCGCCGATGTAGAGTCGCTGCGAGTTGGTGGTGTCCATGTAGAAGGGGGCGATGAAGTCGAAGGCGTCGCCCGTGATGCCGTTGATCATCGTGACGAAATTAGCACCGCCGTCGGTTGATTTCTGGAACGACAGCCCGGTGTTCTCCGCGTAGAGAATGTTTGTGTTCGTCTGGTCAACGGCCACGTAGCCGCCGTCGCCGCCGAGTATCTCTTCCCATGCGTTCGGCCCTGAGGCATCAGTGCCGCGATTCGTACCGTTGTCCTGAAAGCCGCCGAGGTAGGTCGAGCCGTTCGGGTAGGGCATGCCGTGATAGAACTGCGAGACTTGATAACCGTTGTTGATGGCCTCCCACTGAACCGCGCCCGCAACCGGATTGCCGCAGATGGGACTCGCAGGCGTGATCGGTCCCACTTGCAAGCCGACGTTGCCTGTCCGCGCGTTATCGGTGCGGAACATGCCGCCGTCGTTGCCGACGTACATGGTCTGGTTCGTCGTGCCGTTGTAGCCCGGTTTGAAGGCGAAGACGTGATTGTCCGCGTGGGCGTATTCGGGCGTGTCGGCGTTGCCGGGAGGAACGCCGTCGCTGCTGAACCACCAGTAGGAAGCGATGCCCCAGTTCACGCCGCCGTTGTCGGAGCGGAACAGGTCGATGCCCGCCGACCAGACAATGTCGGGATTCGTCGGGTCAACCGCGATCTGGTTGTCGTACCAACCCTGATTGAAGAATTCGCTCGTGCCGAAGCCGCACTCGGTCAGCACGGCGATGACGGGGTTCGAGAGCAGCAGCGTGTCCTGCTTGTTGGCGCTCGTGTTGCGCACCTGCGCCGTCCACGAACCGGCGTCGCCGCTCGAAGTGGAGCGGAAGACGCCCAACAGCCCTTCCAGGTAATTTCCCGTGCCTGCGCCCTGAGACGCCAGCGCGTAGATAACGTTCTGATTCGAGGGGGCGATGGCGAGCGTCGTGCGCCCCATCGTGGTCTCTGTGTATACATCAGTCCAGACACCCGTGCCGCCCGCGTCCGTGTTGCGCCAGATGTGCGACTGCGAGAACGTGCCGACGGCGGCGAAAATGTAGTCGGTTGACTGATCCGTGCGCATCACCACGTCCATCGCGCCGTTCGCGCCGTTGGCTAAGGTGGAGGGGAGAACGTTCGTCCACGACGCGCCGTTGTCAATGCTGCGCTGGACGCCCGTGCGCGTCGCCGCGTAGATGTTGTTCGAGTTCGCGGGGCTGACGACCAACTTTTGCACGTAGTGGAAGTTGGAGTTGTTGGTGGCGGGCAGGCGAAACCAGTTCGCGCCCGCGTTGGTGGAGCGGAAGATGCCTGCGCCGCGCACGGCGTCGCCGTTGAAGAAGCCTTCGCCCGTGCCCGCCCAGATGATGTCGGGGTTGTCCGGGTCGAACGCCATCGTGGTGACGGCGATGTTCGGCATGAAGTCGTCGAGCGGCGTCCAGGACGCGCCCGCGTTCACGGATTTCCAGATGCCGCCCGCCACGCCCGCCGCGTACATGATGTCCGCGTCGTTCGGGTTGATGATGAGCGCGCGCGTGCGGCCTCCGACGTTGCCGGGGCCGAGGTTCGTCCAGGAGCCGAGCACGCCCGCCTGCGGGTCGCCTACGAGGTTGGGCTGCACGTCCTGCCCGCCTTTGACGGATTTGCTGTTGACTGCGGATTTGCCTGTGGCGGGAGACTTACCGATGCGATCCGCCGCCTTGCGCGTGACCGCTTTGCCGAGCACGGTCGAATACTGCGGCATATCTTGAATGTGCGCGAGCGCCGCGAAGTAACGATCAATCGGCAACTCTTTTTCGCCCGCCGGGAGGCGACGCTTCAAATAACGCTTCATCGCCTCTGCCGGTTTGTCGTAGCGCGCGCCCGGTTTGCGGATTCTCTTCTTGACGTGAATCTCCTGATCATCATGGCGCAAGACGAACTCTTTCGTGCCGCTCGCTTTGACCTCTGCGCGTGCGTCCAATATCGCCTGCCGCTTGCCCGACATCTTCGGTTCAGCCGCTTCGGTTGCGACGGCCTCTTGCGTCAAGGCGTCTTCCTTCACGGCCTCACGCAAAGCGGTCTTCGCGCGCGTCAGTCGTGCGGCTTTTGCGCTCGCTTGGGGCGCGGCGGCAGTTGCCGGAATCGTCGCGGAGGGCGCGGCGGTTTCCGCCTTCGTCTCCGTCACGTGCGCCGTCTGCTGCGGGAGGTTCTGCGCGATCAGATCGGTGGTTGGCTGTTGTGCTGTCGGGGTGGTGGCTTTCCTGTTAAGTCGGGGCAAGACGGCCAGCACCGAGGCGAGCAAAACAATGCTCGCGATCAGCAAGAGGGGGGTTTTTTGTTTCCAACTCATCTTTGTACTTCTCCTCAAAATTAAAAACGATTGCGTTTGTTTATGTTCGCGCACGAGACTTGCGCAGAAGATGTTGTTGTTGTTGCTGTTATTGCTGTTGTTGCTATGACGACGTGAGAAATTATTTGTTGGCCGAACGCGAAGCCGGGAGGCGTGCGTCTGAGATTGTGGCCGGACGCGGCGATGAGCAGCCCGGGTTAAAAGCTGCGCGCGGAAAATTTGCCGGAATGTTTTGCTTGCTGTAGGCGGCGCGCGGGAATCGCGGCGCGGGAAGACGAAATGTGTTCATATTTCGGCGGAACGTGTCGAAGCCCTCGAATCATTCACACTCTTATGCGAAGAAGTTGCGTCGGCGAAAGATTAAAGTCTCCGGCCTCTGCACGCGGCGAATGGTTCTTACAATAATCGTCGGCGACAGCGCAGGCACAGGCCGTCGTCTACGCACTTGTTAGTTGAAAAAAAGTGATGTTTCCTTTTTGGAGTTGGTACGGGAGCCTGCCGTTGACAATTGAAAAGCGCTTGATATTTGGGAGGCTTTGCGACTACGTTGCCGGAGCTTAATGAAAGTCGAACTTCATAGAGGCACGATCAACCTAGTTGACGGCTTAAAATAAACTTTCCTGACATCTTAGTCAAGGTTAAACAAGGGGTAACAATATATCGTTAGAGATTGATGAGCCAATATTTACCGGTGCCCTGACGCGAGACCCGAACCCCGCATGTGAGGCGCACACCTCGCGTACGGGTCGAAATTCCGGTACATTGACGGCAGACGCGAGCCGCGTCTCTGCGTTACTTTGCGTTTCTGCGCTTCTTTCCCTCAATGTCTGCGGGGCGCGCAGGGTTGATTTTGAGAGGGGGACTTCGGGCGTTGAGTGAAAAATTGGCGAAAATCGCTTTAATCTTTATATTCTGCCTGTGTTTTCCGATTCAAACGCACGCGCGCGTGCAACAGGCAACTCGTGGCGGGGCGAATCCGCCGACGGTCGCGCGCGACGAAGGACGGCCACAGCGGCGCGCGCACAAAAATCGCCGCCGTCAACGTCACAAGAGAAAGCGAGTTGTTCGTATGTCGCAGCAAACAAAGGACGCGCAATCACGCGAAGCCGAAACGGAGACGGGCACAGCAGCAACGGAGGCGGGGCAACAAAAGGAAGTTGAAGTTAAAGACGGGCAGCCGCCCGTGCGTCGTCAGGTAAAAAGATACGACATAAGAAAGAATCCGCCCAAGGGCGCAAGCAGGCCGTAAGAGCCTCTAAAGAATTGAACCGCCGGGCGCAGCGTTGAACGGGTGAACCGTCAAGCTAAAGCGCAGGCCGCGCGCAAACGCGAAACGGATCGCGTCACGGTTGATACGCGGGGCGCGCGCGGCGCGAGACACTTTCGGCTCGCGTCAACGCTCCACGACAAGTCGGCGTCAAGACCAACGCCGCCGCTTCGTGTTTTATCCACGACGCCAGCCCGTTTGCCTCGCCCTTGATATAGTAGTAGCCGATCAGACTCCCTTCGCGCTTCACCTGTCGCCCCTCCGACTCAACCTCCTCAAGTTCGACACAGAACAAGCGTCTCCACACGACGCGCCGCGCGAATTTCCGAAAACTCGTACGCGGCGGGCGGGCTTAAAGATTTTTCGAGCATTTCGCGGAGGGATGCGTTATAAATAGTCTTTCCCCGCGCGGTATCCAATTCACAATTCAGGGGCTGCAACGGTCGAATGTGCCGCCGACGTTCGCCGATCAATTTCCGACGAGACGAGGAATCGAAGACATGAAACGTGCCGCCGCGTTTTTCGTGACGTTACTCATCGCCTTGACGCTCTCTGCTGCTGCCGACGGCGGCGGCGCGCGTGCGCAAGGCAAGAAGATGACGATTGAAGACGCGCTCGCTTTGCGGGAAGTGGGCGCGCCGCAGTGGTCGCCGGACGGGCGGCTGATAGCTTTTTCCGTCAGCGAGTGGAACAAGAAAGAGAACCGGCGCGATGCGCACATACACGTCATTCCGGCGGCGGGCGGCGCGTCCTACAAATTGACGAACGGCGAGCGCGGCGAGATCGCGCCGCAATGGTCGCCCGACTCGACGCGCATAGCCTTTCTCGCCAACCGCGCCGCCACCGCCGACATGTCCGCGCGCAATCAAATCTGGGTCATCCCCGTCGCGGGCGGTGAGGCCGAGCGCGTGACGGAAGAGGAAGCGGGCGTGGCGCAGTTTCGCTGGTCGCCCGACGGGAAACAACTCGCCTACGTCGTGCGCGACACGCCGCAGGACAAGGCCGAGCGCGACAAGCGCAAGAAGGATAAATGGGACGCCATCGTCGTTGACAGCGGCTTCATCTATTCGCACCTGTGGACGATCAATCTCGACACGAAAGAGAAGCGGCGCGTGACGGAAGGCTCTTTCAGCGTCAACGATCCGCAGTGGTCGCCCGACGGTCGCTGGGTCGCTTACACGATGAGCAAGGGCGGCATGCAGGAGTCTGCCTTCACGGACATCTCCGACGAACGCAACACAGACATCTACGTGGCGTCCGCCGCGGCGAGCGGCGCGGCGCGGCAACTCACCACGAACCCCGGCCCCGACTATGCCCCGCGCTTCTCGCCCGACGGCAAATGGATCGCCTATCTCTCAAGCGACGATCCGGTCTCGTGGGCTGCGAAAATCGATCTCCTGATCATGCCGACAGACACTGTTACAGCGGCGGCGGCGACCGGCACGTCCGCGACATCTCCTCCGGTGCGCAACCTGACGGGCAAGTACAACGATTCCGTCAACGGCGCGCCGAAGTGGTCGCCCGAAGGCGGCGCGCTGTACGCGGCGGGCGCGGAGGGCGTCTACGGTCAGTTGCTCAAAATCGCCGTCGCGGGCGGCGAGCCGCAGGCCATCTTCGAGAGCAAGGGCGCATACGGCGGCGTTGACCTCTCGCGCGACGGGCGCATGCTCGCCTTCTATTTCAACGATGCGAAGTCGCCGAACGACATCTGGACCGCGACCAACACGGGCAAGTCCGCCAAGCGACTCACCAACTTCAATCCGCAGATCAAAGACTTCGCGCTCGTCTCGACGGAGGTTGTGCGTTGGAAAGCGCCCGACGGGCTTGAGATCGAGGGCTTGCTCGTCAAACCGCTTGGTTACGAGCAGGGCAGACGCTACCCGCTCATCTTGCAGATTCACGGCGGGCCTTACGGACAGTTTTACTATGGCCTCAACACGCGAACGCAAATCTTCGCCGCCAACGGCTACGCGGTGCTCCTGCCGAACCCGCGCGGCTCGACCGGCTACGGGACGAAATTCACGACCGCGAACGTCGGCGACTGGGGCGGCAAGGATTATCAAGACCTGATGGCTGGCGTTGACGAAGTGATCAAAATGGGTTTGGCCGACCCCGGACGACTCGGCGTGATGGGCAACTCGTACGGCGGCTTTATGACCTTCTGGACGATCACGCAGACGAACCGTTTCAAGGCCGCCATCGGCCACGCAGGGATCAGCGATTGGTACAGCTTTCACGGGCAGAGCGACATCCCCGGACTCATGGAGTACGGCTTCGGCGGCACGCCCTGGACGGCGCGCGAGATGTATGAGAAGTGGTCGCCTGTGCGCTACGCGGATCGCGTCAAGACGCCTTTGATGATCACGCACGGCGAGCATGATCGCCGCGTCCCCATCGCGCAGGCCGAACAATATTATCGCGCGCTTCGTAAACGCGGCGTCGAAACCGTCTTCATACGCTACCCGCGCGAAGGGCACGGCATCATTGAACCCAATCACCAGATCGATCTCGTGCGCCGCCAGTTGGAATGGTTCGACAAGCACTTGAAGCCTGCGGCGAAAGACGGCGTGTCCACCGCCGCCTCGATCCCCTGATGATAAGGAGCGACATGAAAAACCTCATTTGTTTAGTTTCGCTGTGCTTCACACTCGGCGTTTGTCACATCTCCGTATGCGCTCAACAGAAGGTTGACGCGAAAGTGCAGCCGCAGAGCACTACTCAGGGCACGCCCGATAACTCCTCTCAAACTACCGAACGCGTGTACAGGGGCTCGGATGTGGATCAAAAGGCTGTCATCCTGTCCAAGCCGCAACCGCCTTACACGGCGGAGGCTCGAAAAAAAGGCGTCGCAGGCACGGTGCGGCTGCGGATGGTGCTCAGGCCGGACGGAGAAGTTATTGATATTAAAGCATTGACCGGTTTGCCGTATGGACTGACGGAAAACGCCATCGAGGCGGCGCGTTTGATTAAATTCCAGCCTGCCGTGAAAGATGGGCGAGCGGTGCCTCAATACGTCACTTTCGAATATAACTTCGGGATCATCGGCCAATCGCTTCTGGGCGATGAAGTTACCAAAGTCTATTACCGTTCGGACTGCGTGGATTACTCGCTTGTCGGCGGGCGGGAGAAGTTGATCATTTTCAGCAACAGTAAGGAAGCGAAGAAGGCCGGATACAAGGAGGCGAAAACTAAATGCCCGTGAGCCGAGGAACTTTAACATCTCCCCGCCGAAAGCTCGGTCGGTTACTGCGCCCGCTTCTGTTGAGTTTGTTGACCGGCGCATTCTTCATCTCAGCACACGCGCAACAAGGCACTGCTTCGCCGGCGACGCAGAAGCGGGACGACAACCCGCTCAAACTTTTACAATGGCGCAGCATCGGCCCGTTTCGCGGCGGGCGCGTGACGGCGGTGGCGGGCATCACGTCGCAACCGATGGTCTATTACTTCGGCGCGACGGGCGGCGGTGTCTGGAAGACGACCGACGGCGGCGCGAACTGGGAGCCGATCACGGATGGCTCGGTTTTCGGCACGGGTTCGGTCGGGGCAATCGGCCTCTGCGAGGCAGACCCGAACGTCATCTATGTCGGCATGGGCGAGTCGCCCGTGCGCGGCAATGTCTCGCACGGCGACGGCGTCTATAAGTCTATGGACGCGGGCAAGACGTGGAAGCGCGTCGGCCTCGAAGACACGCGACAGATCGGGCGCGTGCGCGTCCACCCGCGCAACCCCGACATCGTCTATGTCGCCGCGCTCGGCCACCTCTTCGGGCCGAACGAGCAGCGCGGGGTCTTCCGTTCAAAAGACGGCGGGAAGAGTTGGGAGAAAATTCTCTACCGCAGCAACAAGGCGGGCGCGATTGATCTCACGTTCGACCCGACGAACGCCAACATTCTCTACGCGGGATTCTGGGAAGTGTCGCGCTCGCCTTGGGGCTTCGAGAGCGGCGGCGCGGGCGGCGGCCTCTTCAAGTCAACCGACGGCGGCGACACCTGGACGGAGATCACGCGCAATCAAGGTCTGCCGCGCGGACTCGTCGGCAAAGTCGGCATCACCGTCTCGCCCGTCAATCCCGAACGCGTCTGGGCGATTGTCGAGGCGGAAGACGGCGGCGTGTTTCGTTCCGACAATGGCGGGCGCACCTGGACGAAGACGAACGAGGAGCGCCGCCTGCGACAGCGCGCCTGGTACTACACGCGCATCTACGCCGACACGCAGAACGCCGACACGGTTTACGTACTCAACACGGGCTTCTACAAATCGAACGACGGCGGGCGCACGTTCAACACCATCTCCGTGCCGCACGGCGACAACCACGATCTCTGGATCGCGCCGGACGACTCGCAGCGCATGATCAACTCGAACGACGGCGGCGCAAACGTCTCCTTCAACGGTGGGCGCACCTGGTCGGAACAGGATCAGGCGACCGCGCAGTTCTACCGCGTCACGCTCGACAACAATTTCCCCTACAACATCTACGGCGCGCAGCAAGACAACTCCACCGTGCGCATCGCCTCGCGCACGCACGACTTCGGCATCACCGAGCGCGACTGGTGGGACGTGGGCGGCGGCGAATCCGGCTGGATCGCCCCGTCGCCCAAAGACTCGAACATCGTCTTCGCAGGTTCATACGGCGGCCTCATCACTCGCTACGATCACCGCACGGGACAACTCAGAAACGTTGACGTGTGGCCTGACAACCCGATGGGCGCGGGCGCGGAGGCGATGAAGTATCGCTTCCAGTGGAACTTCCCGATCCTGTTTTCGCCGCACGACCCGAACGTGCTTTACACCGCCGGAAACATCCTCTTCAAATCCACGAACGAAGGCCAGAGTTGGACTGCGATCAGCCCCGACCTCACGCGTAACGACAAGACGAAGCAAGGCCCTTCGGGCGGCCCCATCACGAAGGACAACACGAGCGTCGAGTATTACGATACGATCTTCACTGTGAGCGAATCGCCCGTCAAAGCGGGCGTCATCTGGGCTGGTTCCGACGACGGCCTCGTACACGTCACTCGCGACGGCGGCGCGAAGTGGGATAACGTCACGCCGCGCGGCATCCCCGAATGGATTCAGATCAACTCGATTGACGCATCGCCGAACGATGCCGCGACCGCCTACGTCGCCGCGACGATGTACAAGCTCGACGACTTCCGCCCGTATCTCTACAAGACGAGCGACTACGGCAAGTCGTGGAAGAAGATCACGACGGGCATCCCCGACACGGCCTTCACGCGCGTCATACACGAAGACCCGAACCGTCGCGGCCTGCTCTACGCCGGAACGGAAACGGGGATGTACGTTTCATTCAACGACGGCGAGAGTTGGCAGTCGCTCCAACACAACCTGCCTGTCGTACCCATCACAGACCTCGCCGTGCACAAGGGCGAAAAAGATTTGGTCGCGGCCACGCAGGGACGTTCCTTCTGGATACTCGACGATCTCGCCGTGCTGCATCAACTGATGGACGCGGGCGCGAACGTGGCCGCGTTGGAGACGCGCCTCTTCAAACCCGAAGACCCGTATCGCATGCAGGGCGGCGGAGGCGGGCCGTTGCCCGCGACGGCGACCATCGGCAGCAATCCGCCGAACGGCGCGGTCGTCTATTACTATCTCAAGTCGAAACCGGCGACCGACGTTGTGCTTGAGTTTCAAGACGCCGCGGGCAAGACCATTCGCACGTTCACCGCGAAAGCGCCCGCGCCGACGCCCACACCCGCGCCCGGCAGCGCCGCCGTGCAGACGCCGCCCGAACAGCCGCAGGCCGCTTCGGGCGAAGAGTCGTCATTCTTCGCGGGCGGCGCGGGAGGCGCGCCGCGCGTGACGACCGAAGTTGGCCTCAATCGTTTCATCTGGAACATGCGCCACGAGGATGCCGCGCGTTTTCCCGGCATGATCATGTGGGCGGGCAGCACGACGGGGCCGCGCCTCGCGCCCGGTCGTTATCAAGTCAAACTCACGGCGGACGGCAAGACCTACACCGAAACTTTCGACGTGCGCAAAGACCCGCGCATCGCGACGACCGACGCGGACTTCGCACGCCAACTCGACCTGCAATTAAAAATCCGCGACAAGCTGACCGAGACGCACAACGCGATCATCTCGATTCGCGAAGCGCGCACGCAGATCAACGATCTGCTCAAACGCGTGCAGGGGCAGGCGAACTTCAAGACGATCTCGGATGCGGCGAAATCTCTGAACGGAAAAATGACTGCTATCGAAGAGGAGTTGTACCAGACGAAGAACCAGAGCAGCCAGGACCCGCTCAACTATCCGATTCGCCTGAACAACAAACTCGCCGCGCTCGGCGGCGTCGTCTCAAGCGCCGACACCGCGCCGACCGAACAGTCCTACGCCGTCTATGAAGACCTCACGGCGAAGATCAACGCGCAGTTGCAGAAACTCGAAGCGGTTATGAAGAACGAAATTCCCGCCTTCAACGCGCTCGTGCGCGAGCAAAACATCCCCGCCGTGATCGTGAAGCCTCCGTCGGCGGCAGCGGCGACGCAGGAAAGAAGGCCGTAAGCGTCGCATGTTTAATTTCAAGTTCAGCGACGAAGTCGAAACGGCCATCGGCAGCGGCCAACCAATCGTCGCGCTCGAATCGACCGTCATCGCACACGGCTTGCCGCGCCCCTCCAATCTCGAAACCGCGCGCCGTCTCGAACAGATCGTGCGCGCGGAGGGCGCGACTCCCGCCACCATCGCCATACTCGACGGCAAATTTTGCGTCGGCTTAAACTCCGCGCAACTCGAACACATAGCGACGAGCCGCGACGTTCACAAAATCAGCCGCCGCGATCTGCCCATCGCCGCCGCGCGCAATTGGGACGGCGCAACCACCGTCGCCTCCACGATCTGGATCGCCGAGCGCGCCGGAATAAAAGTCTTCGCCACGGGCGGCATCGGCGGCGTGCATCGCGGCGCGCTGCCCGACGTTTCCGCAGACTTGCCGGAGCTTGCCGGAACGCGTCTCGTCGTCGTCTGCTCCGGCGCGAAGATCGTCCTCGATCTTCCGGCCACGCGCGAGTGGCTTGAGACTTACGGCATCACCGTCGTCGGCTACGGCTGCGACGAATTGCCCGCCTTCTACACGCGCACGAGCGGCCTGCCCGTTGACGTTCGCGTGGACACACCCTACGAAGCGGCGGCGATTGCCCGCGCGCAATTTGAACTTGAGAAGGACGGCGCACTGCTCGTCTGCGTGCCCGTGCCCGCCGCGAGCGAAGTGCCGCCGGACGTGCTTCGGGAAACTCTCGAAGCGGCGCTCGCCGAAGCCGAACGCGCGCAGATCAACGGTCGCGAACTGACGCCCTTCCTCCTCTCGCGCATGTCCGAACGAAGCGGCGGCGCAACGCTCAGAGCCAACATCGCGCTGCTCGAAAACAACGCGCGCGTCGCCGCGCAGATTGCACAATTTGTCCGTTGTCCGTAGTCAGTTGTCAGTTGCCTGTGGCTCTCACACGAGTTGCTAAAGATGGGAATGTTCAACTAACGACAGACAAAAAACAACGGACAACTGACAACTGACGACGGACATTTTTATTATGATTGTTGAAGAGAAGAAACGCGCGGGCAAGATCATCGGCCAACTCAAGCGTGCGTATCCGGATGCGCGCTGCTCGCTGAATTATTCGACGCCGCTTGAGTTGTTGATTGCGACGATCCTGTCGGCGCAGTGTACGGACGAGCG
>DATHBB010000103.1:0-27844 GCA_035296385.1 Pyrinomonadaceae bacterium | reverse complement strand
GAGCGTGATTTTGAGGCGATAGTGGGTGGATGTGCGAGTAGAGTTTGTGCAGCCAGGTTTCATTGGTGTCTTCGTCTCCGTTTGTTGCGCGCGAGTATGTAGCAACGCGCTTTGACTTTAAAAGGATCGTTGGCGGGCTTGCGCGGCCTGCGCTTGAGCTTCGGCGCTTCAGGTTGGTTCAGTGTAACGCGCCTGCTTCTTTCACCCGCAGCTTGGACTGGGCGGAGCATATTTCCACAATTCGCGCTTTTTAAGCAAGCAATTCTTTTCAGTCTGTCTTTCGCTTGCATACGCGAGAGCGGGCGTCGAAACATGACACGCGGGTGCGAAAATTTTGCGAGACAACATTTTCCCGCGTTAAAAGCGGCGGCGAAATTTGCGGCGGCCTGAGTGGCGGTCGAGAGTGAAAAATGGATGTTGCAAAAAAAGGCGGGCGCGGTTAGATTGTCGGCGGTTGAACCAAAATCATTTCAAGGCGGAGGTCTCCCCGAATACTTAGGGCGCTCCTCCTGAATGCGCTGGAGGTAGAGAGAAGTGCCAACCGGAACATGCCCCGAATGCGACGCCGACGTGCACGTTGATACGGACGCCGACAAGGGAGATTCTGTCGCCTGCGAAGAGTGCGGCACGGAACTCGAAATCGTCGGCCTCGATCCGGTCGAACTCGACATCGTCGAAGAAGACGAGTTAGACGACGACGACGAAGAAGAAGAGTTTTAACGGCAGTGACAAGTGACGAGTGACAAGTGACAAGTTAAAGACAGGCGTTTTGCTTTAACTTGTCACTCGTCACTTGTCACTGTTTCCATATCCGGGACGGCTCTGGCGGACGTTGAGGCCGGGCGGGGCTGTGACGCGCAGCGGGTGGAAACGCCCGTCGCGTCGTTTCTCTTCGGGCGGGTAAAAGGCCAGAATGTAAGAAGAGGTCACTTCTTCGGCGAGCATTTGGAAGAGCGGGCCGAAATCTCTCTCCGTCGCATAGACGTTCGAGCCGCCGGTCTTTTCGGCCAACTCGCTCACGTCCAGTGGAGTCGGGAGCGGCGCATGCGCGTTGGCGCGCCCCGAGCCGCTCGCGCGCGAGGTCAGGAAGCGCGAGAAGGACGGCAGCGTCACCGTATAGACGCTCACCTCCGCCGCGTTGGCGCGCTCGATAACGGTCTTCGGCGCGACCGTGTCGCCCACCGGAAAACCGTCCGTCACCACCACCACCGCGCGTTTCATCAGACGCTTATCGCGCGTGCGCGGCGCATGACGGGTGAGCAGGCGAATGGCGTCGTCAACCGCGTCGTAAGTGTGCGTGGAAAGTCCGTTGGCCTCGCGCGCGAGTCGCGCGAAGGCGCGTTCGAGTTTCTGCTGGTCGCTCGTAAAAGGTTGCAGCACGCGCGCGCTCATCCCGAAACTCATCACGGCGAAGACCGACGAGCGATCCGACAGGCGGCGCGAAAACAGTTGCATCGCGCTCGCCAGACGCTCCATCTCGTTCGGCGTCATGCTGCCCGACACGTCAACCGCGAAGACGATGGCGACGGGGCGCAGCGCGCCGCTGCTGCGACGTTCGACGTTGAAGAAGGCGATAGGGCGTTCGACGCCATCGTCGTAAATTTTGAAATCACGTGCCGTCAGGTTGCGCACGGGTCGCCCGGCGTCGTCCGTCACCGCCACGTCGAGGAGTACGAGGTCTGTGTCAACGCGCAGAACTTCGTCGTCGTCCGGTTTCTGCGCGTCGGGCGGTTCGACGCGACGCGGGCGCTGTTGCGGCGTTTGCGTTCCGGTCTGCTGCTGTTGGCTGCGTGCGACGGGCAGGGAACTAACCAGCGCGGCGAAGGCGACGACGCACGCGACGACGAGCGCGTTTCTCAAGCGCCGCGACGCGGGGCGAGCTGCCTCGGCGTGGAATAAAATTTTGCGGGGGCGAAACATAAAACTCGGAAGCGAACCTGTCAGACAACTTCAACGTGAATCAAGCGCGGATTGTTTCAGCAAACGCGCGAGGGAGTTGAGGCCATTATACGGAGTCGCGCGCCCGCGTGTCACCTCAGCCCGAACCGGCAAGGCAACATAGACCTGCGCGCCTCGCATCAACTGTAACGCACCGGCGCGCGCACTATGAGCACAACGCGCGTGCGACTTTGCATGTATAATCGTCGCCGCACGCCGGGAAGCGGCAGGCTGAATCGGACAGCGCCGGACAGTTAAGACCACTCCGCACGGCGTATTAGCGTGACAGAATTATGAATAGATTTAGAATTACAGGCTTGTGCGTTTTACTCTCGCTGCTCGCTTTCGGCTTCAACGCGGCGTCTTCGGCGGCGCAGAAGAATAAGACGACGGGGGGCATTAAAGGCAAAGTTAAGACCGAGAGCGGCGACTCGGCAGAGGGCGTGCGCGTGACGGTGCGGCAGGGTGAGCGCGAAGTGGCGTCCGCCTCGACAGACCGCAAAGGCCAATTCGAGATCAACGGGCTGGTGGCGGGTCGTTACGACATCACGTTCCGCAAGCAGGGCTTGAGCGTGGCGGAGGTCAAAGACTTCGAGATCGTGGCGGGCAAGCCGCGCGCGCTCGGCGGCAACGTCGTCTTGCCGATTGACGAAGGGTCGCTCGTCTTCGTGAAGGGGAGCGTCTTCACCGAAGAGGGGCGAAGCCTTCGCGGCGCGCGCGTTGAACTGGCGCGCGTCGAGTCGGACGGGCGCGTCAAAAAAATCGACGGGCGCGTCTCGAACGAATCAGGTTCGTTCTCCTTCCGCCTTCCGGTCGAGACGGCGCGCTACCGCGTGACGGCCAAGATGGACGGCATGACGGCGGCGTCGAAAGATGTCGAAGTGGAAGGCGCGGCGGTTTATCGCGTCGCGCTCGCGCTCAAGCCGACGCCTTGAGTTGAGTTAATTCGTACAGCGATGGAAGAGGCTTCGCCACAGGACGGTAAGCGCGAAGAATTTCTGACCGCGCGCCAACTCGCCCGAATCTTACAGGTGAGCGAATCAACCGTGCGCCGCCTCGCGCGCGAAAATCGCATCCCCTCCATACGCCTCACCGCGCGCCTCCTGCGCTTCCACCTGCAATCCGTGATGAGCGCGCTCGACGGCACGCAGACTAAAACGCGCACACGCCGCACGCACGCGCACACAGAGACCGACGACACGCAACTCTCGTTTGAAGATTTAATGTAAATTCATCAGGACATTAAAATGACGAAGAGGCGATTGGTAACAACTTTTCCAATCGCCTCTTCGTCGTTTTAATATTTCGTTGCGGCTCGTTACCTCGTCGCGCGGCGACGTATGCCGCCGAGTTCCTTCGTCATGTCCACCCAGCGATTGTCGCGTTTCAGATAAAGGCGCGGCTGTGTGAGCGGGTATTTTTTGGCGAACGCGGGGTTGGCTGCGAGCAGCGGTTGAATCGTCGTGCGGTCGCCCGTCGTCACGCGCCAGCGCCCGCCCTCGCGCACGAGGTACTGACGCGAGACGATCTTGGCCTCGCCCGCGAACGGCGCGCGACCGCGCCCGTACACCACCGAATCGGCCACGCCGAGATCACCCACGACGCGCACCGCACCGATCTCCAGACGCTCCAACTCGTACATCCCGCGCGTGCGTTCGAGCGCGCTCACGAAACGCTCGCGCGAAATTCGGCGCTGCGAAGCCGACGGTAACACGTCGTAAAGCGAGTTGTAATCGCCCGACTTTAATTGTTGAAAAGCGCGCTCGACGGTGCTGCGCGCCTCCGCCTCGTTCGAAGCGACGCGAACCGGACTGGCGGCGGCGGCGATAACTCTCGACACGCCCGCCGCCGACGACAGCAACAGTGCGACGACGAGCGTGCCGGAAAAAACAAGATATTTATTCTTCGTAAAATATTTACTTTTCATCTCGCTCCTCGATCTCTTCATCCTCTTCACGAAATTCATCGTCGTCTTCGATGTCCGCAGGGCGCAGGCGGTTGCGCTCGTTCCAGAACCAGGCGACCACGCCGAGCGTCGCCGCCACGAAAGCCGCGTCCATGCGCGCCACGACCAGCAATGCCGCCGCCGCGATCAAGCATGCTCCGGCGACAATGCTCCAGCGCCTCTCAAACACACGGGCGGCAAAATTCTCCGTGCGTTCGTGCTCGTTTTTATCCGGTGTGATTGGCAAAACTTTTAGCGGATAGTGACTTCAACGCCCGTCTTGATCGTCGTCGGAGGATAACACTTCTGGTCGTCGCAAGGTTGGACGCGTATGTCCGCGGCGAGCGTGTGCTGCCCGGGCTGCGCGTCGCGCGGCGCACTGATCGTCAGCTTGATCACCGTGTCGCCTTCATAGACGGCGAGCGGCACTTCGGCGAAGGGAAACTTTTTCTTGAGCGCCGTCGGGTACGCGATTTTTCCGACGGTGATGCCCGCATCCGGTTTGACGTTGAGCGATGTCGGGATCAAAAACTTCTCCGTCGCCGGGTTGGCGTTGACGTGATAGCCGTCCGCGATTGAGAGCCGCACGCTCACGTCAGCCGTCTTGCCCGCGCTCAACTCGACGCGCTCGGCGCTCGCCGTCACGATGCCGTCCAGAGGCGACTTCGGCGCGGGCGTTGCGGTCGTCGCCGGAGCGTTCGAGTGTGAAGCGGCGGACGCGTTTTGAGAGTTGGCGTTCGCCGGAGCCGAGTTGTCGGCGCAGGCCGACAGCAGCAGCAGCGCGGCGAGCGCGACGACAAGCAGCGACAGGTAAAGTTTTTTGTTCATACGCGCGCCTCTCGTCGTCATCCTTGATCTTCTTCCTCTTCCTCGTCGTGTTTCTTGTCGGCGCGTTTGATGCCGAACTTTTCGAGGCGATATTGCAGCGTGCGGAAAGTGAGGCCGAGCAGTTTCGCCGCTTTGGTGATGTTGTAATCGGTGCGCTCCATCGCTTGCAGGATGAGGTTGCGCTCGAAGTCTTCAAACGAGATGCCTTCGTGCGGCAACTTGAACGCGCCTTCGGTGGTGGGGCGCACCTCTTGACGCACTTCAAGCGGCAAGTCTTCGACCGTGATCAAATCGGCCTCGGCCAACAGGATCGCGCGCTCGATGGCCGACTCCAACTGGCGTACGTTGCCCGGCCACGCGTATTCGAGCATGACGACGCGCGCTTCGGGCGTCAGCCCGCGTATGAGGCGCGAGGTGTTGCGCGTGTGCTTCTTCAAAAAGAAGTTGATGAGCACCGGGATGTCTTCGCGCCGTTCGCGCAAAGGTGGAATGTCAATCGAAAGCACGTTGATGCGGTAGTAGAGATCGTCGCGGAAGCGACCGTCTTTGACCATCGCGAGCAGGTCGCGGTTCGTAGCGGCGACGACGCGCACGTCGATCTTGATCGGGCGCGTGCCGCCGACGCGCCTGATCTCGCGCTCCTGCAAGGCGCGCAGAAGCTTCGCCTGCATGGAGATGTCGAGTTCGCCGATCTCGTCCAGAAAGAGCGTGCCGCGGTCGGCCACTTCAAAGAGACCTTTCTTCTCGGCGTGCGCGCCCGTAAACGAGCCTTTCTCGTGGCCGAAGAGTTCCGACTCCAGCAGGTTTTCGTTGATGGCGGCGCAGTTGACGGCCTGAAACATCTCCGTAGCGCGCTGGCTCTGGTTGTGAATCGCGCGCGCGATCAACTCTTTGCCCGTGCCCGACTCGCCGCGAATCAAGACGGTCGAGGCCGAACGCGCGACCTTCAAGACCATCTTCTTGACGGATTCCATTTCGGGAGAATCGGAAATGATCTCCGTGTCGAGCGCGTCGAGTTTGGTGAGCGCGCGGCGGATAGTCTCAAGGAGCGTGTCGCGGTCGTAGGGCTTTTCGAGATAGTCGAACGCGCCGCGCCGGAGCGCTTCTTTGGCTGAGTCGATCGAGCCGTGCGCCGTGAGCAGGATGACGATGATCGAAGAGTCGTAGGCGAGCAGGCGTTGGAGGAGTTCGATGCCGTCCATGCCGGTCATCTTCAAGTCGGTGAGGACGAGATCGAAGCGCCGCTCTTTTGCGATCTTCAACGCAGCTTCGCCCGATGCGGCGGTCGTCACGTCGTAACCCTCGCCCGACAAAATCATTTCCAGAATCTCTCGCTGCGACTTCTCATCGTCCACCACGAGTATATTTTTGCGTGCCATATGAACCTCAGTGACAAGTGACGGGTGACGGGTGACGAGATGAAAGACAAGTTCTTTGCTTTAACTTGTCACTTGTCACCCGTCACTTGTCACTTCTTCTGTTGTTGGTAGTGTAACTGTAAACGTCGTGCCTTCGCCCTGTTTGCTCGTGACGGAGATCGTGCCGTCGTGATCGTCAACGGCTTTTTTGACGATAGCGAGGCCGAGACCTGTGCCCGTCTCCTTCGTGGAGAAATACGGTTCAAAAACCTGGGAGATGTTTTCGGCGGCGATGCCGCGCCCCGTGTCTGAGACGGTGATGCGCGCGCGCTGCACCTCCTCGTCCGCCGCGAGCGTGATCGTCAGACGCCCGCCCGCGCCGTCGCCTTCCATTGCCTGCACCGCGTTGATAATAAGGTTTGTGAAGAGGGAACGTAAAGATTCCGCGTCGCCCCGCACGGGCGGCAAGTCGCCCGCCTGCTCGATGCGCGTCTCGATGTCGCTTTCGGCGGCCTGCACCTCGACGATGCGCAGGGCGTCTTCGATTGAGGCGCGCAGGTCAACGGGGCGCATCTCAAGCTGTGCGGGCCGCGAGTAACTCAGGAACTCGGAGATGCGGTTGTTGATGCGCGCGACTTCCGCCTTGAGTTGCGTCGTGAGACGTTCGACCGTCGAACGCTTCTGCGGGTCGCTCGGTGCGAGCGAGGTGCGCAGGTGATCGAGCGTGAGGTTGATGTAGTTCAGGGGGTTGCGTATCTCGTGCGCGATGGCGGAGGCGAGGCGACCGACGACCGCCGAGCGTTCGGCGAGATTCAAGCGGCTTTCGAGGTCGCGCATGCCGCCGAGCCGCGCGATCATCTCGTTGAAGACGGCGGCGAGTTCGCCCATCTCGTCGCGGCGCATGGCCGAGGGCACGCGGAAGTTGAAATCTCCGGCGGCGACGCGCCGCGCCGCGTCCGACAACTCCTGAATCGGGCGCGTGAAACGCCAGACGAGAAACACTGCAACGAGCGTGGCGATGAGAAGGACGATGAGCGTCGGGAGCAACGGGCGCGCGTCCTGCCAGAGCGAGTGCGTCGAGTGCGTCTGCGCCGAGCCGAGCACGACGATGATGTAGTTTAAGCCGCGCGAGGTGGCGGCGGAGATGGTGAAGGCGCGCGGTTCGCCCGCGACGGGCTGCGTCGTGGCTCTTTCGTCCGCGTTGACGAGGCGCGGCAGTTGCGCTTCGCCGACGGTTAAATACTTGGCCGTGCCGTCTTCGAGTAGTTCGGGGTTGAACTTCGGATCGAGGCTGTCGTCTATGATGTCTTCGTCGTCGAGACGGTTCGGGATGCTGCCTTCGTCCTTGACGATGAGCACGTTGGTGATGCGCCCGGCATGTTTTTCGCGCAGCAGAAAATCGCGCTCGCGGTCGAGTTCTTCGATGCGTTTGGTGGTGGGGAAGGTCTGCGCGGCGAGCGAGATTCCGGCGGCGAGCGCCTGCTCCTGCTCGGCGATGGTGCGCGCCACCTGTTGCTCCGCGCGCCGGTTCAGATAGAACTGCACGCCGAGCGTGGCGATGAGCAGACCCGCCAAGACGAGCAGCAAGCGCACGCGAAAACTGTTAAAAAGTCCGATTGGCGGCATCCGAGACGTGATGTTTTAATACATCTTTGTTTCAAGTTGAACGATAACAACGCTCTGCTAAATAAAATCAATTAAAGGTGTTGCCCGACGCTAATTCGTGATGTTATAGTCGCAGGCGTCTCCAACGCAAACCCCCCGGAGACTTCAGGGGGATTGTCTCCCCCGCCACGCCAGTTAAGAAGAACGTTAATTTGAACAGAAGGGATAGTTTGAAAGAACGGCTATTGTGAGCGTTGCTTTCAACCCGACGAATTTCCGTCAGTCAGAAGCCGTAGGACACGCCGCATCGAGCGCACACCCTCGCGCAAGCCGGATCGCCGGACGTGTTCCATAAACTTCAACGCCATCAAAACCGCGCGACCGATCCGCCCGTGAAGAGTCGTGCGCTCTCAAATAGCTTTAACCGGAGAGGATTTTTGAATGACCCGAATGCCACATCCCCCGTCCCCTTTTCTCGTCTCCCTGCTTTTAATTTTCTGCGTCGCCGCCTCCGGCTCTACAGCCGCCGCTGCCAAGAAGGGCAAGGCCGCCGCCGCGAAAGCCCCTGCCAAAACTTCCAAATCAGCGAAGGCCGATAAAAAGTCGAAAGCAGACAGAGGCCGCGATAAGACGGCTTCGCGTAAGTCTTCCGCGAAGGAGACGCGCGCCGAGCGTGCCGCCGACAAGAGAGGGCGCGCTGCACAGAGAGAGGAGCGCGCCGAACGCGGCGCAGCAAGAGGCGGGAAACTCTCCAAGCGCGAACGTCTCGCGCAGGCGCGACGCGAAGAGGCCGCGCGACGCGCGGAAGCTGCGCGCAGGGCTGAGGCCGCGCGCCGCGCCGAGATCGCGCGTCAGGCCGCCATCGCCCGCCAGCGCGCCTTCGATAAAGCGATCCGCGACGAGGTTCAGGCGAACATTCTGCGCGACGACCCGACGGGCGAAGACCCGGAAGTGCGCCGCGTCGCCGTACAGGCGCTCGGTTATCACGCCGCATCGGTCGTCGTCATGAATCCGCGCACGGGACAGGTTTATACCATCGTCAATCAGGAGTGGGGCGTGCGTCGCGGCTTCAAGCCGTGCTCGACGATCAAACTCGTGTCGGGTCTGGCCGGAGTCGTCGAGGGCGTCATCGACCCCATGATCGAGAACGCCGCCTACACGAGCAACCGCATGAATCTGACGGACGCGCTGGCCTACTCGCACAACGGTTATTTTCAGCAGGTCGGGCGTCGCGTTGGCTTCGAGCGTCTGTCGAGCTACGCGCGCCAGTTCGGTTACGGCGAGCGCACGGGCATCAACCACGTCAACGAATACCCGGGGCGCGTGCCGCTCTTCAAAGACGATCACGGGATGCTGCGCATGAGTTCGCACGGCGACGACTTCGAGGTCACGCCGCTGCAACTCGCCACGCTCGCTTCCGTCTTCGGTAACGGCGGCACGCTCGTCACGCCGCACCTGCCGCGCACGCCGGAAGAGAACGTCAGGTTCAAGACCATCGTGCGTCGCCAACTCAACATCCCGCAGGAGTCTCTGCGCCGGATGCTGCCGGGCATGATCGGCGCGGTCGCCTACGGCACAGGCCGCAAGGCACAGGATTCGCAGCAGACGATTGCCGGAAAGACCGGCACGTGCATCGGCGCTCACGGCATCTGGGACGGCTCTTTCACTTCTTACGCGCCCGTCGAAGACCCGCAACTCGCCATCGCAGTCATCGGTCGCGGGCCGGACGCGCGCAGAGGGTTCCCCGCCTCGGTCGCAGGCCAAATCTACCGCGCGCTGGCCTACCGTTTCGCCAAGCGCAACGGCAAGTCGCCGCTCCAACTCACGCCGGAAATCCTCGCGCCGCGCCCGAAAGTTGACCCCTCGACGCTCGCCGACACCGAAGCCCAGGAAGAGTCGGACGCTAACGACGCGGCGACGAACGCCGACGCGGACGCAAATTCGCGCTCGACCACAACATCGAACGGCCTCAAGCCCGTCTTGAAGACCATTGAGACGCGCCCGACCGAGGTGACGACGCGACCCGCCGCGCGGCCTGCAAACTCGCCCATCGCCGTTCCCTCGAAGGGCACGCAAGCGCCGCCGACCGACATGCGCCCGCGCCGCGTGCTGACAAATCAGCCGTAACGAAGTTGTAACCGGATTGTAAGGAACAATGCGCCGCGCTCTGGTGTCTAATTGAGAACACCAGAGCGCGGCGTAAATTTTTGCGGGCAGCGGGGCGTGTAACGCTTGACACGTTTCCGTCAGTTATTGCAGTATCACGGCGCACCGCGTAAATCGGTTGCGCCCGATTCTACAATCTGCTCGCTCCCCAGGTGTGGCTCCTCCAAAGGTCAACACACCCGACACGTGCCGCGCGTCGGACGGCAACTAGCCGCGCGGCTTGCGCATCTGATTGACGCGCGACGATTGAAGCCGTTCGCGGCCCCCACTTGGAAGCTCCGAATCACGCAGACGATTATTGTTTGGAGGACATGCGACTAATGAAAAACCTAATCCGCTTGTTGACGCTGGCCGCGCTCGCCACCTTCGCCTCTTTGACGGCATTCGCGCAAGACACAGCCGCGCCCGCTGCCGCCGCTAATCCTTGTGAGGAGGCCGCGCGCACCGAGTTGTACACCAAATACTATGAGATGAAGAAGGGCGACGCCGCCGCCCAGAAGCAGGCTTACGGGATAGCTCAGGAGTATTTAACAAAGTACGCGAGCTGCAACGATCAATATTCCAAGGCCGTGCAGAAGTTCGTCGGCCAGTACGACGCCGCCGTGCGAGTCACGGAATTTCCGAAGTACCTCTACGGCACCGACGCGCAGAACACGGGACGCGACTTTGCCAAAGCCTTCGCGCTCGGCAAAGAAATTCTGGCCGCCACTCCGAACGATCTCGGCGTCCTGATCAACCTCGGCTACGCCGGTTACACCGCGCAGAGTTTGAATCCGGCGGTCACGACCTACAGCGCCGATTCGCTTAACTACGCGAAGACCGCCATACAGATGATCGAGGCCGGACAGAATCCCGCCAGTTGGACGCCGTTCAAGGGCAAAGAGGATTCGCTCGGCTACCTGAATTTCGCCGTCGGCGAATACCTGATCAAGTCCAACCCGTCGGAGGCGCTGCCTTACTACCTCAAGGCCGCCACGTTCGCCCCGACGAAAGAGACGCCGCTCACCTACGGTCGTCTGGCGTGGGCTTACCAGACCAGCCAGTATGAGCCGATGCAGAAAGAGTTCACGGCCAAATACGGCGGCAAGCCGGAGACGGAAGAGAGCAAGCACGCACTCAACAACTTGAATCAGGTGATGGATCGCGTGATGGACGCCTACGCGCGCGCCATCAGCCTTGCGGGCACGAAGCCGGAACTCCAACAGGCGAAAGCCGGATGGATGGAACTCCTGACCGGCTTCTACAAGTTCCGCAACAACGATTCAACCAACGGACTCGACGCCTTCATTGCGAGCGCGGTCTCGAAGCCACTGCCGCAGCCCTTCACGCCGCAGCCCTACGTTCCTTCGGCCACTCCCGCGCCTACAACCGGCGCGGCATCCGAAGGCAACGGTAACGGCGCTACGGACGTGACCGCGACTCCCGCCGCAACAGCACCTGCTGCGACGACGCAGCCTGCCGCCGCGACGGCAGCCAAGCCCAAACCGGCGACCAAAAAACCGTAACCGGACAGACGGACACGAATCGTCTCCAATCGCACGAAGGCAAGCCGGGCGCATCGTTTAATTCACGATGTGCCCGGCTTTTGCATCAAAGGGTTTTGCCGTCGGAGAGAGACCCTTTAAGCGAGTGAGTGAGCGAATGAGCGTGCAGCCGCTTGACGCAAACCGGAAAGCCTTGGCAAGCTATTTCCAGCACCCGAAGAATTATTGAAGCTGCAACGTCCAACCGGCATGAAGTCAAAAGAAGAAACACAGGCCGCCGCGCCGCGCGCGTCGCGGCATCGCGCCCGCGCCGTCGCCTCGCGCATATTAGCAGTCGCCTCGCGCACGCAGGCCGCCCCTTCGTTCGCGTTCGCCATCATACTCCTCGCCTCGTCGTCGCCGTCACTCGCGCAAAGCACAGCGGCGCAGCCTTCCGCAGCGCGCCGCAGGCAACAGCAGGCGCAGATCACGCAGGCGCAGGCCGAACTCTACGAACGCTGGCGCGCGAACATCAACCTCAACCAGCAGACGGCCTTCGAGGCCGGACGCGAGTACGTCGGCAAGTATCCGAAAGACGAGTACGGCGCGCGCGTCGGCAAGTGGGTCGAGGCTTACGAGCGCGCCGCGCGCAAACTGGAGTTCGAGTCTCTGTTGTTCAAAGAGAAGAAGTACGCGGCGGCTTACGCGGTCGGCAAGCGGGTGCTCTCCGCCGAGCCTGACAACTTGAGGACGATCATCAATCTCGCCTCCGCCGGTTACCTCGCGTCGAATGCGGGCGACGCCTCGCACAACGCCGAGACGCTTCTCTACGCACGCCGCGCCACAGAGTTGATCGAACGCGGCGGCAATCCCTCCGACTGGAAACCTTTCGCCGGACGACCCGACGCGCTCGCATATCTTAATTTCATCACCGGCGAACTCATCCTCAAAGAGACGCCCGCCGAATCCGTCGCATATTTTCGCAAAGCCATCGAGTCGGAAGGCGCGGTCAAGCATACTCCGATTGTCTATTCGCGCCTCGCCGCCGCCTACGTCGCGGGCATGTACGAGCCGCTCGCCAAGAGATTTATGAGCAACGGCGGCGAGGCACGCACGCCCGAAAGCGAAGAGGATAAGGCTGCATTCACGAAGCTCAACGCGGTCGTTGACCGCATCATAGACGCTTACGCGCGCGCCGTCGCCCTGAGCGGCACGGACGCGCAGTATCAAGAGGCGCGTGCGCGTTGGATGGAGCAGCTTACGCAGTTCTACAAGTTCCGCAACAACGACAAGACCGACGGACTCGACGCCTACATCACGGGCGCGACCGCAAAGCCTCTGCCATAAAGAGAGGGAAAAGGGTAAGGGGTAAAGGTGAAAGGTAAAGAAGCACATGCTTTTATTTCCTTTCCCCTTTACCCCTTACCCTTTCCCCTTTGTATCTTCTGTTTGTTACAATCGCGCGCACTGTGGAAGATTCCGAAAAGGCTGAACCCGATCTCGGTGCGTTGGAAGAAAAGCTCGGTTACACTTTCAACGACCGCTCGCTGCTTGAGCGCGCCATGACGCACCGCTCCTGGGCGCATGAGCACGTCGCGCCCGGCGAAGAGATCGAGGCGCGCCGTCTGCACAACGAGGCGCTCGAATTCGTCGGCGACTCCGTGCTCGGCCTCGCCGTCGCCGACTACCTCTTTCAATCCACCGCCGACGCCAGCGAAGGCGATCTCTCGCGCATGAAGCACCGGCTCGTAAGCACGATGATGCTCGCGCGCGTCGCGCGCCGCCTCGAACTCGGCGAACACCTGCGCATCGGTCGCGGCGAGGAAAAGACCGGCGGGCGGCGCAAACGCGCGCTGCTCGCGGACGTGGTCGAAGCCGTCATCGCCGCCGTCTATCTTGACGGCGGCTACGAGGTCGCGAGCGAGTTTGTGCGTCAACTGCTCAGTTCCGAGTTGACGGAAGCGACGCCGGAAGAGGCCGCCGCCGCCGACTACAAGACGATGTTGCAGGAATCCGTGCAGGCGACTTTTCGCGTCACGCCGACCTATAACGTGGTGGAGACGGAAGGGCCGCCGCACCGCCGCACGTTCCACGTCGAAGTCGTCTTCGCGGAGCACAGCATGCGCGGCACGGGCGCGACGATCAAGGCCGCCGAGGCGAACGCCGCACGCCGCGCGCTCGAAGAGTTGAATTTGACGCCGCAGGTGGAAGCGCAGGCGGAAGCGGCGGATTAAAAAGCGTCGGGAAAGTCGCAATGCGGCTTGACCGCCTTGCGCGCCGTTATCTACGATAAATTTTATGAGCAATGATTCACGTTCGACGATTATAGAAGAGCCGCCGCCGGAGACTCCGGAGAACAAGGCAGCGCGACGGGGTGCGTCGCGCTCGACGGAGCAGGAGGCGGAGCGCGACGCCGAAGCCGCGAAGGAGACGAAGCCCGTCCAGCCGGGGCCGCCGCGCAGCGTGTGGCGTGAGTATTTCGAGTCGCTCGTCGTGACGGCGATCATGGCGCTCTTCGGCATGACGTTCGTTGTGCAGGCAGTGAAAGTCCCGACCGGCTCGATGCAGAACACGATCACCATCGGCGACCACCTGCTCGTCAATAAGTTCATCTTCGCGCCCGGCTCGACCATGCTGCCGTTTCTCCCGCAACGCGAGATCAGGCGCGGCGACATCGTCGTCTTCAAATACCCGGGCAACCAGATAGAGCCTTGGCGCGACGACCCGAACGATCCGGGCAACAGGCAGTACGTCACCAACTACGTCAAGCGCGTCATCGGCCTGCCCGGCGACCGCCTCGAACTGCGCGGCACGCGCGTCATCATCAACGGCGAGCCGCTCGCCGAGCGCGTCATCACGGCCATTAATCATCCCGACGATCAGCGCACGCGCGACCGGCGCGAAGACCACGCGCCGCTGGAGATGGAAGCCACCCCCGCGCCCGAAGGCGAAGGCCCGTACACGGTCGCCTACAGCCCCGAATCGCGCCTCGCCGGAGAAGACGAGCCGGAAGCCCTTCCCATCTATAAAACTCTCGGCGGGCAGAAGGTGATCACCGTCCCGCCCGACTCCTATTTCGTGATGGGCGACAACCGCGACAACAGCGCCGACAGTCGCTACTGGGGTTTCGTCCAGCGCGATTTAGTCATCGGGCGCGCGCTCTTCGTCTATTGGTCTTACGACGAGAGCCAGCCGTCGGGCGGCTTCCCCTTCGTACAGGACTTTTTGCGCAACACGCGCTGGAGTCGTACCGGCACGATGATCAAGTAGTTCTACGAACTCGGGGGAACGCGCGCGAACGCTAAGGGCGCGCGAAGGGAGCAAGGTAGGGTCATGTCTTCTCTGTGGCAATTCGGCGGGTTGGGTTGGAAGGAACTGGCGAAGCGCGTCTGGTCGGAGATCAGCGAGGACGACATCTTCGGTCGCTCCGCCCAACTCTCTTACTACTTTCTGCTCGCGCTCTTTCCGCTCTTACTCTTCATCACCGCCGTGCTCGGCCAATTCGCCGACGCCGGAAGCGAACTGCGCCAGAGTCTCCTCGACCTGCTCGGCTCGGTCGTCCCACAGGAAGCGGGCGACCTCATCCATGAGACCATCGACAAGGTTGAGGAAGGTTCGGGCGGCGGCAAAATCTCCTTCGGCATACTCGCCACGCTCTGGGCGGCCTCGAACGGCATGACCGCCATCTGCCAGACGCTCAACATCGCCTACGAAGTTGAAGAGACGCGCCCGTGGTGGAAGGTGCGAGTCGTCTCGCTCGGCCTGACGGTGGTGCTCGCCGTGCTGATCCTCTCCGCGCTGACGCTCATGCTCTTCGGCGGCCACATCGCCGAATACGTCGCCGCGAGTTTCAGTTTCGGGCAAATCTTCACGTGGGCTTGGAAGATCGTGCAGTGGCCGGTGGTGCTCCTCTTCGTGCTCGCCGCCTTCGGTCTCATCTACTATCTCGCGCCCAATGTAAAAGACCGCCGCTGGCATTGGGTCAGCCCCGGCGCGACCGTGGCCGTCGCGCTCTGGCTCGTCGTCTCCTTCGGCTTCCGCGCCTACCTCAGTTATTTCAATTCCTACAACGCCACCTACGGCTCGCTCGGCGCGGTCATCATCCTCATGCTCTGGTTCTACCTGACGGGCGCGGCCATACTCATCGGCGGCGAAGTCAACTCAGAGATCGAACTGGCGACGACCGGTAAGGAAGAGAAGCAAGTTGATCCGAGCGCGGCGAAACCTTCATCGCCGACCGCTCCCAAGTCGCAAACGTCAGGCGCGAAGACGCCCGGCGAACTCGCCGCCGCCGCGCGCCGCCGCAAGCGCGAGCGACGAAAAGGGTGAATTATTTATCGCGAATCGCGGCTTCGCGCCGCGCCGTCGCGTAACGATCAAAAATTTTCTTGACTTGCCGTGCGCGATGCTTATCATCTGCGCACTATGGCAAAACCCTCTATTAACTTTGGCCCCAAAGCGAATCAAGCCGTCGTCAGTGTTTACACGCTCGGAGTGCTAACGGAAATTCTGAGTGCCGCCGGAATCAATTCGTGTCTCATCACGAGCACCAGCCGCACGCCCGCCGATCAGGCGCGCATCATGTTCAACAACATCGTCAAGGAAGGCGTGGTTAAACAAAAGGCTCTCTACAAAGCTCCCGGCAAAGCGGTGGTTGACGAATACGTGAAGGCAAAGAACGCCGGCAAGACGAGCGATCAGATTAAGGCGGCAATGGAGGCCAAGATCAGAGCGCTCGGCCCGGATACGGTAAGCAGACATTGCGCCGACCCGGCTGTCCTGAACGTGGTTGACATCGCGCCTTCGTCTCTGGCGAACACCTCGGCCTTCGATAAAGCGACCAGAGCCGCTTTGACGAAAGGCACAGTGAGCAAGTTTCTCACGCCCGCCAACAACGACCCCGCGTTCCATCTGGAAATCCCGCAGCCGAAGACCAACGTTTGACATCAAAGCCAGTCACCTGATGCCAAAGCTCTCCGCTTGACGCGCGCTCTGTCGCCCGTCGCTTGACGCGCGCGGTTCACTGTCGGCGCGCGTCGCTATTCGCTAACGCCGGTGAGCGCGAGGCCGAGCAGTATGATCTTCTTGATGCCTTTGTAGAACGGCTCGATCTCGCAGTATTCGGTGAGCGCGTGCGAGTCGCCGCAGGGGCCTGCGCCGGTCGAGATCGAGGAGATTCCGGCGAGCAGCGCGGCGCTCGAATTGTTCGACCCCGTGATCGTGATCGGCGGGTTCTCGAAACCGAGCGCGAGGTGTACGGCTTCGGCTGTACGTACGAGCGGCGACTGGCGGTGATTGGGAATCTGCGCCGACGGCGAGGTGGAAATAACTTCGGTCTTCACGGTCACACCCGCGCGCTTCGCCTCTTCCTGAATGATCGCTTCGATCTTCTTTTCCAGATCGGCTATGACCGCGTTGTCCGTCGAACGCAAATCAACCGTAAACCACGCATCAGCCGCTTTGGCGTTGACGACCTCCGAGCCGCCGAGCATCCCTATGTTCAAATTTGAAGAAGGGTTGCGCGGCACGTCTAATTCGTAGATGCGCGCGATGGCGCGTGCGAGCGGGAGCGCGGCGGAATGGGGCGGCGTGCGCGAGCGCGTGTGGCCGCCGGGGCCTATGAAGTGGTGCTTGTACCAGTTGATGCCGATGCCGCCGTAGGTGAAGCCCTCGTAGCCGCCGTCGAGCGCGATGTAATGATCGATCCGCAACTTGTTCTCTTTGACGTACTCCTCCGCGCCGCGCAAGGCCGTCTCCTCTTCGACCGTGAAGACGAAAATGAGATCGCCGCGCGTCTTGATGCGTGCCGCGTCGAGCGCACGGATCATGGCGAGCATGGCTTCGATGTTGCGCGTGTCGTCGCCGACGCCGGGCGCGTAAATCTTGCCGTCGCGGATCACCGTCTTGATCTTCAAGCCTTCCTGAAAGACCGTGTCGAGGTGCGCGTCGAAAACGACGCGGGGAGCGCCCGCCGTGCCCTTGCGCTCGGCAATGAGGTTGCCCGTCGCGTCGTAATGAATGTTGCTCAACGTCTTGTAGCCGCGCAGCAGTCGCTCGATGTACTCGGCGCGCGGGCGTTCTTTGCCGGAGGGCGCGTTGATCTCCGTGATCGCGCGCCACTCGTCGAGCGTCGCCGCGCGATCATTGTCAACGAAGGCGAAGGCCGCTTTGACGGCGGGGCTATTCATCAGCGATTTTGCCCCTTCAAACGTCATCTGCGCCCTGCCGTCTGCCGGACAGAGTGCGACGGAGAGAAAGAACGCGGCGGCGAGGCGAACGAAACTTCGAGACGTGCGGCGGGGCATCGCTTTGACTCCTTGCAGAGATGGCCGAGAGTGAATTGTGTTGTCGCGCGTGATCATCGCGGGCGAAAGTTTGAACAGACCGGTTGCCGGAGCGTGCGCGGGCGAGTTTAGCATAACGATAATTTACCGTTGCCAGTAGTGCTTGATCTTTTGCGCGAGGAGGGGGAAGGGAACGTACTCGGCGCGTCGTCCGGCGCGGCGCATCTCTTCGACCATGCGCATCGCGCCGTCTGCGTTGCGCGTGTGGACGAGGATGGTGGAGGCAGGCTGCACGTCCGGGCGCGCGGCGAGCCACGCGGCGATGGCGTAGCCGGTGCGCTCGTCGTCGTGTGCGGAAGATTTATAATGTTCGGGCAAGAGATCGTGGTCGAGGAAAATGGCGTCGTAGAAATAGTTGGAGAGCAGTTCGACGGCGCGACGCGGTTCGACGGCGATGTCGAGTTGATCGCCCGCGAAACGCTGCGCGAACCAGTCGTGGCGCGATTCGTCGTCGTCGAGCAGGAAGACACGTATGGCGCTGCGCCCGGCGGAGGCGTCTTCCAGACCGAGTTTCCGTAATAGTCCCTGCCAGATGCTCATAGGGCGAGGCGCGGATCGTGTTCAGCGCCCTAGGAACGTGCGGGCGCGTGTTGCATTATCTCCGTGATGAAATTAGTATGTCGCGGGAAATATATCATAGACGGTTATCCCCCGACGACAGAGACACGTCTCCCGCACCCGACCGAAGCGTTTTATATCTTGATGCCATTTTCGAGGCCGCGCGGGCACGCTTCGACGACACAGGGTTTGATTTTATCGAACGATGGCGAAGTGTCCTTACTGTAAAAGACCGCTCGCCGGTCTCGGCCTCAAGTGCCGCGCCTGCCGGCGCTACGTGCTCGGCTGGCCGCACGTCCTCCTGATCTCAATCGCCGTCCTCGTCTCGCTCGCCATTTTACTCGAACTCATACTCAGCTTACTTTAAGCGCACACGCGCTTTTCGTCTTCGTCCGACGCCGGAACGCTTTGTTGAGATACGGCGAAAAACGGTGTGAATGACGACGGCTTGAGAGCGGGATTGTTATGTTTCAGCGCCGCGAGAAGTTCGTCTTGCAATCTCCGATGCCGGTGCTATAATCCGCGCGTCGTTCCCTCGAAGATGAAATTTTGAGGCGTTCACAAAAGAGGCCGCGCACCCCTAAGTCATACCCCGCGCGCCTCCGCCCCGTAGGTTCACTTTAAGCAATAACGTCAGAGCAGAATGTCTTCCGACAACGCCAAAAAGATACCGCCCCTGCGTGCCGTGCCCGAAAAGGACGCGACGACGCCCGCGCTGCCTTTTGACGTCGCGAACGCGCCGGACGTTGAAGCGAAGGATGACGGGATAGCTCCTGCGACTTGCGCCTACTGCTTCGGTTCGGGAATGGAAGTGGTCGCGGGCAAGGGCGCGCGCCGCTGTCGCTGCCGTGAGGCGGGCGGGCGCACGAAGATGACGGAGGGCGCGCGCATCCCGCGCCGCTACGACGGCTGCTCGCTCCACAACTATTTCCCCGCGCCCAACAACGGCACACAACTCAAAGCCTTCAACTACGCCTTCCGCCTCGTGCGCGAGTACCCGTCTGTGGAGCGCGGGTTGTTGTTCATGGGCACGGTCGGCGTCGGCAAGACGCACCTCTCGGTCGCAATACTTCGCGGCCTGATGGAGAAGGGCGTGCCGTGTCTCTTCTACGAATTCGGCTCGCTCCTCAAAGAGATACAGGACTCCTACAACAAAATCTCGCACACGTCGGAACTACGCCTGCTCGCCCCCGTCTATCAGGCCGAAGTGCTTGTTTTGGATGAACTCGGCGCGTCGAAACCGACCGACTGGGTGCGCGACACCATGATGCAGATCATCGGCACGCGCTACAACGACAAAAAACTCACCATCTTCACCACCAACTACCTCGACGCGCGCCGCGCCGCCACCGACGAGACGCTCGAAGACCGCGTCGGCGTGCGCTTGCGCTCGCGACTCTTCGAGATGTGCAAGACCGTCCACATCGAAGGCGAAGACTACCGCCGCCGCTTCGATACAACTCAACCGTAGTAAAGTGGTAAGTTCTTCCTCATCCTTACTAATTTTCTGTTTTCAAGTTCCAAGTTACACAAGCGTTCCGATGGGTAAAATCGGGCGCATTTTTTTTGACTATGCCAACAGCCACGAAACCAGTGCTTGAAGTCGAAATCAAAAATGCAAAGATTCGCAGCCACGTCAGGAATATCTGGCTGGTTAAAACGCCGGAAGAGCTTGTCAGGCAGCAATATCTTTGTGTCCTAGTGAACGAATATGGTTACGCGCTTGACCAGATTGCCGAGGAACAAGCCGTGCCGCTCGCGCGCGGGGCAGCAAAGGCGCGTGCAGACTTCATAGTCTGGCGCTCCGCTCAAGATAAGATAGATGATAAGCCGCCATTCATCGTCATAGAGTGCAAAGCGGACAACATCACGATTGATCAGCAAACATATCAGCAAGGAGCGAACTATGCGCAATACCAGCGCGCCCCATTTTTCGTAACCCACAACAACCGCGAGACCAAATATTGGAAGGTCGATCTCGAACGCCGCGCGCCGAACTTCTACGAGATTAGTAATATTCCCCACGCCGACGACAACGACAGACAAATCAAAGAACTGCTCTCCAAACTCAAGGTCTTTAAGGAGAATGAATTTGCAGACCTCCTGCACAAGTGCCACAACGTCATACGCAACCGCGAGCACCTCGATCCAGCGGCGGCATTCGACGAGATCGCAAAAATTCTCTTCCTTAAAGTGAACAACGAACGCCGTCTGCGGCAAGGGCGTGCGCGCAAAAATCTATTCACGGCGGACTTTCTCGACGAGCAAAAACTAATTCACCGCGATCCCGTCAACGTTCTCTTCGAGCAAACAAAGGAAGATTTAGAGCCAGACAAGATTTTCGTGAAAAACGAAAAGATCAATCTTGGTTTCGACACGGCGCGTGAAATCGTCCGCCTGCTCGAAAGTTATGACCTCTCCGACACAAGCGAAGACATCAAGGGCATCGCGTTCGAGCGTTTCTTGGGGCGGACGTTTCGCGGTGAGATCGGGCAGTTCTTTACGCCGCGCAGCATCGTCGAATTTATGATCCGCTTTGTCGAGCCGCGCGAGGGAGACATCATATGCGATCCGGCGAGCGGTTCGGGTGGCTTTCTTATACGCTTCTTCGAGATCGTGCGTGAACAGATACTCGCAGATGTTGACCGCGAGTATCGAGCGTTCAGCGCACAGGTCAAAAAACAAAAGTTGCCCGACGCGCAACTTGCCGAACGTCTGAGCAAGAAATATGCGGAGTTGCAAGCGGCGATTGATCAGAAAATCGAAGGTTCGCGCTTGTGGCGGCTTGCCAACCGCTGCATTTACGGCACGGACGCCAACGAGCGCATGGCGCGCACCAGCAAGATGAACATGATCATGCACGGCGACGGGCACGGCGGCGTACATCATCATAACGGCTTCCTCAACGTCAATGGAATCTTCGACGCACGCTTCGATATTGTCTTGACTAACCCGCCCTTCGGCGCGAGCGTTGAGGCCAGCGACCGCGTGCAAGAAGGTGACGTAAATATAGATCGCGCGACGGCGGCGCGTTACTTGACCGAGTACGGCGAGCTTTACAGCGACGCGCAGGCAGAAGTACGCGCCGCCGTCGGCAAGCCGCTTGCCAGTCTCTTTAAGTTGCCGAAGGCGGGCGGCACTAAGACGAAGTCGGAGATACTATTCATTGAACGCTGCCTCGCATTGCTCAAACCGGGCGGGCGTCTCGGCATCGTGCTGCCGGAAGGAATCTTCAATAACCCGTCGCTGCAATATGTCCGCGAGTTTTGCGAAGACCGCGCCTTTATCCGCGCCGTCGTCAGTCTGCCACAGGAGACGTTCTATTCGTCGGGCGCGAGCGTTAAAGCCTCTCTGTTATTCATGCAGAAATTTACTGAAGCAGAGCAGGCAGAGTTTGAGCGGGTGTCGGCAAAGGCGACCGCAGAGACGGAGGAGCGACACCATGAGAAACTGGATCGGCTCGATGCCATAATTGCACAGCCGAACTCCAACGCGGCGGATTTTCTTGCCGGAAAAGAAAAACCTACGGCAGATGAGCGGCGCAAAGCAGCATGGCAAGCGAAGGAGTCAAACATAGAGTTGCGGGTGCGCAAGGTGGAGGCGCAGCAAGAATTGAAACAGCTAAAAGAGCAAATTAGGCGCGAGGCGCGTGGGCTGTTGAAAGAACGCTTCGCATATCCCATCTTTCTCTATGAAGCAGACAAAGTGGGCATCACCGCGACGGGTGAGCCAGATCAGAATGAACTTTACCCGAATGAAAACGCTCCGCCCGGCGTGGCGCAGACTTGCCTTGAGCTTTACAGAGAGTTTCGCCGCGATTCAGAAAAGTTTTTCTTGCAGGAGGCCGAATGATCTTACAAGAAAGACCCAAAGCCTTTGCTCTGTGGTGGCATCAGATTGAAAAATGGGATTACCTTTCAGCTTGGCTGAGCAAAGCATTTCGGGTTTTCCATCCTCTTATGCCTATCTCGGATATTACAGACATACGAAGAGTGGTCGTCCCTAGTGAACAACTAAGGGTTGGCGCAGTATTAATGGTTGATAAAGTAAGCTTTGGTGGCGAAGTGTTCGCCGGAGGCAAGTTACAAAGCAAGATGGGGCAATACTTGGCTCTCCCGGGCGATCTGATCGTCTCAAAGATAAGAGCACGGCAAGGTTCTGTCGGATTGGTTGATAATGAACTTGGACAGGTAAGCGTGACATCCCACTATCGAGTGCTTACCCCTAAGTCTGAAATCACTGATGCCCGCTACGCTTGGCTCGCGTTACGTTCAAACTACTGCCGCACAGAGTTCTTGGTAGCCACTGGCGGTGCAATGAAAGGAGAAATTAGCGAAGAGAATTTATTGAATGTAAAAGTTCCGCTCCCGCCGCTCTCCATTCAACAAGCCATCGTTGCGCGCTGGCAGCAAGCGCAGGAAGAGAGCAAAGCCTCGAATGAGCGCGTCGAAAAACTGAAGGCAGAGATTGATGTGCGCTTCCTCTCCGATCTCGGTTTGCCACACAAGCCACACAGCGCGCTCCCAAAAGTTTTTGCCGTCTACTGGAAAGACTTTTTACGTTGGGGTGTCAACTATAACCAGCAAGCTCAATCAGGCGCGGACATCACGCGCGGCAAGTATCCCATCGTTGATCTGGGCTCTATCTTGGAGTTCGTCCAATACGGAACGAGCGAAAAGGCCAATTCCACCGGAGAAGGTATGCCCGTTATCCGCATGAATAATATCGTTGACGGAGTTCTCGATCTCTCCAAGTTGAAACATATTTCTTTGCCGGAGAAGGAACGAGGAAAATTACTACTCAAAAGAGGCGATATATTATTCAACCGAACCAACAGCAAAGAACTCGTCGGCAAGTGTGCTGTCTTCACGCAAGAGGGTGAGTTTGTTTTCGCGTCGTACTTGATTCGCGTTAAAGCCGAGACAAGCAAAGCTCTGCCGGAGTTCTTAGCCTATGCCATCAATAGCCCGCTTGGTCGCCAACAAATAGATGCCCTTAGCCGCCAGATCATCGGTCAAGCTAACATCAACACCGAAGAACTACGCAGCTTAGAAATTCCGCTGCCGCCGCTCGACATACAGCGCGAGATCATGCGCCGCGTCGAAGAAAGCCGCGCCGAGATCGCACGCGAGCGCGAGGCCGCCGCGCGTAAAGCGCGCGAGGCCGCAACCGAACTTGAAGCATTGATTCTCGGAACAAAACAAATCGAAAGCCCAACCTGAGTTCGCCTCCCAAAATCCGTTGTGTATAATTGCTGTCACACATGCCAAAACGCACGGACATACATAAAATTCTGGTCATCGGCTCAGGCCCCATCGTCATCGGGCAGGCCGCCGAGTTTGATTATTCGGGCACGCAGGCGTGCCGGGTGTTGAGACAGGAGGGCTACGAAGTCGTCCTCGTCAACTCGAACCCCGCCACGATTATGACGGACCCCGAAACCGCCGACCACACTTACATCGAACCGCTCACCGTCGCCTCCATCACGGAGATCATACGCAAAGAGCGACCCGACGCGCTCTTGCCGACCGTCGGCGGGCAGACCGCCTTGAACCTCGCCGTCGCGCTCGCCGACGCGGGCGTGCTGGACGAGTTCCGCGTCGAGATGATCGGCGCGAAGCGCGAGGCCGTGAAGATCGCCGAAGACCGCCAGTTGTTCAAACAGGCGATGGACGAGGTGGGCTTGCCGATGCCGCGCGGCGGGTTCGCGCGCACTTGGGCGGAGGCCGAACAACTCGTGGAGACGACCGGCTACCCCGCCATCATCCGTCCGAGTTTCACGCTCGGCGGCTGGGGCGGCGGCGTGGCGTTCAACCCGGAAGAGTATGAGGAGATCGTCAGGCACGGGTTGGCCGCGTCGCCCATCAGCGAGGTCTTGATCGAGGAGTCCATACTCGGCTGGAAAGAATACGAACTCGAAGTCATGCGCGATCTGCACGACAACGTGGTCATCATCTGCTCGATTGAAAACTTCGACCCGATGGGCGTGCATACGGGCGACTCGATCACGGTCGCGCCCGCGCAGACTTTGACCGACATGGAGTATCAAGCCTTGCGCGACATGTCCATCACGATAATTCGCAAAGTCGGCGTCGAGACCGGCGGCTCGAACATACAGTTCGCCGTCAATCCTGAAAACGGCGACGTGCGCGTCATCGAGATGAATCCGCGCGTGTCGCGCTCCAGCGCGCTCGCGTCGAAGGCGACGGGCTTCCCCATCGCGAAGATCGCGGCCAAACTCGCCGTCGGCTACACGCTCGACGAGATTCCGAACGACATCACGAAGAAGACGCCCGCGAGTTTCGAGCCGACGATTGACTACGTCGTGGCGAAAATTCCGAAGTGGAACTTCGAGAAGTTTCGCGAAGCCGAAGACGTGTTGGGGACGCAGATGAAGTCGGTCGGCGAGGTGATGGCAATCGGAAGGACGTTCAAGGAAGCGCTCTTCAAAGGCTTGCGCTCGCTCGAAGCGACGAAGCCGTTGCGACTCGCCGATGTGCCCGCCGACGAATTGCAGCGCAAGCTCGCGCGCCCCAATTCGCAGCGCTTCTCCTACATCACTTACGCGTTGCAGCACGGCGTCTCCATCGAAGAGATTCATCGCCTCTCGCGCATAGACCCGTGGTTTCTCGAACAACTGCAAGACGTGATGCTCATTCAAGAGCGCATCGAAGGGAAGGCTCTCGAAGAGATTTCCGCAGACGCCTTGCGCGAGGCGAAAGAAGTCGGCCTGTCGGATCGTCGCATCGCCTACTTAACGAATCGTCACGAAGATGAAGTGCGCGCGCAGCGTAAGCGACTCGGCATCGTCCCCGTTTACAAACGCGTTGACACGTGCGGCGCGGAGTTTGAATCGTTCACGCCCTACCTCTATTCGACTTACGAAGAGGAAGACGAGTCCGCGCCGACGAACAGGCGCAAGATCATGATCCTCGGCTCGGGGCCGAACCGCATCGGGCAGGGCATCGAGTTTGATTATTGCTGTTGCCACGCCGCGTTCGCGCTCTCGGAGGCGGGCTTCGAGACGATCATGGTCAACTGCAACCCCGAAACCGTCTCGACCGACTACGACACCTCCGACCGTCTCTACTTCGAGCCACTCACGTTCGAGGACGTGATGAACATCATCGACGTTGAGAAGCCCGAAGGCGTCATCGTGCAGTTCGGCGGGCAGACGCCGCTCAATCTCGCGATGCGTCTGGACGCGGCGGGCGCGCCCATCATCGGCACGTCGCCCGATTCGATTGATCTGGCGGAAGACCGCAAACGCTTCGGCAAACTCCTGACCAAACTCGGCATCCCGCAACCTGAGAACGGCACTGCCACGTCTCCTGCGGAAGCGATCATAGAGGCCGAGCGCATCGGCTATCCGGTGCTCGTGCGCCCGTCCTATGTTTTGGGCGGGCGCGCGATGGCGATTGTCTATGACGAGAAGAGTCTGGACGAATACATGAGGACTGCCGTGGATGCGTCGCCGCAAAAGCCGATCCTGATTGACAAGTTTTTAGAACGCGCGGCGGAGTTTGACGTGGACGCGCTGGCCGACGCGGAGACGTGCGTTGTCGCAGGTATTCAGGAACATATCGAGGAGGCGGGGATTCATTCGGGCGACTCTTCGTGCGTCTTGCCGCCCGTGCGTATCGCGCCCGAACACGTCGAGACGATGCGGCATTACACGCGCATGCTGGCGGAGGCTTTGCAGGTGCGCGGGCTTTTGAATATTCAGTTCGCCATCAAGGACGACCGCGTCTATGTCCTGGAAGTGAACCCGCGCGCATCGCGCACCGTGCCGTTCGTGTCGAAGGCGACGGGCGTGCCGCTGGCGCGCATCGCCGCGCTCGTGATGGCGGGACGCGCGCTCTCGTCCTTTAATCTGCCGCCGGATTTGAGCGTCGCGCGTTTCTTCATCAAGTCGCCGGTCTTCCCGTTCGTCAAGTTTCCGGGCGTTGACCCGATACTCGGCCCTGAAATGCACTCGACGGGCGAGGTGATGGGCATCGGCGACACCTTCGGCGAGGCTTACGGCAAGGCGATGATGGGCGCGGGGCTACAGCTTCCGCAATGCCAGGGCACGGCTTTCATCAGCGTCAACGATGCGGACAAGGGACAGGCGGGCGTGCTCGCACGCCGTCTCGCGCGACTCGGTTTCCGGCTCACCGCGACCGTCGGCACAGCGGCACGACTCGCCGAAGTCGGTCTGAAAGTTGAATCGGTCTTCAAGGTCAACGAGGGACGCCCGAACATCGTGGACCACATCAAGCAGGGCGAGATCGCGCTCGTCATCAACACGCCTCTGGGGCGCGCTTCGCACTTCGACGAGCAGGCCATACGCCGCGCCGCGCTGCAACACAACGTGCCGTGCGTGACGACGATGACCGGCGCGCAGGCGCTCGTCGAAGCCATCACCGCGTGCGGCGAAGACGTTAAGCTCAAGCCCGTCTCGCTGCAAGAGTTGCACGCCATCGCGGCGGCGGCGAAATAGTCTGAAGTCTCGAGTCAGGAGTCTGAAGCCTAAAATTGTCTTTGACTTCAGACTCCAGACTTGAGACTTAAAAAATGAACCGGAGGTGAGCAGAGTGGAGATTAATTCCCCGAAGGCCATCAAGAAGATTCTCGACGAGTGCAAGACGATTGCGGTGGTCGGGCTGTCGTCGAACACCTGGCGCGCGTCGAACAGCGTCTCGGCGTACATGCAGAGCAAGGGCTACCGCGTCATCCCCGTCAACCCGAACGAGGCGAACGTGCTGGACGAAAAGGCTTACGCGTCGCTCGCGGACGTGCCGGAGAAGTTTGAACTCGTCAACGTCTTTCGCCGCTCGGAAGAGGCGGGCGCGGTGGTGGACGAAGCGATCAGCGCGGGCGCGAAGGCCGTCTGGCTGCAAGAGGGCGTCATCGACCGCGCGGCGGCCAAACGCGCGCTCGACGCCGGCCTCCTCGTCGTCATGGATCGCTGCATCCTCAAAGAACACGCGCGCATGCAACGCGCGATGCGGAGCGCGCAAGAGGAAGAATAGAAGCTGTCCGTTGTCCGTCGTCAGTTGTCCGTTGCTCGTGGCAATTACACAAGTTGCTAAAGACAGTGTTGAACAACTGACTACGGACTACTGACAACGGACTACTGACAACGGACTACTGACGTTTATGGGTGAGGGGATTCGAGCGGTTGTGATTACGTCGAGCGACGCGTGCGCGCGGGGGGAGCGTGTGGACGAGTCGGGCAGGGTGTTGGCGGAGTTGTTGCGCGGGGCGGGTGCGGAGATCGTGGCGGCGGAGGTGTTGGCGGACGAACTCGAATTGATTAGGGAGAAGTTGCTCGCTTATGCGGGGCGCGCGGACGTGAACTTGATCGTGACGACGGGCGGGACGGGCTTTAGTCCGCGCGACAACACGCCGGAGGCGACGCGCGCCGTCATCGAGCGCGACGCGCCGGGACTGGCCGAGGCGATGCGCGCGGAGACTTTGAGGCAGACGCCGACGGCGATGATCTCGCGCGGCGTGTGCGGCATACGCGCGGGCACGTTGATTATCAATTTGCCGGGCGCGCCGAAGGCCGTGCGCGAGTGTTTCGCGGTAATTCGTCCGGTGCTCGGTCATGCCGTGACGCTGCTGGCCGGAGGCTCGCACGAGGAAGCGAAAAAG
>DATHBB010000102.1:0-7783 GCA_035296385.1 Pyrinomonadaceae bacterium | reverse complement strand
GACCCGATCCGGCGACACCGCCGCCGACACCGCGGCCACCGCGACCGATGCGCCGCCGCACGGCGTCAGCCATCAGGACGAGGCCGCTGCGCGGCAGGGTGTGATGGATGCCGTGCCTGAAAGCCGTCGCATCATCGCGCTGATCGTCATCTTCGCCGTCGTCATCGTCTTCTGGATGGTCTTCCACCAGAACGCTTCGACGCTGACTTACTTCGCAGACGCCAACACCGACTGGACGGCGATCTTCTCGCCGGAGACGGCGAAAGAGTCCGGCGGCATCATCTCGAACTCGATCAACCCGTTCTGGGTCATCACGCTGACGTTCCCGCTCGTCTGGTTCTGGGGTTTCCTGGACAAGCGCGGCCTCGAACCTTCCACTCCGACGAAGATGGCCTTCGGCATGACTTTAACCGCGCTCTCCTTCTTCATCCTCTACTTCGCCGCGAAGTCGGGCGAGGCAACTGCGCTCGGCGGCGACCCGTATGCGTTCCGCGTGTCGCCGATGTGGCTCGTCCTTTCTTACTTCGTCGTCACGCTCGGCGAGTTGATGTTGTCGCCGATGGGCTTGTCGCTCGTCTCGAAGGTTGCGCCGATACGTTTGCGCGGGTTGATGATGGGCGGTTGGTTCGTGGCGACGGCGATGGGTAACAAGCTGACGCAGATCGGCGTCTTCTGGGATCGCTGGCTGCACTCCACGTTCTTCGGTGTGCTCGGCTTGATGGCGCTCGTCATGGCCGTCGTGTTGTTCCTCTTGCTCAAGCCACTCAAGAAGGCGATGCCGGGGGTTTAAGTGAGCGCTCATTTGGGAATACCTTGACGCTGCGGCGGGCGCGACTTTAGAATCCAAAGTCATGCTCCGCCGCAGCAAGCGGCATCAGGCAAGAGACGCGGGAGACTCACAGGCTCGCGCGTTTGAAAGGATCGGAAAGACTCATGCAACCCCGCACGCAACGCCAGAAGGAAATCCTGGACTACATCCAACGCTTCATCGAGCGGCACGGGTACGAGCCGTCCTACGCGCAGATCGCGCGCCACTTCGGCATCTCCTCGAAGGCCACCATCGCCAAGCACATAGAGGCGCTGGAAAAACGCGGATTGCTCGCGCGCAGCCACACGAACGGCTCTTTCGGTTTGAACGTACACGTCGAAGAAGCGGCGGGCGACGGGCTGTGCGAGGTGCGGCTTCTGGGTCGCGTCGCGGCGGGCGCGCCTTTGGAGACGGTTGACGACAACAACAACGGCGAGACCATCGGCGTGCCGCGTTTTCTTCTGGGTCGCGTGCGCCCCGAACGCGTCTATGCGCTGCGCGTTTCGGGCGACTCGATGATCGACGAACACATCTGCGACGGCGACATAGCGCTCATCGAAAATCGCACGGAAGCGCGCGACGGCGAGATCGTCGTCGCCCTCGTCGAAGGCTCGCGCGCCACGCTCAAACGTCTCCACCGCTTCGGGCGCGAAGTCGAACTCCGTCCGGCCAATTCACAACTCGCGCCGATCCGCCTGCCCGCCGCGCAGGTGCAAGTGCAGGGCATCTTTCGCGGCCTGCTCCGTCCCGCAGCCTAAAAAACGCAGAAGTAGGAACGCGGAACGATGAACTGAAAGCAACATGTTTTCAGTTCATCGTTCCGCGTTCCTACTTCATCATTCTCTTTTATGCGCTGACAGCTGCGCCCGTCGTGGGCGTGGCCGCGTCGGCTTTGTCGTTGCCGGTGGCCGCGTGGTAGAGGTCTGCGATGCGTTGTTCGTCTTTTGCGATGTCAACGCTGATGTCGTCGAAGATTTGCGCGGTCGTCGGGTCTGTAAAACTGTTGGCGAGGTTGAACGAATCGACGACGCCGGTTTGCAGATCGCCGAGCGCGCGGCGCATCAGCGCCACGTCGTTACTAGATTGCAGCCAACTCTTGAGCGTCGCCCACGCGCCGCTGCCCGCCGCCTGCATAGACTCCTTCTCGCCGAGCGCCGCGAGACGCGCTTCGAGCCGCGCGATGTGATCCGTCTTGTTCACGCAGATTTCACGAAAGGCCGTTCGCAGGTCGGGCGCGGTCGCCTTTTCGGCGTAGTGCTCGAAGGCGGTCAGCGCGTAGCGCTCGCCGCGAATCGCCGTGTTGATGCCGTCTGCGATCTCGCTCTTGCTCGACCCGCCCCAATCCTCCGCGAGTTTCCACCAATCAGCCGACAAGTTTCCTTCATCCGGCAGCGAGACATCTTTCAACTCGCCTTCGAGTCCGAGGTGGCGCAGGATGGCGGCGGTGAAGACGGGCGCGTCGCCGGGTCTGCGCGACGTGAGCAGGTTGCCGTCGCGGACGACCGGCGCATCTTCGTAGTTCGCCCCCGCGTTCTGCATGTCTTTGCGTATGGCGCGGAAGCCCGTGGCGCGCTTGCCTTGCAGGAGGTCGCCTTCGATCAAGACTTGCGGCCCGTGGCAGATGGCCGCGACGAGTTTGCCCTGCTCGACGGCGTCCTGCACGAAACGCACGGTCTTCATGTTGGTGCGCATGTGGTCGGGTGCCATGCCGCCGGGAATGACGACGGCGTCAAACTCTTCCGCGAGCGCGTCGGTCGTCGTGCGGTCGGCTGCCATCGAGAGCTTCATCTGCTTACCTTGATATTTTTCGTTGACGCGCGAGCCGAGCACGGTCACTTCCGCGCCCGCCGCTTGCAGCGCGTTATAAGGAATTTGAAACTCGCTGTCTTCGACTTGATTTTCGATCAATATGGCGACTCGTTTCGTTGTGCTTTCCTGCTTTGTCATTAGTTTTTGACTCCTTCAATAATTCGATTTCTCAAAAGACGCCGCGCTTGTGTCGTCGGCGTCGGTGGCCCGCAAATTAGTTTGACGGTGTTTTCAGCTAATACAAATTGGCAAGGGCTGTGCCAGCGCGGGCGCGTAGGTGAATGCGTGTAAAGACGCACCGTGCGCCCCGTGTCGCGCACAAACCCGTACAGGCCGCCGCCCGCCGGTGTTCGCTTACGTTACTTTACGCGTCGGCTTCGGTTGCGGCGTCGGAGGCGCGGCGTTGATATTTTGCGGACGCGTTCGACACTTTATGATTGACGCGTGCGGCACACTTCATGTAAATCTCAACTCAACCGAAAAACGCGCAAAGTGAAAGCGGTGGACGCAAGGTTGTTTATTTCACCTTGAACGCGGGTAGTTCATTCAACTCGAAACAAACGGGAGGAGAGAAGATGCCAACGAGACGTAAACAATCTAACAACCGGAGCACGGCGTCGGGCGGTGCAAACGCGGCGAACGCCGCGACGGACGCGGGGACGGGGATGATGAATCAGGCGACGGAAGTGGCCGGCGAGGTGGCCGAGCGCGGGGCGAGCCTCGGCAGTTCCGTGCTGGAGACTCTGGCCGACACGGTGGGCAGCATCAGCCCGACGCTCGGCGACATCGTCAGGCCGGGCAGCGAAGGATCGGGCGGGAGAAGATCGTCCGGGCGTTCGTCCACGGGGCGCAGCGGCACAACATCAACGTCGAGCGCCGTGAGGAGCATCGCGCGACAGGCGGGCAAGGCGACGGAGCGTGCGAGCAAAGCCGCCGAGCGCGAAGGACGCGCGACGGCGCGCGCCGGTAAATCCGTGAGCAAAGGCATCAACCGCACGGCGCAGGCCGCGACCGCCTCGTCGGGCGGCGGGGGTGGCAACAGAGGCGCGTCGGGCAAGGCGTCCGGTAAAAAAGGCGGCACGAAATCCGGCGGCACGAAATCCGGCGGCTCAAAGAAATCGGGCGGCGCGAAGAAGTCCGGCGGTTCAAAATCCGGCGGAAGTTCCGGAAGGAAATAACCGGCGCGACACTCGCGCTCGAAGATGAGGCGTGGAGAGTTTTGGCGTTGAACGGGGCGCACCTCTTAGTTGCAGGTGCGCTCCGTTCAAGGTTAAACCGTTGGAGCGCCGTTATGACGAAGCAATGTTTCCGTTGCAAAGTTACAAAAGACACGAGCGAGTTTCATAAGTTCGCGCGCAATTCTGACGGGTTGCAGCCTTATTGCCGTTCTTGCAAAAGGGCGATTGACAACGAGCATTACAGAACTCACCCGCGCCGCAACTACGAGCGGAACAAAATGAAAGTGCAAAGTAATCGCCGCTGGCTTTATGAACTGTTGAAGACAAAGCAATGTGAGTGGGAAGGTTGTACCGTCAACGATCCGGATATGCTGGTCTTTGACCATCTCGATCCGCGAACCAAGCGTCGGGAAGTCAGCGATATGGCGCACAAGACATATTCGAGAGAGACGATTGAAGCAGAGGTGAGGAAGTGTAGGATTTTATGCGCCAACCATCACCAGAAGCACACTATTCAGCAATTCGGTTATAAAAAGTGGGCTGTTGAGCTAGAAACTGTTTTGAATGATCGTGCGGAAATAGTTAAGCAGTAGTAAGGAAAGATGGAGCCACCTTCCGGACTCGAACCGGAGACCTACGGTTTACGAAACCGTTGCTCTACCAACTGAGCTAAGGTGGCACGCGAGTTTGTGAAGCAAGAATACGAAGCGGGGCGCAGGCTGTCAAGCAGGCGCTATAACGTGACCGGGAGGAGCGGAAAACAGAGATGCCAAAAGACCCAACACGCAACCAGCCGAACTATAAAATAGACGGCGGCCACTTGAACGAGTTCGAGTTTGCGCAGAGCCACGGCGCGATGACGGAAGAGGAGCGCAATCGCTTCGCAGACCAGCAGCGCGAGGGCGAGGAGGCCGCCAACACGCCGCAGAGCGAGGCCGAGCGCATCCAGCAGTTGATGACGGACGTGCGCGAGCGCGTGCAGCGCGAGAAGGAGAAAGAGGCCGCGCGCGAGGCCGCGAGGCGACGCAGAGAGAGGGCGAGCAAGAAGGCCGGCGGCGCGGGCAAGCAGCAGACGGGCGGCGGCGCGAAGAAATCTGCGAGCGGCGCGAAGAAGAGCGCGGCGGGCGCCGCTAAAGCGTCTGCGAAGTCGGGCGCGGGGAAAGCCGCGTCGAAGGGCGGCAAGAAAGCTGCGGCGGGCGGCGCGAAGAAGGGTGCTGCGAAGAAAGGCGGGTCTAAGGGCGCGACGAAGTCGGGCGCGAAGAAAAGCGCCGCCGGTCGGTCGGGCGCGAAGGGCGGAGCGCGCGGTGCGTCTAAGAAGTCTGCGTCTAAAAAGTCTGCGGGCAAGAAGGGCGGCGGGCGTTAAGTCGCAAAAGGTTTAGTTGGGACATCAAGTCATAAAGTTTTTAAGTTAAACGCGCGGCGCTGGAGTTTGGCGCGAGGCGACGACGAATGGGGAAGGAGCGAAACAGATGACAGAGCAAGACGAGGAGCGCGAAGCGGCGACGGGCGGCGCGCAGTCGGCGGGCGAGGCAGGCGGCGGCGGCGCGGCGGGCGGCGCGTTGCAAGAGGCCGAACCGGAGGCGGAGCAGGAATCTGCGGCGGCGATGGATGCGGATGTGCCGCAACCGCCCGGCACTTCGGAGACGACCGAAGGACAACCATCCTGAATTCTAACGGCAACTAAAACCCTAAACTTCGAGAGGGCGAGCGGCGAGACATATTCCGCTCGCCCTTCGTCGTGCCTGTGTAAGCGAGACTGAATTAAGTTAAGATAACTGCGTCAACAGACGCTTCGCGCCCGCGCCGAATTTCTAAATTCCAGACACACGATGAGAAGCAATTCCACAGAAGCCCGCCGCCTTCGACCGGCACATTTCAGCGTCGCCGCGTACGCGCGACGCGTAGCAGCGCTCTTGACTCTACTGTCAATCGTGCTCGCCGGTTCGTTCGATGTGTCCGCGCGGCAAGGCGCGACGCGCGCGAGGCGTCTGCCTGCGCCCGACAAGATCGTGAGCGACTACTTGAAAGCCGTCGGCGGAAAGAAACGACAGAGCGCGGTGCGCGATGCGACTTACGAATGGAGCGTCGAGTCGCAAGGGTCGCAGACGAGCGCGAACGGTGCGAAGGGCACGGCGCGCACGTTCGTAAAGTTTCCCGCTTCGACGCGCACGGACATACGCTCCGAGCGGGGCGAGACGAAGGCTGCGGCCAACGCGCGCTCCGCCTGGTTGCTTCGCACGGGCGGCGAGTTGCGCACGCTCACAGACACGGAAGCCAACGTCGCCAAGCTGCTCTCGACGCTCGACGCGAGCCGCCTCGTCGATTACAAAAAACAGGACGTGCTCGCGCGGACAGTCGAATTTTCAGACGGCGGCAACTATCCCGAACCCGCTTACGTCGTTGAATTCTCGCGGCGCAACGGCGCGCGCCTGCGCTACTGGTTCGGCGCGGAGAGCAAACTGCCCGTGCAGTTGGCCGACGATTCGCGCGAACTCACGATTCGTTACAAAGATTACCGCGCGGGCGGAAACGGCCTGCTCGAACCGCACCACGTGGAGGTCGAGGGGCAAGGCGGTGCGCCGCTCGTCCTGACCTTGCGGAGCGTGCGCTACAACACGGGACTCGACGATGCGCTTTTTGAGCCGCCGAGCGACGCGTCTCTGAACATCTCGGAATTGCTCCGCGCCGTCGCGCGCAACCAGCAGCAACTCGACGAGCGCGTCAGCGATTACACCTACACGCGCAAGGAGACGGAGCGCGAGTTCAACGACAAGGGCGTCGTGAAAAAAGAGAAGATCGTCGTACACGAAGTTTATCCGGTGGCGGGCGGCGGGCGCGCGCTCAAGTTGATCAGCGAGGACGGCGTGCCGCTCTCGCCGTCGGAGTCGGAGCGGGAAGAGAAGCGCGTTGTAGAAGAGATCGCGAAGCTCGAACGCGAGAACGCCAAACGCAGGGAGAAGCGTGAGCGCGAACGTGCCGAGCGTGCCCGCAAGAAAGGCGCAACGGGCGATACGAGCAATGGCGACGACGACGAGGAAGAGACTGTCGGCATCGGAATTTTCCTGCGCGCCTGCGAATTCATCAGCCCGCGCCGCGAGCTTTTTCAAGACCGCGAAGCAATCGTCTTCGACTTCCGCCCGCGCGCGAATTTCAAGCCGTCCAATCGCGGCGAATCAATCGTCGCCAAACTGGCGGGCGTGGCGTGGATCGATCCGGTGGACAAACAGGTGATGCGGCTCGAAGCGCGATTCGCGGAAGGCTACAAGATCGGCGGCGGGCTGGTGGCCTCGATTCGCCCCGGCTCGGCGGTCGTCTACGAGCAGACGCGACTCGCCGACGGCGTCTGGCTGCCGCGCTTCTCGCAGGTCAACGCCTCGGCCAAACTCTTCCTCTTCGCCGGATTTCGCCTCGACTCCACAAAGGAGTTCAGCAACTACAAACGCTTCAGCACGAGCGTCGGCGATGCGACGATTGATAAGCAGAAAGAGCAGTGAAGCCGTTAATTCGCGTTATTCGATGATGAGTGATGATCAAATTTAAGATCATCGGCCAGATCACCGAGGTGGAAACAATCGCGGTGGGTAAAAGCATCCGCGATCTTGCCCGGCTGCGACGCGAATACGGCAGAGGCCGCTGGCGCAAATTAAAAGGCGTTGCCACTGTGCAGCTTGTGGGTGGTACGATCAGGCTCGCGGAGGTTCACTGGTACGAAGCACACGGCATCGGACGAGTTGACCATAAGATCAAAAGCTATCTCGACTGATTATGAAAAAGAAGAGAAATTCTGCGTTGTCATACGCGGTCTGCATCAACAACGACGGTTACAAGGCTTCGCTTGAGGTGGGAAAGCTGTATCAACTCATAGCTGACGAGGCAGCCGAGGGCGACGGCATGATTCGCGTGATAGACGAGAGCGGCGAAGATTATTTATTTGAATCCGCGCGCTTCTATCCTGTCGAATTACCACCCGCGCTGGCGAAAGAGTTGC
>DATHBB010000101.1:0-23021 GCA_035296385.1 Pyrinomonadaceae bacterium | reverse complement strand
TTCCATCATCGGTTATCCGGGCGATCAACATTACCGCGAGTTCTACCGCGACATCGGTTGGGACGCGCCGCACGAATATCTCCTGCCGCACCTCCACGCCGACGGCGAACGACGCCACCTCGGCCTCAAGTATCACCGCGTTACCGGGCGCGACGTGCCGCTCGACGCCAAACAACCTTATCGCCCGCGTCGAGCCCGACGCCGCGCCGCACTCCACGCTTCACATTTCGTTGACGAGCGCATCAAACAATGCGCGCGACAGCGCGACGCGCTCGACGGTCGCCTCCCGCTCATCACTTCGCCCTACGACGCCGAACTCTTCGGCCACTGGTGGTTCGAGGGCGTGCAGTTTCTCGCGCACGTCTTCCGCGAACTCGCGCGCCGTCGAGACGAGATCACGACCGTCTCGCCCGCAGACTATTTAGACACGCACGAGCGCCTGCAAACGCAACGCCTCTCGCCCTCCTCATGGGGCGCGGAAGGCTATTACAAAGTCTGGTTGAACGACACGAACGCGTGGCTCTACCCGCAGCAGCACGCCGCCGAAGCGCGCATGACCGCGCTCGCAAACGCGCACCCTGCGCCTCCCGAAGACGCGCTCACCGTGCGCGCGCTTAATCAAGCCGCGCGCGAACTACTGCTCGCCGAATCGAGCGACTGGGCGTTTCAAATCGCCCACGCCACCACCGCCGAATACGCCGCGCGCCGCTTCCGCTCACACATCGCGCGCTTTCACGTTCTCGCCTCCGACATCGAAGGCGGCGCGATAGACGGCGCTCGCCTCGCCGAGATCGAAGCCCGCGACAACCTCTTCGCCGAACTCGACTACCGCGCCTACCTCTCAAAATGAGACTCCCTGCGACAAAGCGCGCGAACGGCGACGCGCGCACAACAACAATGCGCGACGCCCCTGCGAACGGCGACGCTCACGCGACCGGAGAAGCTAACGCTACCCGCGAAGCTCATGCGAACGTCGAAGGGGCGCGATTGTCAAACTTGACGCTCCCGCTCATCCTCGGACATCGCGGGGCACCTGTGTTCGCCCCCGAAAACACTCTCGCGGCCTTCGAGCGCGCCCTCGCGGACGGCGCGGACGGCATCGAATTCGACGTGCGGCTCGCGCGCGACAATGTGCCCGTCGTCATACACGACGCCACGCTGCAACGCACCGCAGGGCTGGACGCCCCCGTCGCCTCGCTCACATCATCCGAACTGTCGGCCATCGCCGTCGGCTCCTGGTTCAACCAACGCTTCCCCGCACGCGCCGTCGAAACTTACGAGCGCGAAATTGTCCCGACGCTCGCGCAGGTCTTTGCCACAATCGCCCCGCGCTCCCGCCTGCTCTACGTCGAACTAAAATGCAAGACGATTGAAACGCCCGCGCTCGTCGAGCGTGTGGTCGCGGAAGTTCGCGCGCACGGGTTGGAGGGGCGCGTGATAATCGGAAGTTTCACGCTTGCCGCCGTCGCGGAGGCGAAACGCATCGCGCCGGAGTTACACACGGCAGCCGCATTCGAGCGACGACTCGGGCGACCGCTTCTCGCGCCGCGCACGATGCTCCGCCATGCGCACGCCTGCCGCGCGGACGCACTCGCGCTCGCGCGTTCGCTCGTTTCGCGTCGCACAATCGAAGCGGCGCGCGCTCGCGGGTTGCAAACCGTCGTCTGGACGGTTGATCATCCCTCGTGGATAAAACGCGCCGCCGCGCTCGGCCTGCACGCCGTCATCACCAACGATCCGGCACGGATGTGCGCCGCGCGCGACGAATTCGCGCAACTTAACTACACGCAACTCACCGAGCGTCAGCACCGCAACAGCTAACGCGGCGAACGCGCAGACGCATTTCAGGCATGACGAAATCCGCCCCGCCGAAAGATAAAATATTCGTCCACGAGCACTATGCCGTTCACTACCGGCGCGCGGGCGCGCGTGCGCAATGGGCGGGCGAGGCGCGCCCCGTGTATGCGGCGCTGTTCGTGCTCAATGGTGCGATGCGCTGGCAGGCGTCCGGCGGGCGAGGCGGCGAGTTGCGCGAGTCGGGCGTGCTCGTCTCCGCGCCGGGCGAGGGCGCGAGCGCGCGCGGGGGCAAAGTCGAAACGCTCGCACTTACAGTCTCGCCCGCCTTCGTGCTCGACTGCGCCGTACGCGCGCGCCTCACGCGCGACGACGCGCGCATCACCTTCCCCGCCCAGGTTATCGAACACGACCCGCGCCTCGCACGCCTCGCGCGCGACCTCGCAGAAGAACTGCGTGCCGCCGACGCCGGACACGAACTCATCGTCGCCGCGCTCATCGAACAAATTTTGATCCAACTGCTGCGCCGCTACGCCAGCATCCGCCGCACAGACGAACTCGAACTCTCGCGCGCCGGTTTGGTTGATCGTCGCATACGCCGCGCCGTCGAGTTGATGCACGCGCACCTCGCCGAAGAACTGCCGCTCGAAGAGTTGGCCGCCGCCGCATATCTTTCGCCCTTTCATTTCGCGCGCCTCTTCAAAAAACTGACCGGCCTCCCGCCCCACGCCTACCTCGCCGCCCTCCGCATCGAACACGCGCGCACGCTCCTCGCCACAACCGACCTGTCCGTCACGGAGATCGCCGCGCGCGTCGGCTACGCCAACTCAAGCCACTTCGGGAAAGCCTTCCGCCAGTTCAACGGCCTCACGCCCCGCGCCTTCCGCTCAGCACTTACAACAACAGAGGTTAGAGGTTAGAGGTCAGAGGTTAGTTAAAAATCAGCTTTGCTTTTAACTGATCTCTGACCTCTAACCTCTAACCTCTGCTTTTAAGCAATTCTGCGACGACAATGCGCAAGATTTGACGAGACGCGCGGGGGCGCGTGCGCGTATGCTCGATGCGTAATAATTTTCCACATTAAGGATGGCGATTAAGTTATGGCTATAGAAAAAGGGACGGAGATCGCTCCGGCGACGGGCAAACTCGGCGTGCTGCTCGTCGGCCTCGGTGCGGTGAGTACGACGTTCATCGCGGGCGTCGAGGCGATCAAGATGGGACTCGCCGAGCCTATCGGCAGCCTCTCGCAGATGGGCACGATCCGCCTCGGCAAACGCACGGAGAATCGTTCGCCCGCGATCAAGGATTTCGTGCCGCTCGCAGGACTTAACGATCTCGTCTTCGGCGCGTGGGATATCTTCCCCGATTCGGCCTACGACGCGGCGATGCACGCCGGTGTGCTCGAAAAAGAACTGCTCACGAAACTCAAGACGCCGCTCCAGAAGATCAAGCCGATGAAGGCCGTCTTCGATCAAAACTACGTGAAGCGTCTGAACGGCGAGAACGTCAAACAGGGCAAGAATAAGTTTGACCTTGCCGGGCAGTTGATCGCGGAGATCGAGGAGTTCAAGCGCAAGAACAAGTGCGCGCGGCTCGTCATGGTGTGGGCGGCTTCGACCGAAATCTTCCTCAAGCAGCACGCCGTCTATAAAACTCTCAAATCCTTCGAGCAGGCGATGCGCGACGATCACAAGGCCATCGCGCCCTCGATGATCTACGCCTACGCCGCGCTCAAGCTCGGCATCCCCTTCGCCAACGGCGCGCCCAACCTCACTGTTGACATCCCCGCGATGATGGAACTCGCGGATCAAAACAACGTGCCCGTCTGCGGCAAAGATTTCAAGACCGGCCAGACTTTGATGAAGACCATCCTCGCGCCCGGCTTGAAGTCGCGCATGTTGGGACTTCACGGCTGGTACTCGACCAACATCCTCGGCAACCGCGACGGCGAAGTCCTCGACGATCCCGAATCCTTCAAGACCAAAGAGGAATCGAAGCTCTCCGTGCTCGAATACATCCTCCAGCCGGACGTATACCCCGAACTCTACAAAGACTTCTCGCACGTCGTACGCATCAACTACTACCCGCCGCGCGGCGACAACAAAGAGGGCTGGGACAACATAGACATCTTCGGCTGGCTCGGCTACAAGATGCAGATCAAGATCGATTTCCTCTGCCGCGACTCCATCCTGGCCGCGCCCCTGGTGCTCGACCTCGCGCTCTTCCTCGATCTCGCGCAGCGCGTCGGGATGAAGGGCGTGCAGGAATGGCTCTCCTTCTACTTCAAGTCGCCGATGACCGCGCCCAAGCTCTACCCCGAGCACGACATCTTCATCCAGTTGATGAAACTCAAAAACACCCTGCGCCACCTGCGCGGCGAAGACCTCATCACGCATCTCGGTCTGGAATATTACGACTGACGGGCGCGAGGTTCGGGCGACTGTAAACGACAACGGGGGCGCGTCATTCAGTTGGCGTGCCCCCGCCGTTTCCTCCCTGCACCTCTTGGTATGTCAATTCGACATTTTGCGCGAAGACAGTAATTTGTCAGTCGCCTTCTGACGCGAATTGTCAGTGGGCGAAAATTGTTAGTTGTCGCAAAATCTTTTCGAGTGTTGGATATTTTGTGGTGACAAATCGCGCGTTGTCGTTTATATAGTGTTCTCACTCTCGAACGCCGGAGAGAGCGCGGCGCAAACAAGCCAACCGGCTCCGCGCCCGGTGCATCAATTACACGAACGGATCGTTCTTTGCATGAGAACGGAGGTGCGGCGGCCAAGCGGCTGCCGAAATGAGCGAAATTCAGCTCGCGCCCCGTAATGCTCAGGCAAGGAGGACGGTCATGATTGCAGCAATGGAAACACAGAAGAAAATAACCGAGACGGTCTTTCTTGACCCCGATCAAAAGAGTCCGCGCGCACAGGAGTTTGAAGAAAAACTCTCGACCCGCATCGTCGGCCAGGAGCGTGCGGTGCGGCGCATGAGCGGCCTCTACCAGATATTTCTCGCCGGGATGAACCCGCTCAACCGCCCCGTCGGCACGATGCTTTTCCTCGGGCCGACCGGATCGGGCAAAACGCGCGTCGTCGAAGCGGCTGCCGAAGTTTTGTTCGGCGACCCGGGCGCGGTCATCAAAATCGACTGCGCGGAGTTTCAGCATTCGCACGAGATCGCGAAGCTCATCGGCTCGCCTCCGGGCTACCTCGGCCACCGCGAAACCAGCCCGATGCTGACGCAGGAGAACCTCGACCGCTACCACACGGACGACACGAAACTCTCGCTCGTCCTCTTCGACGAGATCGAGAAGGCTTCCGACAGCTTGTGGCAACTCCTGCTCGGCATACTCGACAAAGCGACGCTCACGCTCGGCGACAATCGCCGCGTGGACTTCTCGCACACGATGGTCATCATGACCTCGAACCTCGGCGCGCGCGAGATGTCGGAGTTGATCTCGGGCGGCATGGGCTTCGTGACGCCGAAGGGCGACAAGAACCCGAACGATTCGGACGTTGACCAGAAGATTTACCGCACGGCGGTCGAAGCGGCGCGGCGCAAGTTCTCGCCGGAGTTTATGAACCGCATCGACAAGGTGGTCGTGTTCCGCAGTCTCAAGGAGCACCACCTGCGCCAGATTCTCGAACTCGAACTGGCCTCCGTGCAGGATCGCATCATGCGTTCCGCCGGAACGAAGTTTGTCTTCCAGTGCTCGGACACGGCCAAAGACATGCTGCTCAAAGAGGGCATCGATTACAAGTACGGCGCACGCCACTTGAAGCGTTCGATTGAGCGTTTCCTCGTCTACCCGCTGTCGAATCTCGTGGCGACGGATCAGGTGGGCTTGGGCGATCTGGTTTACGTTGACCTGCTCGAAGGGCAGAACAAGCTCGTCTTCTCGAAGCGTTCGGGCGGCGCGTTGATCAGCGAGATTGGGCCGGAAGAAGAAGCCTCCGAAGAGACGGAAGCCAAGTCGGGCGGCGTCGCGCTACCGATTCCGCAGACCAAAGCGGCGCGCAAGAGCCAGGGGCGCGGCGAAAAGTCCGAGAGCTAAACGCCGACCCGAAACTAAACAGCACGAAAGCCGGAGCGCGAGTTCAACGCCTCCGGCTTTTCGCTTGTCTCAACTTATTCTCGCCCGACTAATGCACCAACAAACACACACTGCAGAGACGCAGACTGTATCAGGAAGGTTTTACCGTTTCGAGTTTGCGTAAGGCTTCCGTAGCTATCTCTAAAAGGTACGGGTCGCGCGCGGCGAGCGCGGCGCGCAGGGTCGGGATGGCGGCGGGGTCGCCGATCAAGCCGAGCGCGCGTGCGGCCTCGCGGCGCACGTCGTCTCCGGCGCGTTCGTTGGCGAGCGCACTGATAAGCGCGGGCACTCCGGCGCGGCTCTTGATCTGGCCGAGCGCGACCGCCGCCGAGCGTCGCACAAACTCATTCTCTTCCGTCCGCCGAAACGTGATGCGATTCAGGAAGCCCGTGCGCGCGATGCGGCGTCCGATGGCTTCGGTCAAGACGGGAGTTGCGGCCTCGTCGCCGATCTGTCCGAGCGCGACCGCCGCCGCGCCGCGCACGCCCGCCTCCTTGTCGCGCGCGAGCGCCGTCGCCAAAGCTACGACCGCCGTGCGGCTGCGAGTTTGTCCCAGCGCGTATGCGGTTTCGCGTCGCACGAATTCATCCTTGTCGCCAAGCAGCGGGAGGAGCGCGGCGGCAGCTTCCTCTGCGGGCAGAAAAAGGATCGCGCGTGCGGCTGTGGCACGCACGATCACGGATGCGTCTTTAAGCGCAACGAGTGCGACGCGCGAACTGTCTGCGCGCGCCATCGCGCCGAGCCTCGTGACGGCCTCGCGCCGTTCTTCCACATCGGCGGAGGACAGTCGCGCGCGTTGTTTTTCGATTTCGCGTTGGAACGGCGTGAGAGCGGTTTGGGATGATTGCGGAAAAATAGCAGACGGCGCATGAGGGTGCGACGCCGTCGTCGTGCCGCCGCACGCGAAGAGGAATAACGCGACCGACGCCAGCGCGCGTGCGGCCTCACGGCGCGGCGCGGCATCGGGCGCAATAACTTCGGAGAACGAAGCGGAGTTCGTTCGCTTCATACGCGGGTCGGGGTTGACGCGTCGGCGCGGCGTTCGGCGCGTCGGCGAACCGACTCCCACTCGAATGCCTGTCGCGCGCGCAAATTTTCGCGCGCGTCTGCGAGGAGCGTCACCAGTTCGTCGTCCCACAACCCTGTCGGGCTTGTCGCGCGGCGCATTGATTCCATGATCGAGATGTAGTCGAGCACTTCTTTGACTTCGTTGTCGGTCAGGGATTCGAGTTTGAAAGCGAGGCGCTGGCGCTCGGTGATTCGCTTAGCCATCTCTTGCTCCTCCATTCTTCGAGAAGCCGTACGGCCAGCAAAAGCGCTTATCAACTCGGAAGACGAGTCGGGCAGCGACGTTCGAGAGGCCGTCGGCTGATTGTGGTTAGCACGAGGTTATGTTGTGCGAAAATTACTTTGATTCTCACCTGCTAAACGTGTCTGTTTCCGCCCGTGAGCTGCGCCGCCCGGCTCACGTTTTCGAGTTTGGGGGAACACGCACCCGACGAACGGCAAGGCTACGGTGCTTTTGTCGCCGCCGGTCTCGCGCGTGCGCGAACAGAAATACGGTTGTGCGAATTTCCTTCAATAACGACCCGTCTGTTGGCCGCTGGAGGCGAAATATACACGAGTCGCACGTTAAGACGCAAGATTGTTTGTGCGCTTAAAGCAGACGCGCGGCAGCCGTCTCAGCTATTCGCGGGCGTTCGCTCGTTCAGTCGATCTTGGCCGCGATCATGTGCATCATGTCTATGACGAGGACGGCGATGGGAGGGTAGAAGAGTAGTTCGGGGCGGATTTGCGTGTCGTAGAGGAACGGCACTTCGGTCAAGATCGTGCTGTACATCTGTTGTCCGAGCAGGAGTCCCGCGCCGAGACAAGCCATGTAGCCGATCACCAGGAAACTGGACGCGGCGAAGCGCGTGAAGGGTTTGTCCGACTTTTCGACTTCGTGCGTGACCGAATCGTGGAGCGAACTCGGCTGGTAAGTGTAGCGGTTGAAATATTCGCGCAGGCGCGAGATGAGATGCCACAAACCGATGAGGAACAGCGTGAGCATTAGAGCGCGCCCGACGCTGCCGAATAGTTGCCAGAAGCGCGGCTTGAAGAGCGCCACGAAGAAGGTGGAGAGAAACAGCGAGACGGTCGTGAAGACGGCGCGCTGCATGGCGAAGTTTTCGCGCCGCTCCGCCGCGATCAAATTATCCACGACCCTGTCCATGCGCGCCTGCGCGGCGACGCGTCGCATGCGTTGCGCGTGCGGGTTGTCGGAGCGCAAAAACGATTCGCTCGCTTCGCCCGCGCGCTTGCGGAATTTGTTGTCGTAGTAGCTGCGCTCCTGCGGGTCGCTCAAGGTGCGGTAGGCCATCGCGATCAGAGCAAACTCGCGCGCAGATTTCTCCGAACCGCCGTTGAGATCGGGATGGCGCTGGCGCGCCAGACGCCGGTATGCAGATTTGACTTCCGAGGCCGTAGCCGTCCGAGGGATGCCTAAAATTTTGTAATAATCAACCACTGCGCTTTGTCCCGAACTCCGTAAAAAGCCAGCGTGGGAGCGCAAACGCGTTCGCGCGCTCCGGGCAGGAAGGGGTCAGCCCGTGGCGACACTATAACATTTTCCGACGAAAACTTCCTGCCGGAAATTATGAAGTTCGGGTGTTGCTATGAATTGCGCGCGCAGGTAAGAAAATGTGGAGAGGAAGTCAAAGGGGCGGCGCTTTTCCTCGGACGGCCACCGAGTGGGCAAGGACAGTTATTGTGAATCCGTCCCCTTTGACTTGGCACATTTGCCATTGCAACGTTTATGCCAGAAGCAGAATTTAACAGAATCACAGAAAAATGCAAGTTTTTATGCAGGACTGCATAAACTCAGTGTTCACTAAAGTAGACAGCGCGTCCACAATTGTAGACGCTGGCTAAAAACCAGCCGTTCCTGCGTCTCAAACAAAGACGCCGGGAACGACGCCAAGCCCCTGATAAAAAGCGTTGGCCGCGCGGAGAAACCACGCGGCCAACGCTTTTTGGGCGGCAGACGATGATCGTTCGTCCGGCGTTAAACCTTTCCGTCTTTCCCTGCGGACGATGCGGCGCGCGCGGCGCGCTCGATCAGGTTGAGCAGGGTGCGCACGCCTACGCCCGTAGGCCCTTTCGAGCGGTAGGGCTTGGCGTCGTCGCCCCAAGCCGTTCCAGCGATGTCGAGGTGCGCCCACGAAATGCCGTCGGCAAACTCCTTGAGAAACGCCGCCGCAGTGATCGTGCCCGCCTTGCGCCCGCCGACGTTCTTGATGTCCGCGATATCCGACTTGATCTGCTTCGTATACTCTTTATCGAGCGGCAACTGCCAGAACTTTTCGCCGACTTCCCTGCCCGACGCGATCACTTCGTCTATCAACTCCTGATCCGTGCCGAGTATCCCGGTGTTCACGTCGCCGAGCGCGATGGAGACCGCACCCGTCAGCGTCGCGAGGTCAACGATCTGTGTCGCGCCCAACTTCTTGGCATACTCGATGGCGTCGGCCAGAATCAAACGGCCTTCGGCGTCCGTGTTGATGACTTCGATGGTCTTGCCGGACATGGCGCGCACCACGTCGCCCGGCTTCGTGGCCTTGCCCGAAGGCAGATTCTCCGTCGCGGGCACGACGCCGAGGAGCGGCATCGGCGGCTTCAACTGCGCCACCGCGCGCATCACGCCAAGCACCGTCGCGCCGCCCGTCATGTCGTACTTCATCAATTCCATGTTCTCGCCCGGCTTGAGCGAGATGCCGCCCGAATCGAACGTCACGCCTTTGCCGACGAAAGCGAGCAGGCCGTTACCGACTCCCGAGCCGCCGCCTTCGGGCGTGTACTTCAAAATGATGAGCGCGGGCGGTTCTTCCGAACCGCGCGCGACGCTCAGGAGCGATCCCATGCCCTCGCCTTCCATGCGCGCGCGATCCAGCACGTCAACCTCCAGACCGAACTCGCTTGCAATGGAGCGTGCGCGCTCGGCCATGATCGTCGGCGTCATGTACGCGCCGGGTTCGTTGGCGAGATCGCGCGTGAAGTTGACCGATTCGCCGACGATGCGACCGCGCTCCGCGCCGCGCCTGAGCGCGTCGTCGTCTGCGCCCTGCGCGACGACGACAAGCCGCTCGATGATTCGTTCCTCTTTCTCCGCCGTGCGATATTTGTCCGGCTCGAACAGGGACATCAAGACGCCTTCGACCGCCACCTCCGCCGCACGTTCCGCGTCCGCCTCTGCCGCGCGCGTAATCAGCCCGATGGTTTTGACGCTTCGTGCGCGCAGAGCACGCGCCGCCGTTCCCGCCATCTGCGACACTTGCGCCGCCTTGTATGCATCGCGCTCGCCGACGCCGACCAGGAGCAGCCGCTTCGCCTTCAACGCCTCGTGCCCGTCGCCCAGATGAACGTAAACTGTCTCGCCCTCTTTGCCTTTGAGTTCGTCGGATTCGATGACGGACTTGATGAGGCCGCCCGTCGCCGCGTCCAACTCCTGCAAGAACCCTTCGTGCGCCTGTTCGTCTTTGAAAACCGCCACGGCCAAAGCCTGCACATCCACGTCGCCCACGCGCCCCGTGCTCACTTGAATATCCATATAATTTTCATCCCCCGATTAACGATTGCGCTCTTTCAACGCGGCGCGCGTCTCACGATCAACCGTGCGGCGCATCTCCGTCTCGCGCTTGTCATAAAGTTTCTTGCCGCGCGCAACCCCGATTTCAAACTTGATCCGTCCTTTTTTCAGATACACACGCGTGACGACGAGCGTCATGCCTTTCACTGTCGCCTCTTGTTCTAGCTTATCTATCTCACGACGGTGTAACAAAAGTTTCCGCGTGCGCGTGGCTTCGTGATTATCCCGGTTGCCGTAAGCATACGGCGAAATGTGGGCATTAAACAACCAGACTTCGCCGTCGCGCACGGCGACGTAAGACTCCTTCAACTGAATCTGCCCCGCGCGTACGCTCTTCACTTCCGTGCCCTTGAAGGCGACGCCTGCCTCGTATGTGTTCAGAATGTGATATTCGTGATACGCCGCGCGGTTCGTCAACAAATTTTTTACTTCACCCGTTTCTGCCATGTTTCAACTTCATCAATTTGAGATTGCCACTTACAATTTTTTTATAGCCCCATCCCCGCGAACTCGCCGCGCACGGGTCGCGCCATCAACGCTTCCGCCGCCGCGCGCGCGCTCTTGCCCTCGTAGAGCACCGCGTGAACCTGCTCCGTGATCGGCATCTCGATTTCGCGACTGTCGGCCAACAGTTTCACCGCGCGCGTCGTGCGCACGCCTTCGGCGACTTCGTGCATCCCCGCCAGAATTTCTTCGAGCGCGCGCCCGCGCCCCAACTCCTGCCCGACGAAACGGTTGCGCGACAACGCGCCCGTACACGTCAAGACGAGATCGCCAAGCCCCGCGAGCCCCGCGAGCGTCTCGACGCGCCCGCCCTCGGCCAATGCCAGACGCGTGATCTCGGCTAACCCGCGCGTGATCAAAGCCGCGATGCTGTTCGTGCCCAAGCCCAGGCCCGCGACCATCCCCGCCGCCAGCGCGATGACGTTCTTGACCGCGCCGCCGAGTTCCGTCCCGACGAGGTCGCCGTTCGTATAGACGCGAAAATTTTCAAAACTCAAGGCCGCCTGCACGTCCAGAGTCGCGCGGGCGTCGTAACCGGCGGCGACCACTGCGGTCGGCTGTCGCGCCGCCACTTCCTGCGCGAACGAAGGCCCCGACAAACAGACGAAGCGCGCTGCCGCCTCTCTCCCCAACACTTCCAACGCCACTTCCGAGATGCGCTGCCCCGTCTTAATCTCGATGCCCTTTGTCGCGCTCACGAGCACAACTTCGGCGGGCAGTTCGCGCGCCATACGCTCCAACAACTCGCGCGTCGCGTGCGAGGGCGAAGCCAGTATCACGATCTGCGCCTCGCGCAGAGCCTCGGCCAATTCGCCCGTCGCGCTCACGTTGCCTTCGAGCGCATGCGACGCCAGATAGACGCCGTTCTCACGCCGTTCGTTAATCCCCTCAATCACCGACGCGTTGCGCGACCACAACCTCACCGCATGCCCCGCGCGTCCGGCCACCAGGCCGAGCGCCGTGCCCCACCCGCCCGCACCGATGATCGCGATTCGAGACATAATTCAAACGATGAGGTAAAAACTGTCCGTTGTCCGTGGTCAGTTGTCCGTTGTTCTTTGTCTGTCGTCAGTTGAGCAATTCCATCTTTAGCAACTTGTGTGATTGTCACATGCAACGGACAACGGACGCTCTTATGTTCCGCGTTCCTACTTCATCATTTCAGTTTACTCTCCGTCCCGCGCAGCAACCTGCCGATGTTGGCGCGGTGCATGAAGATGATGAGCGCGCCGCCGGTGATTGCGACGGCCATGACGGGCGCGCGCTCGGCGTTGTTCGTGTCTCCCCAACTACCGAGAAGCCACGCGAATAGAGGCAGCGTTGCCGTCGCCGCGATTGAGCCGAGCGAGACGTAACGCGTCGTCCATACGGCGGCGGCGAAGACGAGCGCGGCGAGCGCGACCGCCGCGGGCGTTAAACTCAGAAACACGCCGAGTCCGGTCGCCACGCCCTTGCCGCCGCGAAATTTCAACCAGACCGGAAAGACGTGGCCGACGACGACGGCGACGCAGGCGGCGGCCACCCACCAGTTGATGCCGAAATCCGGCGCGAGCAGCCAGCGTGCGGTGAGCGCGACAAGCGCGCCCTTCGCCGCGTCGAGCGCGAGCGTCAAGACGCCCGCGCCTTTGCCCGCGCGACGCGTCACGTTCGTCGCGCCCGTGCCGCCCGAACCCGTCTCGCGCACGTCGCCGCCGCCCCTCGCGCGCACGATCAAATATCCGAAAGGGATCGAGCCGAGCAGGTACGCGGCGACAATGAACAGCGCAGGCAGCAACTTGGCATCACTCCGCGACAGCGCAAAATTCCGAACGACGAGCGAACGGCGACTATAACAACGCGCACGAACGAGCGGCAAGTGCGCCCGACGGGCGGCGACCTGGCGAAGTTTTGAAATTGCTTCAGATGAGGCGGCGGCGCAAGAGGTCGAGGGCGGCTTGCGAGGCGCGCCAGCGTATGAGTTGGCGGTCGCCGGGCAGGAGCAGTTTGCGGTGTTCGGTGTGCGCGTCGTCCGAAAGCGCGATGTAGACGAGGCCGACGGGTTTGTCTTCCGTGCCGCCGCCGGGTCCTGCGATGCCCGTCACGCTCAAGCCGAAATCCGTGCCCGCGCGCTCGCGCACGCCTTCGGCCATCGCCTCCGCGACTTGCGAGCTGACCGCGCCGTACTCCGCGATCAAGTCCGACGGCACGCCGAGCAGGCGCACCTTCGCGTCGTTTGAATAACTCACGACGCCTTCCATGAAATAGTTTGACGACCCCGGCACTTTCGTCAGGCGTTCGGAGATGAGGCCGCCCGTGCAGCTTTCGGCGACGGCGAGCGTGAAGCCGCTGACGGCCAGACGCAAGCCGATCACTTCTTCCATCGTCTCACCGCGAAAGGCGAAGATGGCGTCGCCGAGTCGTTCCTCGATCTGCCCGGCCAGTCCGTCGAGCAGCAGTTCCGCCTCCTGCTCCGATTTGCCCTGCGCGGTGAGATGAATTTCGATCTCGCTGCGGTTGAAGAGGATGGTCGTCTGCGGATTTTTATACTGCGTGTAGACGGGCGCGATGCGTTCGTCAACCGCCGACTCGCCCAAGCCCGACACGCGCAGCACGCGCCGCGCGACGCGCACGTCTCCGGCCTTCGCCACGAGCTTCGGGTTGATGTACGTCTCGTACATCGGGCGCATCTCGCGCGGCGGGCCGGGCAGGAGGACGACCGCGCGCCCTTCGTGTTCGAGATACATGCCGGGAGCCGAGCCGTGCGGGTTGTCGAGCACCTCCGCGCCTTCGATGATCATCGCCTGCCGCGTGTTGATCTCCGGCATCTTACGCCCCCAGCGCATGAACTTCTCGCGGATCGCTTCGAGTACCGCTTCGTTCAGGACGAGGCGACGACTCATCGCGCGCGCGGCGATCTTGCGCGTGATGTCGTCTTCGGTCGGCCCGAGGCCGCCCGTCGTGATGACGACGCGCGAACGCCTGAGCGCGTCCTTGATCGTCTCTTCGAGGCGCGCGTCGTCGTCGCCGACGATGGTTTTGAGTTTGACTTCGATGCCGATGGCGTTGAGCCGCTCGGTCAGCCACAGGCTGTTCGTGTCCGCGCGATCCGGCGTCAACAACTCCGAGCCGATGGCGATGATTTCAGCGGTGAGCATCAGTTTCTAAATTTACGGGTGACGAACCGCGAAGAATATCTCACGCAAAGGCGCAAAGACGCAAAGAAAGACGTGAACGAAACTTATACTATCTTTTTGTCTTTACTTCGCGTCTTTGCGCCTTTGTGTGAAGTTCAACCGCCACGCTTCAACTCTCACGCACGCCGTAGAGTTTCACCTCGCGCACCCACATCACGAAGGGGCGACCGCGCGGCCCCTGTTGCGCGGGCTGGAAGATGCGCACGCGTTCGGTTCGGATGGGCGCGAACTCGAAGGCCGTGCGGTCGTAGTCGCTGCCGGGTTCGATGGTCGAGATCGTCTGCCACGCGCCGCTCGCGTCGGGCGTCTGTAGTTCGACGCGGCGCGAGGCGACGAAGCGGTCGCGGTCGAAGCCCCAGTAGACGTAGACGGCGGAGAGGCGCGCCTGTGCGGGCAGTTGGAGTTCGATCCAGTGCGGCTCGTGCGTCTCGGCGGAAGCCCAGTTTCCTTCGTTGTAGCGCATCGCGGAGATGCGTTTGACATCCGAGATGCCGTCGTTCAGAGGCTTCGCCGTGTAGCCGTCGTAGCTCGAATCTACCGTGAGACGCGCGGCGCTCAATTCGACGAGCGAAGACGGGACGACAGGCGTTTCCGGCGTCGTCTCCACGCCGCCCGCTTGCGGCGTAGCAACTTGGGGCGTCGCGGACGCGCGCGCCGCACGCCGCACCGCCTCGCGCGTGAAGCGCATGTAGATGAGCACGCCGCTCAGGAGCGCGAGCACAATGAGTCCGGCGACCAGCCACTTGCCGCGCGAGTGCGGTTGCACGTTGTCGCGCCGCCGCTGTTGCTGCTCGATCTGCGTTTTCGTCTGGCGGTGCGCGAGCCTGGTGGTGGCGGGCGATGCGCCGAGTTCAGCGCCGCACTCGCGGCAATTCTCCTCGTCGCCTTCCGCCTCCGTGCCGCAGACGCTGCACGAGCCGCTGCGAATCGGTTGCGTGATGTAGTCGTGCCGGATGGTATTGTCAACAGAACTCGCGTCGCTCAGTTCGTGCGTGCCGACGGGGCGTTGAATTTGCGGCGGCGCTTCAGCCTCTTCGGCGACATCGCTCGCGTCGCGCTCGCGCGCCGTCCTCACCGCGCGCAAAAAGTCTGCGGCGCTCGCAAAACGCCCCGCCGGGTCTTTTTCGAGTGCGCGCAGGATGATGTCTTCGACTTCGAGCGGGATCAGCGGGTTGATTTCTGTGGGCAGCGGCGGCGGCATTTCCACGTGCGCGCGCAAAATTTCCGTGCGCGTCATGGGTTCGCGTTCGTTGCCGAAGGGCGGCGCGCCCGTGAGCATTTCGTAGAGAATGATGCCGAGTGAGTAGATGTCGGAACGCTGGTCAACTTCCAGGCCCTCGGCCTGTTCGGGAGAGACGTAACGCGGCGAACCGTAGCCCGCGCCGTGCGTGTCGGTCGTCTCCGCGCCGACGACTTTGACGATGCCGAAATCCGTGATCTTGATTTTGTCTTCGGGCGTGACGAGGATGTTCGGCGGCTTCAAGTCGCGGTGAATGATGCCGCGATGCTGTGCGCCGCCCTGATCTTGATAGGTGAAAGTATGCGCGTAGGTGACGGCGGTGAGAATTTGATCGAAGAGCGCGAGCGCACGTTCGCACGAGAGCGCGCCGCCCGCCCCCTTCATCAACTGCGCCAGCGACCACCCTTCGACATACTCCATCACGATGTAGTAGGTCTGCTCGGCGACGATGTAGTCGTAAATCTTGACGATGCCCGGATGATCCAACTGCGACTGGATGTAGGCCTCGCGCTCGAAGCGGTGGCGCAGCGCACGCAGGTCGTGATCTCCGGCGCGCGGGTTGATCGACTTGATGGCGACCTCGCGCGGCAGCTTCGTGTGCTGGCCGCGATAGACGACGCCCATCCCGCCGCGCCCGATGCGCTCCTCGATGCGATAGCTGCCGATGATCGTCTCAGTCGCCATTAAAAGTTGTCAGTTGTCCGTTGTCAGTTGTCAGTTGTTTTCGTGTTTGGGTAGTTGTCCGGTTTAATCTTTCGCAACTTCCTCCGGTCAGCACGAACAACTGACAACGGACAACTGACCACGGACAATCTTTTATGCGGTCTTCTTCTCTTCCTCGTACAAGTCGCGCAGGACTTCGGAGATGGGCGCGGGCTTCGTCGGGGGCGCGAGCGGCTGCGCTGCGTTCGTGTTCGCGGCGAGCGGCAGACGGAGCGGGACATCTTTCGGCTGGGTCGAATGCGCCGCGCCCCTGTGCGAGTCGCGCGCCGCGATTTCCGAGGCCGTCGCGTTACTCTGTTTGCGGCTCTCTTCGAGGAGCGCGGCGGCGCGTGAGAGGCGCGCGTGTTCGAGGTTGCGCACGGCGGCGACCGTCAAAGGCCCTTCGGACGGGTCGCGTTCGAGTTTGCGCAGCACGCTTGCGTAACGTCGCAGTTCGGGCGAAGGGGCGGTGCAGTGAAGTTCGTCGCCCCATTCGTTTTCAAGTACGTAGGTGAGGCTTTCAGCCGCCGATTCGTGGTCGCCTACGCGGTGATAGAGCGCGCCGAGTGCGAAATAGACGAGCGGCGGCGGGTCGGCCATCGAGTGCACGACCGACTCGCCCTGACCGATCACTTCCGTGATCTCGAAGCCGAACCAGCGGCGCTCGTCTTCGCGCAGGATTTCGCTGGCGGCGAGGTAGAAGTCGAAGATGCGGCGCGTTTCGTGCTGCTCGGAGCGATCCACCGCGCGCCAGACGAAATAGACGACCGTGGCGAAAAAGAAGATGACGGTCGGCGGGATGCCCATGAGCGCCAGCATCGCGAGGATCACGATGATCGCGACTAACTTCTGCCCTGCGTCTCTGCCCTTACTGCTCCCCATAACACCTTTCACGCCGCGCGCACCCGCAACTCACGGCGAACCCTCTAAACCTTGTACACAAAACCCTGTTCACTCTGAAATCAGCTTATGCGCTCACGCCCGTATGCGGCGACGAATCGCGGCTCCGGCCTCGGTCGTCGAGAGCGTGCCGCCGAGGTCGCGCGTCGTCTCGCCTTCCGTGACGCTCGCGCCGACGGCTGCCTCGACCGCGTCGCTCGCCTCCGCGAATCCCAAATATTCTAGCATCATCGCCGTGGTCAGAATAGACCCGATTGGATTCGCCACGTTCTTGCCCGCGAGCGGCGGCGCGCTCCCGTGCACCGGCTCGAACAGAGAGACGCGACCCGGATGAATGTTTCCCGACGCGGCCATCCCCAACCCGCCCTGCAACGCCGCGCCCAAATCCGTCAGGATGTCGCCGAACAGATTGTTCGTCACGATCACGTCGTACTGCGAAGGATCGAGCACCATGAACATCGCCATCGCATCGACGTATTGATGGTTCGCTTCGACTTCAGCGTAGCCCGCCGCGACTTCGCGAAACGTGCGCTGCCACAAGTCGCCGCCGTATCGCTGCACATTCGACTTGTCGGCCATCGTCACTTTCCGTCTGCCGTGAGAGCGCGCGTACTCGAAGGCCGCGACGATGATGCGCTCGACGCCGTGCCGAGTGTTCAACTCCTCCTGCGTGGCGATCTCGTGCGGCGTCCCCTTCTTGAGAAAGCCGCCCGCGCCGATGTACGCGCCCTCCGTGTTTTCGCGAAAGACGACGAAGTCAACGTCTTCCACTTTACGATTCTTGAGCGGCGTCAAACGCGCGTCGAGCAAACGCACGGGGCGCTGGTTGATGTAGAGATCAAGCCCGCGCCGCATCCCCAGCAAAATATCCTCCGCGTGCTGGTTGGTCTTGACGCGCGGGTCGCCGAACGCGCCCGCGAGTATGGCGTCGAAATCCCGCGTGAGCATTTCGAGCGCGCCTTCGGGGAGGCTGACGCCTTCGCGCAAGAATTTGTCCGCGCCCCAATCGAAATGTTGCAACTCGAACGTGACGCCGTGCGTCCCGCGCAAGTGTTCGAGCACGCCGAGCGCCTCGTTGATAACTTCCGTGCCGATGCCGTCGCCGGGCACGACCGCGATTCTCTTCACCTCTCTCGTCATCCGATTCTCCACCGAGTGATGTCCTTGCTTTCAGCTTTCCTCTGTGCCCCCTCCGTGTCCTCTGTGTCTCTGTGGTGAATGCCTTTGGATCAGCGCTCACCACAGAGACACAGAGAGCACAGAGGATGCACAGAGGACATCACCCTCTGCTGTTGATTTGCTCAAACACTCATGCCCAGTTGCCAGAACAGGAAACTCCACACGTCCGTCGCCTCCGCGATCTGTTTCGTCAGAGGCTTGCCCGCGCCGTGTCCCGCCTTCGTCTCGACGCGCAGCAGGATGGGATTAGTTGAACTGTTCGCCGCCTGCAACGCCGCCGCAAACTTGCGCGCGTGCATCGGGTCAACGCGCGAATCCGACTCGGCTGTGGTGATCAATGTCGCAGGATATTTCGTTCCCGCCGCGACGCGATGATAAGGCGAGTAGGCACGCAAGTATTGAAAATGGCGCGCGTCTTCAGCCGTCCCGTATTCGGGTATCCAGAGCCGCGCGATGAGGAAGCGTTGGTAGCGCAGCATGTCCGTCAGGGGCACGGCGCAGACGACGGCGCGGAATAGTTCGGGTCGCTGCGTCATGGCCGCCGCGACTAAGAGGCCGCCGTTCGAGCCGCCCTGAATCGCAAGTTTGTTGTTGCTCGTGATCTTCTTCTCTATCAAATATGACGCCGCCGCGATGAAGTCGTCGAAAACGTTTTGCTTCAAGCCGAGCATCCCGCGCTTGTGCCAGCCCACGCCGTACTCGCCGCCGCCGCGTATGTTCGCCACCGCGTAGACGCCGCCGCGCTCAAGCCACAAATTCAGGCCGCGATTGAACGCGGGCGTCTGCGACACGTTGAAGCCGCCATAGCCGTAGAGCAAGGTCGGGTTCGCGCCGTTGTACTTGAGACCTTTGCGATGCACGACGAACATGGAGATGTTCGTCCCGTCCTTCGTCTGGTAAAAGACCTGTTTGACCTCGATCGCCTTCGCGTCAACGGTCGGCGCGTCAACGCGCGCCCACTCGCCGAGCGCGCCCGTCGCCGCGTCGTAGCGATAGACGGCGGGCGGCAAACCGTAAGAACTGAAAGTGAAGAACGCTTCGCCGCCGTCTTCCTCGCCGCTCGCGCCGCCCGCCGTGCCGAGCACGGGCAGCTTAGCGTCGCGCAAGTGTCTTCCGTCGCGCGTGAAGACGGCGACGCGCGACGCGGCGCGCTCAAGATAGTTGACGACGATCTGCTCCGCGATGGCCGTGAACGAAGTGATGGCAGAGTTCTGCGCTTCGGGAACGACGACGCGCCAATTCGCGCGTCGCGGGTTGGCGGGCGCGACGGCGAAGATGCGTCCCATCGCCGCGTCTTCGGTCGAGAGGATGTACATGAGGTTGCCGACCACGCGCGCCCTGTAGCTCGCGTCTTTCCCTTCGGCGACCGCTACGAACTCGCCCAACTCGTCGCGCAAATCGCGCACGTAGAGATCGTTCTTATTCGTCCCGCGCGAGACGGAGACGGTGAGCCAGCGCCCGTCGCGCGAGAGGCCGACGGACGGCCACTGCGTCGGCTGCTGCTCGCGGCGAAAAATCTCCGTGTCCTTCAACGGATCGTCGCCCAGGCGGTGCAGGTAAACGCGGCGATGATAATTCTCTTCGCCCTTCGCGACTGTGCCCGGCGCGGGGAAACGCGTGTAATAAAAACCGTCGCCACCGGGCAGCCACGCGAGCGAGGCGGCGCGCGTGTAAGGAATCTTGTCCTTGAGATTGCGCCCCGTGTCCACGTCCAGAACGTAGAGCGTCGATTGCTCGTTGCCGCTCTCCGAAAGCCCGTAGGCGAGCCGCTTGCCGTCGTGCGATTCGTACCACCAATCGAGCGCGATTGTGCCGTCATCAGAAAGCGCGTTCGGATCGAGCAGCACGCGGTCTTGTCCTCGCGCCCCCTCGCGCACGTAGAGCACGGGCTGATTCTGCTGCCCCGCGCGCCGTGTGTAGAAGTAACGACCGCCGCGCGGCGCGGGCGCGCTCAGGGTGCCGATGGAAAGCAGTTGAGAGAGACGTTGACTGATCTGCGAGCGCGACGGCAGCGGGTCGAGCGCGCGGCGCGTGTGTGCGTTCTGCGCCTCCGTCCACGCGCGCACCTCCTGAGATTCGCCCTGCTCCAACCAGCGATACGGGTCGTTGACTTTAACGCCGTGCAGCGTTTCGACCAGCGACTCGGCGCGCGTCTCCGGCGGCTTTGAAACCGCGTTGAGACTCTGCGCCGGAACGCATGTAGCGAGCGCGAGAATTAACACCAGCGCGCTACGCAAACGTCGCGCGGCATGGGTGCGTGAATCAATATTCATAAAACGTGTTTCAGCGTGCGAGGCGTTGTTCGATGCGCGGCAGGCTGGCGATGACCGTCTCGCCGACGATCTGCAAACTGCGCGGTGAGATTTTATCGAGCGTGTCTTCCGCCGTGTGCCAGTAGCGATAACCGCTGAGTTGGATTATATCCACGACCGGAATTTCGGCTTTCAGGAACGGGATGTGATCGTCTTCGACGCTCTCTTCCGTGTCGGGAAATTGCGCGGAGTAGCCGAGTTCGTCAGCCGTCTCCCAGATGATGTCAACGAGCCAGGGCGTGCTCAGCGACTCGCGCGGGATCGCCAGATTCGTATAACCGACCATGTCGAGCAGGATCATCGAGCGCACGCGCTTCGTCTCGCCGCGCGCCGCGAGTTGCTCTACATAACGACGGCTGCCGTAAGTGTTATCCGGCGCTCGCTCCGTCCCGCACTCGCTCCAAGTGCGGCAGAAAGCCTCTTCGCCATCGAAAAAGACGAACCAGTAAGTGAAGCGCGGCTTGCGCCCCGACGAGGCGAGCGAGCGCGCGATCTCTATGAGCGCGCCCGTAGATGAACCGGCGTCGTTCGCGCCGACGAAGCGAAATTCTTTGACGGGCTTCGTATCGTAATGGCTGGAGATGATGATCACGTCCGCCGATTCGCCCGCGAGTTCCGCCGTCAGGTTCACCATCTGTCGCGCGCCGACGGGAGTTTGCGCCGTGAAGGCGTCGCTCGTGACTTTCAACCTCGCGGCTTCGAGTTCGCCTGTGATGTATTCGCGCGTGCGCGCGAGTTCGGCAGAGCCTGCGGGGCGCGGCCCGATCTCGACCATCCGGCGAACGTGCTCGAAGGCGCGCTGGCCGTCGAACGCGGGGCGCGCATCCGTCGCCGCGACAGACCCGGCGGGCGACGCTGATGTGTTGCCCCGCGCGTTGTTGTTGTTGTTCGGCGTGTTGCCATTGCAGGCGGCGAAGACGAGCGGGAGAAGCGAGAAGAGGACGAGGACGCGCGCGCGATTCAAACTCCCGAAAGGGAGGGCGCGGCGCGGCGCGTTCGCGTATGGCGGCATCTTATTCATGTGTGAGCGTCTGAACGGAGCGCGCCGCGCGCTTTTCTCGCGACGCGCTTGATAGTCGAGTGTCTTTTGCGTGTCCGGCGGAATTCAGGAAGCGGGCTTGTTGGCTTCCGTCTGTTTCTTCGTGCCCGCGACGTGCTCTGCGGGGCGGCGCGCCTGGCGTTCGCGGCGCGCGCGCTCGCGTCCGAAGTTGACGACGTAATCCAGCCCCTTCTCGAAAAACGAGGCGGGCACATCGGCGATGGCCTTGAATGTCTGCCGCGCGACGATAGCTTCGAGTTCGACGAGCGTGGCGAGCTTTTGCGTCAGAGGGAGTTCGCGAAACTCCGCGCGCAAATCCTGCTTCGCTTCCTCCGCCGTCTCCTGCCGTTCTGTAACGGGGACGGGCTGGAGGACGAGGTCGCCCGCGCGCTCGACTTTCGTTTGACAGGCGAGACGTTCGCCCGACGCGAGACGTTCGGGGCTGAGCCGCACGCGTTCCGCCTCGGTCAAACCGGACAACAGCGTCGCGCCTTCTTTGACGATGACGGCGCACGTGTCGCACTCGCCGCGCCCCTCGCACTCTGCGGGCAGGCGCAAGCCCAGACGCTTCGCCGCGTCCCACAAATACGTGCCTTCGGCCACTACGCCGTGCCGTCCGTCCGGCACAAACTCAACGTTCACACTCATCGCACACCCCCACCACGTTTTCAAACTGTCGGGTTAAATTTCCGCGGGAGACGATTCGGAACTTACAACAACGGGAGGCAAAAGTAAAAAGGTAGAAAGGGGAAAGGTGAAGGGGGAAAGGAAAAAAGAAAAGGGCTAAAGGGCAAACGCGGAGTCGGAAACCGTCCCGCCCGTCCTCTTCCCTTACCCTTTTCCCCTTCCCCTTTTTCCCGTTCTTAGTGCGTGCTCGGCGCGCTCGCGAATCTGACGCGCGGTTCGGCGGCAGACTCGTCTTTCTTTTGCTTGCCGCGATCCTCTTGACGGCAATCCGCGCACGAACCGAACATGCGCAGCGTGTGGTGCGACGACTCGAAGCCGTGTTGGGAGGCGATAGCGTCCTGGAGCGCTTCGAGTTTTTCGGAATAGAATTCGATGGTCTTCCCGCAGTCGGTGCAGATCATGTGGTCGTGGTGCGGGTGGTTGTAGTTGTGCTCGTAACGCGTGCGCCCGTCGCCGAAGCGCACGGCGCGCGCCAGCCCCGCGTCGGTCAGGAGTTTGAGCGTGCGATAGACGGTGGTTTGGCCGATTTCGGGGTCTTCCTTCTGCACGAGCCGGTAGAGGTCTTCGCTCGACAGGTGCTCTTCGGTGCGCAGGAACACGTCGAGGATGAGATCGCGTTGCGCCGTGCGCTTGAGACCGGCGCGCTGGATGTGGCGATGAAAAACTTCTTGCTCTTCAGTCATACCGTTCTCGGCTGATTCAACTATAACCGCTTCCGTCTTTGTTGACACGCGGGGATTTTAACATTAGCGCGCGCGATGTGTGAAGAAGTTGGTT
>DATHBB010000100.1:0-8715 GCA_035296385.1 Pyrinomonadaceae bacterium | reverse complement strand
AGCGAGAGCGATGCGACGGGCGCGAGTTTCTTGTCCGTGCCGAAGGCGAGGCCGGTGAGCGCGTGCGCGGTCGGGTTGTCGGCTGTCGTGTAGAGCGCGCCGTCGCGCAAGACGCCGTTCAATGCCGGATCGGGGAACGCATCGACGAGCGGCGTGCCGCCGTTGCCGCCGTCGCTCGTCCTGTCGCTTGCGCCGAGCGCGTCTTCGATGACGTAAACCGTGCCTTCCCGATCAACCGTCAGACCGTGCAAGACGAGATTGTCGTCAATCGAGAGACCTTCGACGACGACCTCTTCCGTGTCGGCGAAGCCGTTCGCGTTCGTGTCGTAGAGCGCGAGCATGACGGTAGAGCTTCCGACCGAATGCGAGAAGACGACGCCGCGCGAGTTGGCGGCGATGTCGAGCGGCGCGTCGTCGGAGAATTGATAAGAGTAGTAGGGCACGGGGTCGAGCGTGTCGGGCGCGCCGTCGCCGTCCGTGTCGCGTACGACGCGCAGTTCGTTGGAGTCGAAATCGGCGACGACGAGATCGCCCGTCGGCAGGAGCGCGAGGGCGTTGGCGTTGTTGAGTTGTTGGCTGCCGACCGCGACGAGCGTGCGCGCAAAGTCGTAGCCGCCGAAACTGTTGGGCGTAAAGAGGACGACGCCTGCGGTGGGTTCGTTTTCGGGATCGTCGGGATCGCTGTAGTTGTAGTAGCCGCTCGAAGAGACGACGACGAACTCGCGCCCGGCGCGCGTCGTGCCGGAGACGACGGAGGTTGCGGAGGGCAGGCCGAAATCGCGGTAGAGATCGTAGAGGTTCGAGGCGTCGCGCGCGTAGTCGCCGTTCGTGTCGAAGGCAATAGTGAGCACGCCGATGGAGCGGTCGTCGCCGGTGTCGAACGTGCCGCGCTCATCAATCGCGGAATAGGCTTCGTAGCGCGCGCCCGAACGCCCGAGGGCGATGTCGAACGCGCCGCCGCGCGTGTCGAAGGTGGCGCGCTCGTCGGCTACGAGATCGAAGTTTGCATCGGCGAACTGCTCGACCGAACCGGCGTTTGAATCGGTGCTCAGTTGCGAGGTGTGGAGTATGCGTGCGAGCGACGTGCCCGGCCTGATGCGCGCGCCCGTCGTAGAGGCGCGTGCGACGGCGGCGTCGCGCGATGCGGTTTTGCGCGAGGCGGGAAGCGCCGCCCCTGCGCGCCGTTGCTGCTGCGGTTGCTGCGACTGCGATGCGTCGTTGCTCGCTTTGGCGCGCGGGCGTCGTGCGGCGGACGGGGCGAAGTCTACGCGATGCGGCGTGTAACCGTTCTTGCGCGCTACGGCGGCGGCGTTGGCGAGATTCGTTTTCGACGCTCCGGTTTTGCTGTTGAGGGCGCGGCGAAGGTCGGGGCGGAAATTTTTCGCTGCCGAACTTTGCGCGCCCGCAGTCGCGTAGGCGAAGAGATATGCGCCCAGCGTGAGCGCGAAGATGAGCACGACTAAGCGCAATCCGAGGCGTGCGTAAGACATGGGGCGTTCCTTTCCTTGCTCGTTCAAACGATGCGGGACGGCAACAACAACAACTCGCGCCCGTTCGGGGAGAAGGAGGTTGCATGCGCCGCGTTATCAATCCGTATAAACGCGCGTGCGACCCGGCGGGCATGGCGGCAAAGGGAGAGGTTTTTAAGAGTGCGTCGAACGCTCGGTCTATTCAAACGCGAGAGGACGCGGCGAGGCGGCGCAGGCGCGAAGGACGCGCGAAGGATGCGCGAAGGACGCGAGAGAAAAACTGTTTTCCCTGATGCGTCCTTCACGTCTCCTGTCGGCGCTTGCGTTCGCGTTTGAACACGACTCGTCAGCCGCGCGCTCCGCGTCAGTTGTCAATGTCGCCCGGAGTTTTCGACTTCGAGCGGATGGGCGAAGCGGGCGGCGCGCTTCGCTGCTCGCGCGGCGGGTCGGCGCGACGCTCCTCGCGTTGTTGCGGCGGCGGCGATGAGCGGCGTTCCTCGCGCGGCACGCTCGGTTCTTCGCGCGGCGGGGCGGAGCGTTCGGGACGCGGCTCAGGCCGCCTCTCTTCGCGCGGCGCTCTGCGTTCCTCACGCACCTCCGGCCTCGGGCGATAAACCTCCGGCGCGGGGCGTTCGTGCTCCACGGGCCTCGCACGCTCGTCGCGCGCTTCGGGTCGCGGCATGGGACGCTCGCGTCTGTATTCGGGCGCGGGCGTAGTAGCGTTGCCGTCGTCCGGCGGTCGTTCGTCGGCTTTGACTTTACGACCCGTGCGCCCGTCTGTGACGTTCGGGAGCGGGCGAAAAGTTCCTGCGTCGGGGTCGGCCTGACGTTCGGGACGCCTCACGGCGGGCGAGCCGACGTGCGTGCCGTCCGCGCCGCCGTCGCGCGGGGCGTTGCCGCGCGCGGGTCGCTCGAACGCACCCGTGCCGCGTTCGCCGTTGTTGCCGCGATCAACACTTCGGCCTGGCCTGCGCTCGCCCGTGCCGTCGCCGACATTCACGGTGTCGCCGCCGCCCTTCTCGCCTTTTGAACTGCGCGGCTCGCGGTTGTTGTAAATGCGACCGCGACGCAGTTCGCCGTCGAGCGCGAGGCCGGGACGGCGTGTGGCCGCGCCCGTCCTGCGCTCGGTAAACGTGCGCGTCGGGTCGGTCGGGTTGCGTATGACGAGCGTGTCGCCCCTGCGCTCGCGGACGACTGGAGTTAGACCGTCGTTGCCGCCGCCGTTGCCGCCGCCGTTGCCGCTGCCGTCAGCGCCGCCCTTGACGAGTTCGGAATCAGTCGGGCGAAACGGCAACTTGCCGCGCAAGGGGTCGGTCGTGATGGCGCGCGAGGCGAGTTCCTGCGGCGCGGGTTTGCCGCGCGTCATGTTCTTGCCGAACTCGCGCGCGGGCAGCGTCGTCACGGCGCGTTGATAGACGGGGTTGACGCGGTCCAGATTGGCGATGCGTCTTTGATCGAGCGCGCGGTTGACGGCGCGGCGGTAGAAGTTGGAGCGCGGGTCGCGCTGGTGATAACCGAGCGGATACCATGCGACGTGGTCGCCGCCGTAATGACGGCCACCGCCGCCGATGTTGATGTTGACGAAGGCGACGAGCGCGGGTCGCCACCAACTGCGACGCCCGTAACGAGCGTAGCCGCGCGGCGCCCAGCCCCAGTAGTTGTTCACATAGACCCAGCGCCCGTAGTGATAAGGCGCCCAGCCCCACGGCTCATCGCCCACCCACGTCCAGCCGTAAGGCGGACACCAGCGCCAACTGCCGTAACGATACGGCGCCCAGTTGTTGTAGTGGTTGATGACGGTCGTGTGCGGACGCCAGACGTAGCCGTACTCGCTTGAGTTGACCCAATCGCCGTAGGCGTCGAGTTCTTCCGCGCCCCAGACGTACTTGTCGTAGTAACGATCTCTTCCCTCGTAGCGCAGGCGCGCGGCGAGGTAGCGTTCGCGCTCGTCAACCCAAGTGTCCCACGTGTCGAAGCCGCGCGCGGCTGAAAGCTCCCAGTCGCCGTCTTCGGACGCGTTGTTGTTGTAGGTGAGTTCGGCACTTCTGCCGTCGCGCAGTGTGAAGCCGGAGGTCTCGGAATAGAGGCGCGCGCGCCCCCCCTCGCGCACCGTGACGCGCACGTTGCCGTTCTGCGCCACGTCGAGGCGGTAAGAACCTTTCTGCTCGGCGGCGAGCGTGGTCTTCGGCGCGTCGATCTCGAAATACTCGCGCTCCGAGTCGAAGCCCGCGAGTCGGAGCGTCGCCGTGCCTTCGGGGAGACTCAATGCGACGCCTTCGTCACGCAAAGTGACGATGTCGAGCGTGGCGTACTGGCCGAGGCGCAGGAAGTTGCGCGCGTCGATTTGAATTTCGAGGCGCGCGTCCGCGCCCGTCGCGAGGCGGTCGCCCTCCACGAGCGGGAGGTTCAAACCGGCCTTCTCCCACTTGTCGCTGCCCGCGCGGCGCAAACTCACGTCGCCGCTGAGCATGCTGACGCGCACCACGCGCGCGGTCTCTTCGTAGTCGTCTTCCGCTTCTTCGTCAAAGGCGGCGGTCGTCGGAGTGGCGGCGAGTGCGGGGGAACTGGCCGCTGCTGTCGTTGTAAGTATGGAGAGCAAGAGCAAAGCGAGGGTCAAAAGCGTTTTACTGTCGCGCATGGCGCTGACTCCTTTTGTGAAACCGGACGGGACAAGAGAGAGATTCCTCACCTGTAGACGCACGCGCGGAAGAGAGCGTTACACTACTACTTCTTCTGCGGGCGTGCGCTGACGGAGAGAAAGCTGTGCGAGGGCTTCTGGCTCAGGTAGCAGCAAAGCGCGAGAGCAAAGCGCGTGCCCGCGTCAGATTTTGCGTGGAGGCCGGAACACAGCACGCCGTTTTGCCCGCAAACACTAAAAAGGCGCGCAAACTTTCATCCGAGATAGTGCAACCACAGCACTATTTGGTATGCGCGCCGCGCGCGAACTCTCCGCCGCTGCATCCGGCATCCGCACATAGCAGGGTTGTCGGAATCATTCCGCATAACACACCGAATCGGAGTATTATGTGGGATCATTCCACATGTACAGTAGTTGGATTTCTCGTGGTCAAACCAAACGCCAATATTTTGAAAAGGAGTATATTTATGAATCGTCGCCAAACCTATACTGCAATCGTTACTTTTTTCGCGCTTGTCGTTTTGGCTAATGTTGCAAATGCTCAGTCTAAAGACCAAGACAATCCCACCCCTTTAGCGTCGAATGTGATTTCGGACACGCCCAGCCCCGATAAAAATGGAGAAGCCCATTATTATTCTTTTGTAGCAAATCCCGGTGATGTCATCATTACACTCACTGTTGAAGCAACAAAAGGAGTAGTTCAGGTTGGTTTTACTGTGTTTGATGAAAATGAAGTCCGGTTGGCAGATAGTTATGCAACTAGCGGTATAAATCCACAGGCAGTTGAAAAAATTTATGTGAAGCGTCGGCAGCGTATAGTGCTTAAAGTCAAAACTCAGAATACCACTGGTTTTGGGCAGTATCGATTGCGAATCGGTGGAGATGTAGTATTCGGTGAAAAACCAACTGGTGGAATATCAGGTTATGATAAAACTACTACAAGCACTTCAGCTATCAAAGAATGTTTACCCAAACAAGGAACATTGATTATAAAAATGAAAGACGGCTCAAAAAAGATAATTGATTTAAGCGAGGCCGAAACAGTTACAGTCGTTCCCTGATAACGGCGAAATCTAACTACGGCATGCACTCGACCGCCGACACGCTGCTTGTCATGTTCCTGCAATCGTTCGGGGCGGCAGGTGATGCTGAGCGTTAACGGCCTTTCTTCCCCTCACGAAATAAGTAGCCTCTGGTATTACATGGATCAGTAAAACACTTTGGAGCGTGAGCTATGTCCGACAGTAAGAATTTAGTTGAAATAGACCCTGAGAAACTTGGGGAACGCCCGTCTTCTAAGGTACTCGCGTCCCGATTCAAAATTTGTTCGATTGTTTGAAGGGGGACGAGTCTCTCGACGAATTTCTCGACCAATTCCCGACCGTCACGCGCGAGCAAGCGTTAGCTGTCTTGGAGGAATCGAAAGAGAGATAACTGAGGGGCTATGAAAGTGCAGCGTGAATTTTTAAGCCTAAAAATTTTTTACCCGCATTTTTACTGGCTTTTAGTGCGTTTTCGCGTTTGGCGCGGTGTAAACCTCAAGTTTTCCTCAAGTCTGTTTCTTATAGTGGCGACAGTTCAACGACAAAGCGTTCGTTGAAGATTTTTGCGAGGTAAAGAGATGCGTCCGAACGCGTCCTTGCCGCTTCTGTGGACACCAAGGCTCGGGTCATCAGGGAGCGGGGAGGAGGCGCGACCGTCTCAGCCGCGAGTGCCGTCATAATTTGCGCGTCAGCAAAAGGGGCATGACGCACGCGCGCTACTTCGCAAATGTTGGCCGCCGGACGTTGGGGGACGTCTGGCGGCCAACTTTTTTTTGCGCGCCCCGCCCCGACGCGCGCCGCACTCAAACGGCGCAAGCACGATGCGCTTAACTTGCGCGCCTCTTTCGGGCTATCATTCGGGTCAACTTCAAAATCTCTTTGGCGGCGGCGTTTGAATCCGGCATCTGCGAGCATCTCAGGGAGACCGAGAAGCGTAAGTCTCCGGCTCACGAGGGCAAAGGAATTTTACTGGATGAATAAGCGGAAGAAGTTTTCGAGTGGGGTCTTGAGTCTCCTCCTCAGCCTGTTTTTGTTCACTTCATTAGCGGGCGCGCAACAGCAGCCTCAACCGCAACAGTCGCAGGACGGGCGCGGCGGAGTATCCGGCACGGTCAAAGATTCTTCGGGCGCGAACGTCGCCGCGGCGCAGGTCTATCTCATCAACCCGCTGCAAGCCGTCTTGAACACCGCGAAGACCGACGCGGAAGGTCGCTTCGGATTCGCGGACATGCCCGCCGGAACATACGAACTGCGCGTCACGCATCGCGGTTTCGACAACCGGCGTCTCTCCGTCAAAATCGTTTCGCAAGAGACGACGGACGTTGCCGTCACGCTCGAAGTCAACCGCATCGAGGAGCAGATCACCGTGACGGCTGAGACGGGGCAGGCGGCGGACAAAGACCGCATCACGCAACAGGTCAACGTCATCAACGAAAACAATATACAGCAACGCGCGACCGCCGTGCTCGCGCAGGTGGCCGACGAAGAGGTCGGCGTCTCGCTCCAGCGCACCAGCCCGACCATCGGCTCCGTGCTCGTGCGCGGCCTCACGGAAGTCGGCGTCTACGTGGACGGCGTGCGCTACACGAACTCCACGCAGCGCGGCGGCATCAACACCTTCTTCAACTTGAACGACCCGACGAGTCTTCGCGCCGTCGAAGTCCTGCGCGGGCCGAACACGGCGCAGTACGGCTCGGACGGTCTCGGCGGGACCGTCCAACTCGTCTCGCGCCAGCCCGAGTTCGGCTTCGACCAACCCGAATGGCACGGCGAGTTCAACAACTTCTTTACGAGCGCAGACCTCTCCTACGGCAGCAACGCGCTCGTCACCTACGGTACGAAGCGTTTCGGCCTGCTCGCCAACGTCATGGGACGCCGCGCGAACACGCTGAGGCCGGGCAAAGGCATTGACAGCCATTCGGCTATCACGCGCTTCCTCGGCCTGCCCTCGAACATCACGGGCGAGACGCGCCTCACCGACACGGCCTTCACGCAGTACGGCGGCACGCTCCACATGAACTACGCGCCGACGAATGATCAGCAGTTCATCGCACGCTACCAGCGCGGCCAGCAGGACGGCGGCAAGCGTTACGATCAGACGCTCGGCGGCGACGGCAACCTCGTCGCAGACCTCCGCAACCTGATGCTCGACTTCGGCTACGTGCGTTATCTCAAACAGGGCTTCGGCTTCTTCGACAATCTCTCCACGACCGTCTCCTTCAACAGCCAGCGCGAGGAGCGCGTCAATCAGGGCGGGCAGGGCAACCCGCTCGCCGCCGTCACGCACGACAAGGAGCGCACTTCGACCGCCGGCTTCAGCTTCTTTCTCGATAAGCAGTTCGGCAAACGCAACACCTTCGTCTTCGGCGGCGACCTTTACCGCGACCGCGTGGACGCGCCTTCGTTCACATTTCAACCGACCTCGCTCGCTGACCCCGACGCGGGCACCGTCACGCTCTCGCGCCCGCGCGTCCCCAACGGCTCGCACTACATACTCGGCGGCATCTACGTGCAGGACGCGCACGAACTCGTAGAGAAACGCCTGCGCCTGAGCGGCGCTCTGCGCTACAACGTCGCTTCGTATCGCTCGCGCGCGTCGAACAGCCCGCTCGTGGGCGGTCAGCCGCTTTTTCCGGACGACTCTCTGCGCGTCGCCGATTTTTCGGGACGCATCGGCGCGGTCGCAACTTTGACCGAAGGACTCAACCTCGCCTTCAACTACAGTCGCGGCTTCCGCTCGCCGAACATCACGAACCTCGGCTCGCTCGGCCTCGTCGGCGTCGGCTTTCAAGTCTCGACGGCAGACATACTCGGACTGGGCGGAACGGTCGGCACGACCGCGGACGCTACCGCCGTCTCGTCGGGAGTCGGAGTCGCGCCGCTGCGCTCCGAGAAGAGCAACAACTACGAACTCGCCCTGCGCTTTCGTCGCGGACGCTTCGACACCGAACTCGTCGGCTTCGTCATAGACTACGCCGACACCATCGTCCGCCAGACTTTGATCTTGCCGCAGGGCGCGGTGGGGCGCACACTCGGCAGCCAGATCATCGAGCGGCAGAACGCGCAGGGCGCGGTCTTCGTTCCGCTCTCCACTTCGCCCGTGCTCGTGCAGGCCAACTTCGCCAACACGCGCCTCAAGGGTTTCGAGTACGAGATAGATTACCGCTTCACGGACGAGTGGATTTTCGGCGGCAACTATTCTTACGTCCACGCGGCGGACCGCGAGTCGGGCGTCGCGCCGAATCTCGGCGGCGGCGGCATCCCGCCGCAGTTGGGCTTCCTCTCCCTGCGCTACCAGCCCGCTCGAAAGAGCTACTGGCTCGAAGCCTACGCCATGCTCGCCGGTCGGCAGGACAGACTCTCTACTCTTGACCTCGCCGACCGTCGCACGGGCGCGGCGCGCACGCGCGCCAACATACAGAACTTCTTCCGACGCGGCGCATGCGTGCGCGGTTTAACGACGGTTGGTACGAACGGGCAATGCCTCACGGCGGGCGGCACGCTCATCGCCACGGGCGAGACGCTTCGGCAACTCCAAGATCGACTGCTGCCCATCGGCGCGACC
>DATHBB010000099.1:0-15964 GCA_035296385.1 Pyrinomonadaceae bacterium | reverse complement strand
GGGGCGGGAGCCTCGCAGGGTGCTGTGGGAAGTCAGACTTACGTGGCGTCATTTCATGTAATCCTTGAACTCCGCTCGACCCGCGCTGTTTACGTTCATTTCTAGCGCATCACATTCATGCTTGGACAGAAAAATTAATGGCCTTTAAATCACTCTTCAGTCTATTTTCCAGCGATCTGGCGATAGACCTCGGGACAGCCAACACGCTCGTCTATGCCAAAGGACGCGGCATCGTCGTCTCCGAGCCGTCCATCGTCGCGATCAACAAAGTCACGAATTTGCCGGAAGCAGTCGGCAAAGAAGCCAAAGAGATGTTGGGGCGCACGCCCGGCAACATCGTCGCCATCCGCCCGATGAAAGACGGCGTCATCGCCAACTTTGAAGTGACGGAGAAGATGCTCCAGCACTTCATACGCAAGGCGCACAACGGCAAGTCCTGGGTCTCACCGCGCGTCGTCATAGGCATCCCCTCGGAGATCACGCAGGTCGAACGTCGCGCCGTCGAAGACTCCGCGTATCGCGCGAAGGCTTCGGAAGTTTATCTCGTCGAAGAAGCGATGGCGGCGGCTATCGGCGCGGGACTGCCGATCACGGAACCGCACGGCAACATGATCGTTGACATCGGCGGCGGCACGACTGACATCGCCGTCATCTCGCTCTCAGGCATCGTCTATTCGCGCGCCGTGCGCGTCGCCGGAAACGAGATGGACGAAGCGATCACGAGTTTCATCAAGCGCAAATATAACCTGCTCATCGGCGAGCGCACCGCCGAGATGATCAAGATTCAACTCGGCTCGGCCTTTCCGCTCGACGAACAACTCTCGATGGACGTGCGCGGGCGCAACCTCATCGAAGGCATCCCCAAGACCATCACCATCACGGACGACGAAGTGCGCGAAGCTCTGGCCGATTCCATCTCAACAATCGTCAACGCCGTGCGCGTCGCCCTGGAGCGCACGCCGCCGGAACTCTCCGCCGACATCGTCGAACGCGGCATCGTCCTGACGGGCGGCGGCGCGCTTCTCAAGAACCTTGATCGCCGCCTGTCCATAGAGACGGGGCTGCCCGTCTCCGTCGCCGAAGACCCGCTCTCGTCCGTCGTGCTCGGCGCGGGCAAGATGCTCTCGGACTTCAATCTACTCAAGCGCGTGAAGTGGGACAATACCCTGACGAGCGGAACTTAAAAACAGAGGTCAGAGGTCAGAGGTTAGAGATCAGTTAAAACAAGAACTGCTTTTACTAACCTCTGACCTCTGACCTCTGACCTCTTTCCTTCAATGGCTGTTACGCGAACGCAGAAAGAGATCAGGCAGCGCGCGCCGCTGTGGTTGCTGGCGCTCCTGAGCGTGAATCTGGTGTTGATGTCCGTCACGGCGCGCGACGAATCGGGGCACAAGCGTTTGATACAGGTGTGGGCGCAGGCTCTCGTCTCGCCGGTACAGAACATCTTCTCCGGCGCGAGCGGCGCGGGCGTCGGCTTCTTCCAACATCTCGCCAGCCTCAACACGGCGGCCACCGAAAACGAACAACTAAAAAAACGCGTCGCCGATGCCGAGACCGAACTGCGCGAGGCGCGCATGGCGCGCGACGAGAACGAACACCTCAAAGGACTCCTCTCATTGCGCGACGAGAGCGACGACTACAAGGTTGTGACGGCGCGCATCATCGCGCGCGACCCGTCCGAGTGGTTCGACTCGGTGATGATCAATCGCGGCAGTTCATCAGGGATCGAGCGCGACATGCCGGTCGTGACGCACGAAGGGATCGTCGGGCGCGTCGTCGGCGTCAGCCCCGTCACCGCTCAGGTGCTCTTGATTACGGACGAGCGTTCGGCGGCGGGCGCGGTCGTCGGCCAACTCAGTTCGTCGCAGGCGATGGGTTCGGTGCGCGGCTACGGCAAAAACGGGCTGCTCGACATGCGTTACGTGTCGGGCCTGGAGACGGTCAAGCAGGGCGACATCGTCGTGACGACCGGACAGGACAGCATCTACCCGCCGGGCTTGAGCGTCGGCGAGGTGGTGGAATTCAAGCAGGGGTCGGCCACCTCCCCGCACGAGATCAAAGTGAAACCGACGGCGCGACTGAACTCTCTGCGCGAGGTCGCCGTGCTGCTCTACCACGCGCCGCCGCGCACCGCCGCGCCCGCGCCGGAGGCTGGAAGGCAGTGACGAGCGACAAGTGACGGGTGACAAGTTAAGGACAAAGAGAGCCGCAACCCTGAGACTTGAAACCTGAATCTTGAAACCCGTTTTTATCTCGTCACCTGTCACTCGTCACTTGTCACTGTTTTCTTGTCACTGTTTTTATGAGACTGAAGATCGCCCTGTGTGTCGCGCTCGCCGTTTTGTTGCAGACGAACTTGCGTCTCGTCTGGCCGCCGCTGGTGCACCTCGATCTGCCGCTGGTGGTCGTCACCTATTTCGCGCTCCGGCGCGACGTTGTGCAGGCGCTCATCGTCGGCTTCGTGGCCGGACTCGCCGTTGACGTGTTCAGCAAAGGACTGCTCGGCGCAAACGGGTTTTCCAAGACGCTCATCGCCTACCTGATCGCCGCGCTCGTCACGCGCATCATGCTCGACAACCCGCTCGCGCGCATCCCCGTGCTTGCGGGCGCGGCGGCCTTCGACGCCGTCGTCATAGTCTTCCTGCACCGCCTGCTCGGACAGCCCTCGCTCGTGCCCTTCGCCGAGACGACGGCCTACAAGACGATGGCGACGACCATCGCGGGCACGTTCATCTTTTACATGTTCGACATTTTCTTCAGCGACCGCGCGCGCCAGCGTCGCCATTTCGCCTTCCGTCGCCGCGCCGCGCGCCGCAGTCTGGTCAGCCGAAGGTAAGAGAGCAGTGACAAGTGACGAGTGACAAGTGACGAGCAACAGCCGATGAGTTAGAATTCACTTGAGAGAGTTGCTGGCACGTCTCTTAAACCTATCTCCCAACACTTGTCAACCGTTCTTAAACTTGTCACCCGTCACTTGTCACTCGTCACTGTCTTATGAAATTTCACGACGAATCGCAAAACTTGCGCGTGCGGCTGCGGATCATTCAGGTGATCGTGTTCGTGCTGCTGGCCGTGCTGGGCGTAAGGCTCTATTTCCTGCAGGTCGTCAACGGCGCGTATTACGCCGAGCGCGCGGAGAACCAGCGCGTGCGCCTGCTGCCGATTCCGGCGCAGCGCGGCACCATCTTCGACCGCAACGGCAAGATACTCGTTGACTCTCGCCCGATCTACAACGTCATCCTCTCGCGCGAGGAGATGAAGGGCAAGGATTACGGCGCGCTCGTCTCCCCGCTCTCCGCCGCGCTCGACATTGATGCCGAATCGCTGCGCACCCGCTTCGATCAGATCAAGTCGCAGCCCGCCTTCGAGTCGATCATCATCAAGCAGAACGCGACGATGGCCGACATCCAGTGGGTCGAGACAAAGCAGGCTTTCGACCATCCCGAACTGCGCATCGAGCAGCAGCCGCAACGCCGCTACCCCGACAACGGCGTGCTCGCGCATGTCCTCGGCTACGTCGCCGAGGTCAACCCGAAGCAGTTGGAGCGCGAAGAGTACAAAGTCAAGGGCTTGAAGCCCGGCGACATCATCGGGCAGGAGGGCTTGGAAGCCACTTACGATGACTACCTGCGCGGGCGCGATGGCTACCGCAAAGTCGTAGTCGATAGTCGCGGGCGCATACAGGACGAGATAGAGAAAGTGTCGCCGCAGCCGGGTCAGGACATCGTCACGACGATTGATCTGGAAATGCAGGAGATGGCCGAGGAACAACTGCGCAACTCGCCTTCGGGGCGCGGCGTGATCATCTCGATGGACCCGAACAACGGCGAAATTCTCGCGATGGCCTCCGCGCCGACCTTCGACCCGAACCTCTTCTCGCAGCGCATCTCCACCAAAGCCGGACGCGCCGAATACGCCGCGCTCATCAAAGACCCGAAACGCCCGCTCTACAATCGCGCCATACGCGGTCGCTACCCGCCCGGCTCGACATGGAAGATTCCGATGGCGGTGGCCGGACTCGAACAGGGACAGATCACGGTCGAGAACTCGAACCTCGTCTGCGGCGGCGGCATCACGGTCGGCAACAAGTTCACGCGCTGCATGGGTCATCACGGCTCGCCTCCGTTGACCACGGCGATCAAGCATTCGTGTGACGGATATTTTTACCGGCTCGGCTTGAAGATGAAACTCGAAGGCATCATGCAGATGGTCGAGGAGTTTGATCTCAACAAGCGCACGGGCGTTGACCTGCCGCACGAACTCGTCAGTTGGACGCCTTCGCGCGAGTTCAAGAAGAAGTTTCAGCCTAAGGCCGCCGAGTGGGGCGACATCGACACGGTCTTCGCCTCCTTCGGGCAGGTTTACGAAAACATGACACCGATGTCTATGCTCCGCACGATTGCGGGGATTAGCATCGGCGGCAAACTCTACGTGCCGCACCTGCTCAAAGAGGTGCGCGCGATTCCGGCGATGGGCGAGCCGGGGCGGTTCGATTACAGGCCGGAGCGACAGGCGCGCACCTTTGTGCCGCTCGACACGTCGCGCCCGAACCCGAAACTCGTGCCCATCGCGGAGGAGCATCACCGGATGGTGGTCGAAGGCATGTGGCAGGTGGTGAATCAACCGGGCGGCACGGGCGGCGCGATGCAGATGGCTGGCTTCGACGTGGCCGGCAAGACCGGCACGGCGCAGGTCGTCTCGCTCGGCAAAGACGTGGGCGAGAACAAAGACCATTCATGGTTCGTCGCTTACGCGCCCGCGCACAAACCCGAAATCGCCTCCATCGCGCTCGTCGAAAACGTGGGCTTCGGCGGCAAGTTCGCCGCGCCCGCGACGAAGGCCGTCTATGAAGTTTACTACCGCAAGACGCGCCCCGACGCGGCGCAACCTGCGGACGAAGTCGCGCAACACAACAGAGGTCAGAAGCCGGAGGCCAGAGGTCAGGCAAATCCGATAGACTAACCTGTCACCTGTCACTTGTCACTTGTCACTGTTTCAATTATGGTCGCAATTTTAGAAAGAGGCCGCTTCCGTGATTTCGACTGGCTGCTGACGCTGCTGGCGACGGGCATCGTGTTCTTCGGCACGTGGCAGATTCACAACGCGCAGCCGTTAGAAAACTACTGGAAGAAACAACTGATCGGGCTGGGCATCTCGCTCGTCGCCCTCTTCGCAGTGGCCTTCACGGACTACCGCAAGCTCGTACACTTCGCGCCCGCCTTCTATCTGTTCGGCCTCTTTCTGCTCGTCATCGTGCTGATTCCCGGCATCGGCATCAGGATCAACGGGCAGCAGTGTTGGATCAGGATGCCGGTCGTCGGCCAGTTTCAACCCTCGGAATTCGTCAAGATTCCGACCGTGCTGATGCTGGCTTATTATTACGGCAAACAACGCGGGAGCGCTCTCGGTTGGATGGAGATCGCCGTGGGCGTCGGCATACTCGCCTTGCCCATCGGGTTGATTTTGCTCGAACCGGACGCCGGACAGGTCATCACCTACCTGCCGCTGCTCGCCGTCGTGCTCTTTCTTTCGTCGGTGCGGATGTGGCTCGTCCTCGCCTCGCTTGCCCTGAGCGTGGTGCTGATTCCGGCGGCCTACGTCGTCGGCGTCAAGACCGGCAAGGTCAAGAACTACCAGCAGCAGCGCATACAAGCCATCCTCGATCCCGAAAAAGCCGACCGTAAGGGCTACGGCTACCAGACTTATCAATCCATCCTCTCCGTCGGCAAGGGCGGCGTGGCGGGCACGGGCGGCGGCTCGACCGAATACTCGCAGAGCCGTCTGAAATTCCTCCCCGAACCGCACTCCGATTTCATCTTCGCCGTGACGGCTGAGCGCACGGGCTTCGTCGGCTCGATCCTTTTGCTCGTGGCCTACGCCGTGCTGCTCTCGCGTCTGCTGATGGGAGCGCGGCGCGCGCCCGACCGCGCGGGGATGCTCGTCATCATGGCGATTGTCGGCGGCCTCGCCTTCCAGATTTTCATCAACGTCGGCATGGCGCTCGGCCTCCTGCCCGTCATCGGCGTGCCGCTGCCGATGATGAGCGCGGGACTCTCCTCCGTCCTCGCCACCTTCATCGCCATCGGCTTCGCCGTCAGCGTCCAACTCAGGCGATTCGTCAACTAACAGGCCAGACAACAATAGCGGAGTGCAACGGCACAGAGAGTTCTGTGCCGTCGCACTCCGCTATAAAATTGTGTGCTAAGACCGCGCTATGAAGCGCTGCCGTCTTTGCGTTTTTTGCGCATGCGCAGCGCCGCGCCCGCGAGCCCCGTGCCGAGCAGGATGAGCGTGGCGGGTTCGGGCACGGGTTGAAGCTGCCCGCGAATCTCGCCGCCGGGGAAGGCGTTGCTGTGAATGTTGAAATAGGTCTGCCCGTTTTGTAAGCCGTTGAGGAAAGCGATTCGCGCGCCTTCCACCGTCCCGCCGTTCGCGGTGATGAAGGCGGGGTTATAACTGGAGGCGAGCGTCAGATCGAAACTGTTCATGTACGTGCCGGAGTTGACGCCGGAGGGAAAGCCCGGAAACGTCGGGACAGGCGTGGCGACGCCTGCCGTGCCGGTCGCCGGAGCGCAGCAGTGTATGTGCGCGGCGGTCACGGCGCTCGGAGCACCCGTGGACGTTGTGGTCACCAAGCCGCTGAAGTTGGCGTTGACGGTCATGATGTTTCCGTCAACGGTGACGACGGCGAAGCCCGTGCCGGGAGAATTATTCTGGTTTGGCCTTTCGTTCAAGCCGCTGAGCGTGGCGGTGAAGATCAACGGATCAGCATTCGCCACGCCCGCCAACGCCGCCACAAAGACAAGAAGGCCGAGTATCCTCTTCATCACACACCTCTTTCTCTGATTGAAACTTTTAGCCGCACGGTTAGGGCGCAAAAACTACTCCCTTTCCGATGCGGAGTCAACATTTTTTCGCCAGAGCTTCGGCGGTGAGTCGTTGCTTTACGACTTCTTCCCTTTCGCGGGTTTCGGCGCGGGAGTAGCCGCCGGTTTGGCGGGCGCGGGCTTCACGTCTTCCGGGCGCACTGTGGGGGTCGCCAGCGGGGGCGTCGCGCCCGGCGGCGCGATCCAGAGTTCGACGGTCGGCTGCTCGCGGTAGCCGCCGACGCCGGAGAGCGTGCGCGCGCCGTCCATCTTCCGCGTGTTGATCGTGTAGTCGGTCGCGTTGTCGGCAGCCTTTTGCGCATCTTCGGGCGCGCTCGTGCGCCCGCCGTAGGCGATGATGTAGCCCTGCGCGGTCGGGTCTTGCTGTAGGCTGAGGACGAACTTATCGAGTTCAGCCTTGTTCGCGCTCAGGTCGCGAGTGACGTACTCGCCGAACTTGATGGGCGGGGCGCTCTTTTTGGCGATGCTCGTCGTGCAGGAGTTGGAGGTGCGGCACTCGCGTGAGAAGCCGCCCACGTCAACGGTCGCCGTCACGGTCTGCCCTCCCGTGCCGGTCGTGTCCACCTTGATCGTCGAAGTGCCTTGTCCCGAAGAGATCGAACCGGCAGAGACCGTCCAGTTAAACGTCGGCGTCACGTTCGCGTCGCCGCCGCTCACGTTCGCCGTGAACGTCAAAGCGTCCTCAAGATTCTCCTGCGCCGTGTCCGGGCAGGACACCGTGACCGTAGGGCACTGTCGAGTGTCGGAAGTTGTTGCAAAGGGCTGCGCGGGGGCGTTCGTCGCGCCTGTGCCGTGAGACAGAAGCGCGAGCGCGGCAAACAATAAAGGCGCGGCCACGCGACCGTAACTGAATCTCATATTTATGCTCTCCTGAAGAATCGGATTTCGGATTAGAACAATCGAACGATTAAAGCATGAAGCACGCACGGTGCGGCGAGATATTCCGCAACGCTCGCTCGCCGCCTGACTGAATGGCGCAAAACATTATCGTCAAAATTTTCAACTGGTCAACGACCGTGCGCGCGCGCGGCGCGCGGTTGCGAACGCCGCGACTGAGGCGTCCGTCGTTTTTTACGCGTCAACGTTCGCAACGCGTCTTTACTCGCGTTTCCGCAGGCTCTCGGTTATACTCACCGTGCGCTCGTCCTACAGAGATTTGTTGGCGCGGTGCAGACGCGCTTGAGTCGCGATAAGATTCAATCTTGCACCCGGCAGGGATGAGGCACATTTTTTTGCAGCGTCGCGGGCTATCGAGTCCCGCGATTGTTGATGAGATGTTTGAAGTCGTCGATGGTTGTGAGGCGCGCGTTCGGCTAGTCGCCGCGCGAGGCCGGCAGACCATCCGCTGTTGCTTAAGGCGAGAGTTAAGAAACGTCAGGCCGGGGGGCGAGTTGCTCCGTGCGGCGCGTTCTACAAAGAATGCGCGCACGCGCGAGAGACCGCTTCAGCCCGCGTGCCGTTCGCGTCTGCCCTACTCGCCCGCGCACGCGAACGTCCAGACGGCTCGACGGAGTTTCAAGGTGAACAGTTCAAATCGCTTTTCCGCCCTAGCGGAAGCAGCGCTTCAGAGCGTCGGGCATTCTTCGCCCGACCCGCACGACGAAGCGCGTTTCCCTTCCGATGCCGCAGAACAGTCGTTTGTGTTGAGCACGCGTCCCGCCGTCGTCCGTCCAAATCAATTCATCTCATCGCCCACGCGCGCACGCCGCACCGACGGCGTCGCACCCGACGCGAGGTACTTACAAGCCTGCGCTCGACACTAAACAAATCACGCGCGCACTGCCACAGCTTGCCCGCTCAATTTCCACACCACGACGGCCACCGACTGTCTCGCGTAAGCCGCGACGGCGGGCCGCCGCATCAGGAGTCAAAAATTTTCTCATGTCGAAAGAATTAATCGTCAGCCTCAACGGGCGCGAGAAGAAGATCGCCATCATCGAGGATGGCAAGGTCACGGAGTTTTACATCGAACGCGGCGAAGACGGTCAGGGCATCGTCGGCAACATCTACAAGGGACGCGTCATGCGCGTGCTGCCCGGCATGCAGTCGGCCTTCGTGGACATCGGACTTGAGCGCGACGCCTTCCTCTACGTCTCCGACTTCTTCGACGAAGAGGAAGAGTTCGAGCGCATCGTCGTCGATAAAAAGAAGACGGAGGGCGCGGACGACGCTTCCGCCGCGCGCGCCGCCGCAGAGAAGATCGAACGCTCGCGCCTTGAACGCGAACGCCAGATGGAGTCGGCGCAGGAACGCGCGCAGCCCGTCGTGGCCGGTGGCGAGGAAGAAGAAGAAGAAGAAGAGGACGATGAAGTGCCTTCGTTTGAAGAGCCGATTGCGGCTGAGGCCGCGACGAGCGCACAGACGGGGGCGGCGCAGTTTGCCGACGAAGATGAGGGCGCGGCTGAGACGGGACGGCGCGGTCGGCGCGACCGTAAACGTCGCGGCGGCGGTGGCGGTCGCGAAGATGCTCCGCGCGAAATCGGCGCGGCGGCGTCTGCCGGTGGTGGCGGCACCGGCGGCGCGCCGCTCACGACGAGTTTTGCGGACGACGTGGAGGCGCGTCTTTCCGCACGCGAAGAGATCAACACGCCTTTCGTCGCGGCTGACAATTCGTTCCAGCGCGTGATCGACGACGAGGCCGCCGCGAACGGCGAGATGTTCAAAGACGCACGCTTGCAGGAACGCCTCACGGATCAAATTCACGCCGTCGAGTTCGACATGGAGACGACGCCCGCAGCCGAAGTCGGCTCGCTCCTCTCCTCCGAAAACATCTCCGCCGGAAGCTCCTTCGAGCGCATCGCCGACGACGACGATGCCTACACGCCGCGCACGGTCGAAGCCGTCCAACCGGCTGTGGCGGCGACGGTCTCGGCGTTCATAGATGACGCGGACGATTCCGGCACGACGACGGTTCAGACGCTCTCGTTCGAGCGCGTGAGCGACGACGACCGCGCCGCGGAGGGCGTGCCTCCTACGGCGGCGGCAGCGGATGAAGAAGCGGCGACGACCGCGCGCGGCAAGGCGAGCAAATCGCGCCGCTCCGCATCGGGCAAGGGCAAGAAGGCCGCGAGCGAGGCGACCGAAGAGGGCGAGACGGCAGCGGCGACGGAAGAGAGCGGCGCGGCCAAGAAGAGCAGCCGTTCGCGCGCGACTAAAGAAGCGGCATCGAAGAAATCTTCGACGAAGAAGTCTGCGTCCTCGAAGGGCGGCTCGACGCGTCGCGGCAGCAAGGCCAGGTCGGGCGAAGCGGCGGCGGACGCAAACGCAGAAGGAAACGCGCCGGACGACGCGGCAGCCGCCGATCAAACGTCGCCGGACGCCGAGGCGGGTATTAAGTCGCGGCGCACGCGCGACGAATTCGCGCGGCGCGGCGGGCGTCGTCGCAACCGTCGCCCGGGCGGCAAACCCGGCGAGAACGGCGACGCCGTTGACGGCTCGAACGGCCACGCCGAAGAAGTCGTCGAACCGGTCGAGGCGGAAGCGGCGGTTGAAGAAGTTCAGGAAGCGCGACCCGCGCCGCGCGCCGAATCGCGTCCCGAACCGCGTCCCGAACCGCGTCCCGAATCGCGCCCCGATCCCAGAGGCCGACAGTCGCGCGGCGGGCGCGGCGGCGGTGAGCGCGGTGAGCGCGGCGAACGCAGCCCGCGCGGCGGTGGCGAACGCACGGACGGCGCGGAGCGCACGGACAGCGCGCGCGGCGGCGACGGTGGCGGCGGCGCACGCGAAGGTGGCGGCGGCGGTGGACGCGAAGGCGGCGGTGGCCGCAGCGGTGGCGGCGGTGGTGGCCGCGACCGGCGCGAACGTCACACGCCGCTCATCACAGACCTCCTGCGCGAAGGTCAGGAGATTCTCGTACAGATCGCGAAAGAGCCGATTGCGGCTAAGGGTGCGCGCATCACTTCGCACATCGCGTTGCCCGGTCGTTTCCTCGTCTACATGCCGACGGTCGAACACGTCGGCGTCTCGCGCAAGATCGAGTCGGACGGCGAACGGCAACGCCTGCGCAAGTTGATCAAGGACATACGCGAGACGGAAGACGTGCCTTCGGGCGGCTTCATCGTCCGCACCGCCGGCATCGGCATCAGCGAGCAAGACCTCAGAGACGACGCGCGCTATCTCGTGCGGACGTGGCTCGACATACGCCGCACCGCCGAGAAACAGAAAGCGCCGACGCTCACGCACAAAGACCTCGACCTCGTCCAGCGCATCCTGCGCGATCAACTCTCGGACGACTTCGCGGCCATCCGCGTCGATTCCGAAGAGGAGTATCAGGAGATCGTCGAGTTCGTGAACCGCATCCAGCCGCGACTCGTCAACCGCGTCAAACTTTACACGCGCGAAGAACCCATACTCGAAGCCTTCGGCGTGCAGGCCGAGATTGACAAGGCGATCAAGCCGCGCGTGTGGCTGCGTTCGGGCGGCTACCTCGTCATCAACCAGACGGAAGCGCTCGTGGCGATTGACGTGAACACGGGCAAGTTCGTCGGGCGCGGCGGCACGCGTCTCGAAGACACGATCACGCGCACCAACATGGAAGCGGTTGACGAGATCGCGCGCCAGATACGCCTGCGCGACCTCGGCGGCATCATCGTGCTTGACCTCATAGACATGGAGGACAGGCGCAACCGCAACCGCGTCATGGCTGCCTTGCAAGACGCTCTGCGTGATGACAAGTCGCCGACGAAGGTTCTCTCCTTCAACGACTTCGGCCTCGTCATCATGACCCGCAAGCGCGTCAAGCAATCGCTCGAACGCACGCTCTGTTCGCCGTGCCAGTATTGTCAGGGCGCGGGGCTGGTCAAGTCCGCGCAGACGATCTGCTACGAAATCCTCGAAGAATCCCGACGCCTCGCGCGCGGGATGAACGGCGACCGTATCAAGCAGACGACTCTGCGCATCAACCCCGAAGTGGCGCGCGCCTTGCGCTCGACCGAACGCGACGTGCTCACGGAGATCGAAGACTACCTCGGCGCGGTTGACATCACGAGCGACGAACGCGTCCACCAGGAGCAGTTCGACTTCGCTTTCATCTAAAACAGAGGCCGGAGGTCAGAGGTTAGAGGTCAGTTAAAACAAAAGCTGATTTTTACTAACCTCTGACCTCTAACCTCTCACCTCTCTTTATGTCTGTGAAGCAAAAGTTTTGGAAGGGGCTGTTTCTCGCGAGCGGCGCGGGCGTGGCTGCGCTGGCGGCGGTCAACGCGTCAATCGCGCGCGGCGTCGCGGCAGAGACGGAGGACGATGCGCTAGGCGGCGAGGCGCGTGCGTTCGCGTCCGCGCACGGCAAACTGTTTTATCGCGTGGCCGGTGCGGAGGCGCGCGAGCCGCTCGTCTTTTTGCACGACACAGGCGCGGGCGCGTCCTCCTTCATGTGGCGCAAAAATTTCGACGCGCTCGCCGCAGACTTTCGCGTCTACGCGCCCGACCTGCTCGGCTTCGGACTCTCCGACAAACCCGCGAACGCGCCCTACTCCGCAGACCTCTACGTCGCGCTCGTCAGAGACTTTCTTACATCGGAAGTGCGACACGCGCCCGCGCATCTCGTCGCCAGTTCTTTGAGCGCGGCGTTTGCCGTGCGCGTCGCCGACGAACACCCTGCGCTCGTCGGTTCGCTCACGCTCATCGCCCCGACCGGCGCGGGCGCCTTAGACTCGCGCCCCGATCTGCCCGGCGCAGCCTTCTACGGGCTGCTGCATTCGCCCGTCCTCGGCGAGTCGTTCTACAACGCCATGACGAGCGAGCGGAGTCTCGGCGACTACGCGCGCAAGCGTCTCTTCTACGAACGCCGCTTCGCCACCCCGCGCCTCGTCGCGCACTACTACACGACGAGCCACCAGCCCGGCGCGCAGCACGCCGTCGCGGCCTTCCTCTCCGGCTATCTCAACACCGACACTCGCGAAGCCTTCGCGCGACTCGCGCAGCCCGTCACGCTCGTCTGGGGCAAGCAGGACACGACGACGCCCATCGCGCAGGCCGCCGCGCTCCTCGCCCTGAACCCGCACGCGCGCCTCGAAGTGTTCGACCGCTGCCGCATGACGCCGCAAACCGAGCACGCCGAAAGATTCAACCACCTCGTCCGCACGACCCTGCTCAAACGCATCGCCGCCGCGTGAAATACGCCGGGGCGATTTTGCAGTCCAACGCCAGCAAGTTCTACGGAGAACAACATGCTCGAAATCATCGCGCTCATCATGCTGACCCGCCGCATCGGCGACATAGTTAAACAGAAGAATCGTAAGAGCGGTTGGTATAAGTTTATGACCGTCCTGCTGTGGTTCGGCTGCGAGGTCATCGGCGCCGTCATCGGCGGGATCATCGTCGGGATCACCGGCTCGCCCGACGCGGTCATCTATCTCATCGCGCTCGCGGGCGCGGCGGTCGGCGCTGGTATCGCCTATCTCATCGCGAAAGCCTTGCCGCCGCTCGCGCCGGAAATGGGGACGCCACCGCCCCCGCCCACGACTTTCGGTTGACGCCCCCGCCCCGAGCCGTTTAAGTTCGCACGGCACATGCCGAAACGCTCAAGCGCGTTAACACTCCTCTACGCGGCGACGATGTTCGTCAGCGCGTCGCTCCTGTTCTGGGTGCAGCCGATGGTGGCGAAGATGCTCCTGCCGCTCCTCGGCGGCACGCCCGCCGTGTGGAACACCTGCATGCTCTTTTTTCAGGCGATGCTGCTGGCGGGCTACGCCTACGCGCTCGTCGTCTCCCGCTGGCTGACGCTACGCCAGCAAGTCGTAGTTCACCTGCTCCTGCTGCTCTCGACCGCGCTCACGTTCCCAATCCTCATCTCCGAGGCGACCGTCCGCTCCGTGCCGCGCGAGGGCAACCCTTCGCTCTGGCTGTTGGGGAGTTTGCTCGCGACCGTCGGGCTTCCCTTCTTCGCCGTCGCCACCAACAGCCCGCTCCTGCAAAAGTGGTTCGCCGAAACGCGCCACGCCTCTTCGCGCGACCCCTACTTTCTCTACGCGGCGAGCAACGCGGGCAGCCTCCTCGCGCTCCTGAGCTACCCGCTCCTCGCCGAACCCTCGCTCACGCTCGGCGGGCAAAGCCGCCTCTGGTCGCTCGTCTACGCGCTGCTCGTCCTGCTGCTCGCGGCCTGCGCCTCCGCGCTGCTTCGTCGGACGAAACGAAGCGACGCCGAACTTTCAACACGCGCCGTCGCGGCGAAAGACTCCCCCGACGAAGAAACAAATTTAGAAATCAACTCGTTGCACGAAGCGAACGACGCGCCTGCCAACAACGCGCCTGCCAACAACGCGCCTGCGAATGACGCGCGGGCAGGCGACGCACACGCTGATGATGCGCGCGAGGACGACGCGCGCGTTGCGCCTCTTTCGTGGCCGCGTCGCCTGCGCTGGATCGCGCTCGCCTTCGTGCCGTCGAGTTTGATGCTCGGCGTGACGACCTATTTCTCGACCGACATCGCTTCGCTCCCTTTGCTCTGGGTCATCCCGCTCTCGCTCTACCTGCTCACGCTTGTCCTCGCCTTCGCGCAGCGTCAACTCGTCAAGCCGCGCACGCTCGCGCGCGTGCTGCCGGGCGTCGCGCTCGTCTTCGCGCTCGTCTATCTTTCGGGCGCGACGCAGCCCGCTTGGCTGCTCATCCTCACACATCTATTTTTCTTCTTCGTCGCCGCGCTCGCCTGCCACGCACGGCTGGCCGAAGACCGTCCTCCGGTTCGCCACCTCGCGGAGTTTTACCTGCTGATGTCCGTCGGCGGCGTGCTCGGCGGCGTCTTCAACGCGCTCGTCGCGCCCACGCTTTTCAACACGACGCTCGAATACCCGCTCGTCATCGTACTCGCCTGCCTCCTGCTCCCGCGTTCACAGCGCGACGCAGCCGTAGAAGACACGCCGCGCGAGCGCTGGCTCGACATAGGCGTGCCCGCCGCCGTCGCGCTCCTGACCATCTCGCTCGCGCTCGTCGTCAGCCGCTTCGAGTTCGACTGGGTGCAGGGTCTCGCGCTCGTCACGGGCGTGCCGCTCATCGTCAGTTATCTTTTCAGGCGTCGCCCCGTGCGCTTCGCGCTCGCGCTCGGCGCATGCATGCTCGGCAGCAGTTTCCACGCCGGACTCACTCGCGACACGCTGCTCGCCGAACGCAACTTTTTCGGCACGGTGCGCGTGACGCGAGAAGCGGCGGGCGACATGCACTGGCTCTATCACGGCACGACCATCCACGGGCGGCAATCGCACGCGCTCTCACGCCACTGCGAACCCCTCTCCTACTATCACCGCGAAGGGCCGCTCGCGCGCGTCTTTGAAATTTTCAACGCGCAGCCCGCCACACCAAACGTCGCCATCGTCGGTCTCGGCACGGGCGCGACCGCAGCCTACACGCGCGCCGGTCAGAGTTGGACGTTCTACGAAATCAACCCCGCCGTCGTAAGCATCGCGCGCAACCCCGATTACTTCACGTATCTCTCTTATTGCGCCGCCGCGCCCGTCGAAATCTCGCTCGGCGACGCGCGCCTCCAACTCCAAAGCGCGCCCGCAGCGCACTACGGCCTCATCGTCCTCGACGCCTTCAGTTCCGACGCCATCCCCACGCACCTGATGACCGTCGAAGCGCTCGACCTCTACCTCTCCAAACTCGCAACGGGCGGCCTCCTCGTATTTCACATCTCGAACCGCAGCCTCGATCTGCATCCGGTCGTCGCCGATCTGGCGCGCGCGCGCAACCTCGCCTGCCTCGTCTTCGACGACACGGCGCGCAACCAACCGAGCGGCAAAGAACCCTCGCAGTGGGTCGTCATGGCACGCCGCCCCGAAGACGTAACGACGCTCGCCGCAGACACGCGCTGGCAGACGCTCGAAGGCCGCCCCGACCGCGCGGTGTGGAGCGACGACTTCTCCAACATCGTCTCCATCTTCAAATGGCGTTGACACGCTTGGGCCAGTCGCCGCAGTACGCAACGGCGCGCGCGGTCTTGGTGCTATACTGCGCCTCCGCGCCCCGTCGAATAACGAGGCGCGGCCTCACTTCTCTGACTCTACAAGTCGTAAATTTTATGAGTGACACAAAATTTTCTGAACGCACGTTGACTGTTAGCTGGGAAGACCCGCGTGCGC
>DATHBB010000098.1:0-15560 GCA_035296385.1 Pyrinomonadaceae bacterium | reverse complement strand
GACAACTGACAACGGACAACTGACTATTTTCCTGCTATGATTCCTGCGGAGGAAGTTGCTGCCTTTACCTGCTCGATGAACGGTCATTTGCGCGAGCGCCCACTCGCCGAACTCATCAGGGAAATCACTGCCGCCAAACTCTCCGGTGCGCTGCGACTCGCGCGCGAACGCGTGCAAGCCGTCGTCTATGCGGAGGCGGGCGAGATAGTTTTCGCGCGCTCGAATTTGCGCATGCATCGCCTCGCCGTCTGCCTGCAACGTTGGGGCGCGCTGCCGGAAGATAAGCTGGCAGCACACATCACGGAGTTCATGTCGGATGCAGAGGCGGGCGCGGCGCTCGTCGCGGCGGGCGTGTTTGCCAAAGACGCGCTCGACAAACTTCTCGCGCGGCAAACCGCCGACGTGCTGCGCCCGCTCTTGCTGTGGACGGAAGGCACGTGGAGTTTCGACGCGCGCGCGCGGCTCGCCGAAGCCGTGCGCTGCAAACTCGAACTGCGGCAACTGCTGCTTGAGGCCGCGCGCCAACTCCCCGCCGAATTCGTCGCCGCGCGTCTCGCAGACGACGCCGAAATCATCTCGCCCGTCAAGGAACTGCCCGCGAATGTGCAACTCCAGGCGCTCGAAGGTTTCGTCCTCTCGCGCGTCGAGTCGCCGCTCGCGCTCGGCGAACTGCTCGCCGTCAGCGGCCTGCCCGACGGCCAGGCACGTTCATCTGTCTACGCGCTCGCGCTCGGCGGTTTCCTCGCGCGCGCCGCGTGGCCTGTCGCCCTCTCGTCACAGACTGCCGCGCAAGTGCCCGCGCCGGACAAAACCGACGCTCCCGAAACGGCCTCGAAATCCCTCGCCGAAGAGAAGGCCGAGACGGAACTTGGCTCGGCGGCTGACTCGACGCCCGACCCGCGTGCCGAAATTGACGCCCTCTTTGCGCTCGTTTACGACGCCGACCATTACCGTATACTCGGCGTCGAACGCGACGCCGACAGCGCGGAGTGTAAACGCGCCTACTACGCGCTCGCCAAACGCTTTCATCCGGATCGTTTCCAGCGCGACGCGGACGAAACACTGCGCCCGCAGGTTGAAGCCGCCTTCATGAAGATCACGCAAGCCTACGAGACTTTGCGCGATCCGCGCGCACGCGCCGCCTACGAGGTCAAACTCGGCACGCAAATGGGCGCGCCCGGCCCGGCGCAGGCTTCGGGTCGCGGCGGCGCGTCAGACTCGTCCGCCAACCTCTCGCGCGAGCAACGCGCCACGGAGAGTTTCGCGCAAGGGCTGGCCGCCCTCAAACAGAACAATCTTTCGTCAGCCGTCACGCTGCTCGGCGAGGCCGCCCGCCTCGCCCCGCAGCAACCGCGCTATCACGCCTTTTACGGCAGCGCGCTGGCACGCGACGTGCGCACACGCCATCAGGCCGAAGCCGAGTTGCAGACCGCCATTAAACTTGACAGTAACGATCCTGCGTATCGCGTCATGCTCGCCGAACTCCTGCGCGCGCTCGGCCAATTGCTGCGCGCCGAACGCGAACTCGAACGCGCCCTCACGCTCGACCCCAACCACGACGTTGCGCGCCGCATGCTCAACCAGTTAAAAAAGAGTGACAAGTGACAGGTGACGAGTGACGAGTTATAAGACATAATCAACAAACGGCGAGCCGGCAGCAGACACGAGACCATAGCTTTTGGCCTATCGTATCCGACCGGCTTCTCTATTCACGATTTACGATTTACTATTGCCTTTATTCTGACTTGTCACTCGTCACTCGTCGCTTGTCACTGTAAAAATATGGCTTCGATTCAAAGGAAAATGTCGGACGAAGACGGCGTCGCGCGTGATGCGTTCACGCGGCTGGCGGCGGCGGCGGACGAGTTTGAGGGCTACGCACACCCGCATGCCGAACGCATCGCCGCGCTCAGCATCGAGTTGGCGAAGTTGTTCGGTTTAGGCCGTGCGGATCGCGCGTCGCTGCGTCTCGCGGCGCTTGCGCACGATCTCGGCGAGGTGGCGATGCGCCGCGATTACATACGCCGCGCCGCGCCGCTCACCTTTGAAGAGCGGCTCGATCTCGCGCGCCACCCCGTCATCGGCGAACAGGAAGCGGCGCGCGCCGGAGCTGATCGCGGCGCGCAACTGCTCGTGCGCTGGCATCAGGAATGGTGGAACGGCACGGGCTACCCCGACGCGCTCGCGCGCGAACAAATCCCGCTCGCCGCACGCATACTCCGCGTCGCAGACGCCTACGCCGCGCTTACGGACGCGCGCCCCTATCGCCCCGCGCTCACCGAAGAGGAAGCGCGCAAGCACCTCGTCGAGTGGGCTGGCCTGGAGTTCGACCCGCGAGTCGTGCGCGCCTTCCTGACTCTGCACAACCTCCCAGCGCTCCGCTCCTACGCGCGCCGCGACGAAGAGTTTGCGCCGACCGAAGTGCCGACCGAAACGGCTGCGACGCCGCAATCCGAAACGACGACGGGTGCGCCGCGAAGCGACGTTGAAGAATGGAACACCGGCGGTCACGTTTCAGAGACGGCGGCGAACCCTTACGTTCAACGCGCCGGGACGGACGCGTCGCAGGACTCGATTCTCGACATCGATCAGAATTTCGACGGCGATCAAGATTCCGTCACTTCAACAAACGACGATCAAGATTCCGCCGCTTTGACGCGAGCCGACACTTTAGACCGACATGCCTGATTATTCCGCCCCGACTCCGCAACGCGGCTGGCTCGCTTTCGAGTTGAGCATCCTGCGCCGCCTACGCTTTCGTTCGCTCGTCAACCCGTTCGCGGGCGAGCCCGATCTGGAAACGCACGTCAAGCGCTGGGGCGTCCGCGTCGCGGCGAACGACGCGGCGCGTTGGAGTTGGATCAAGTCAATCGCGCGCGTCGAAAACAACACGGAAAGCCTGACCGCAGACGATCTCGAAATTTTGCTCGAAGACGTTTACGTGCCGCGCTACAAGCTGCGCAATCCGGCCTTGCTCCGCTGGTTCTCCGAAACCGACGCGTGGTGGTTCGACAATTTGCGCGAGAACGCTGAACAACTCGACGGCGAGATCAAACAATCGCTCGCGCTCACACTCGGCATGCTCACGGGCGACTACGCGCTCTCCTTCGACGACGAGACGCGCGAACTGCGCCAGCCGCTCTCGCGCGTGTTGCGCCGCCTGCACGAGACGCAAGCGCCGCCCTTCAACAATAACCAGCGCAACACGAGCGCGAACAAAGACGCGCGCTCATTCATCGCCGAGCAACAGGGCGACCTGCTCTTCCTCCGCCTGCCCGCGCCCGCTCGACACGGCGGCGCCGCGATGTCGGGGCGCGACGCGCTCGCGTCATGGCGCGAGGAATGGGTGCGCGGCGGCGCGGAGTTTTGGGACGAGTTTGAAGCGGCGCGTTCAGGCCGCCTCGGCGGGCGCGTCGAGACCAGGCAACAATACCTGCACCTCATCGAAGAACTGCTCGAAGCCGCCTCTCACCTCAAGACGTGGGCTATCGCGCACACAGAAAGCGGCTACACGACGACCGAAGAACTCATCGAAACCATCCGCCGCGTACGCAAAGTCGAGACCATCTACACCAAAGACTTCTCCGAACTACTCGGCGCGAAAGCCACGATCATCACAACTTAAAAGCAGTGACAAGTGACGGGTGACAGGTGACAAGTTAGAACAAAGCAAGTCTTTGGTTTTAACTTGTCACCTGTCACCCGTCACTTGTCACTGCTCTTAGTAGCTCTTGAGAATAACGACTGTTTGATCGTCGTCGCGTTCCTGCCCGCCCGTCCAGTTGTCCACTTCCGTGAAAATCAGTTGGCGCAATTCGTCGGCGGTCTTTTCGCGGTTTTTGCGTACGAGATGTGCGAGGCGATGTTCGGTGTACTCTGCGCCGCGCGCGTTGTCGGCCTCGCTGATGCCGTCGGAATAGATGACGAGCACGTCGCCGCGTTCGAGCGTGGCGCGCGCTTCGGTGTAACGCGCCCACTCGAACGCGCCGAGCACCGTGCCGCCTTCGGTGAGGTGTTCGATAGAGCCGTCGGCGCGTATGAGCAGCGCATCGTTGTGCCCGGCGTTGGTGTAGCGCAGGAGACGCGTCTCGTCGTCGTAGAGCGCGACGAAGAGTGTGGCGAAGCGGTTCGAGTCGGTGCTGTGGCAAAGTTGCTCGTTGATGCTCGCGGACATATGCTCGACGGCGCAACTCGTGTCCACGCCCGTCACCCCGCAGGGCATCTCTATGTCCTGCCCGCTGCCGCCGACGACGACAGCAGGCGTCGCAGCGGCGCGCGAGGCGTTACGTATGCGCTCGGAGAGAATCGTGGCCTGCGCGCGGAGCGACGCCTGCAAGTTCGACATGACGAGCGCGGCGGAGATGCCTTTGCCCGCCACGTCGCCGAGCGCGAAGGCGACGAGGCCGGGCGCGATCTCCACGTAGTCGTAATAGTCGCCCGCCACGCCGCGCGCCGCGCGACACTCGCCCACGATCTCCGCCGCGCGCAGGAGCGGAACTTTGCGCGGGAAGAGTTGCGCCTGCACCTCCGCCGCGATCTCCACCTCGCGCTCCAACCTCTCATGCTTGACGCGCTCTTGCAGCAGCGACTCGATGTTGGCCGACATCTCGTTGAAGGCTTCGGCCAGTTCGCCGAGTTGGTCGCGCGAGCGCACGCGTACGCGGTGCGAGAAGTCGCCGCGCTTGATGTATTCAGTCGCGCGATAAAGTTTGTGTACCGTTCCCGTGACGGCGCGCGTCAGCCACGCGGCGGACAGGAGTGCGAGCAGTTCGAGTATGAGGAAGATGACGGCGACGAGGAAGAACGTCCCTTGAAAGAATTTTCCGAGATCGTTCTCCTCAAAGAGTTGATTAGCCATCGCGAACGCGGAGAATTTACAGAGGAACGCGCCGCGCTGCGACACCGCGCCGTCCGGCCAACTCGTCGCCGGAAGCACGATCATCGAACTCGTGTTGACCTCGTCGCCCAACTGATCGCGCCGGAAGTCTATGACGACTTTGCGCGCGTCCCGCGTCAGTTCTATCTGTCGCTCTTCTTCGCGATTGATCTGCCGCACGCCGGGCGGGCCGATGGAGATCGAACTGCCCGCCCACCCTTGCGTGAACCTGATGGCGGTGATGTCCGCGCCGAGAAAGAAGGGGTGCACCTGCAAATCCGTGTTCAGGCGCAACTGCTCCACGAAGATGCGGCTCACGGGCACGACGAAGAGCAGCGACACCTCACGATTGCCCGCGCGTGCGCGTGCGAACGCGCGCATGGAGGGCGTGCCGAAGGCTTCCGTCGGCGAAGCGGGCGGCAAGTAGGCGAAGCCGCGCCACTCTTCGAGCGCACGCAGCCACTCGGGCAGCGGCGCGCCGAGCGGCGTCCGGTCGTCACCCACACCGCGCACGCGCTCGTCCTGCGGCTCGCTCGTAAACTGCGCGGGTCGGCTCTCGTCCGGCCTGCTGCCCGCGCCGCCGCTCCATACAGCGACGCGCGCGCCCGGCAAAGACGGTTGGAGCATCGCCACGCGTTCGTCGAGCCACGCTTGCGTCGAGCGCGCGTCGCCGCCCTGTTGCTGTTGCGGCAGACGCAGGAACGCCTCCGCGAGCGTGCGCGCGTTGGCCTGCGCCTGATTCTCCTTGTCAACGAGTTGGACTTTGACGATGCGCGTCATCACCTGACTCAGGCCGATGAAGTCAACCATCGCGGCGAGCGTGATGAGCAGAACGATGGGCGTCAGACCTACGAACAAATAAGTGATGACGAGCCGCCGCCTGACGCGCCACATCAAGCGCCGCTTCAACCAGCGCAAGCCCTGAACGGCGTAGTAGGCCGCCGTGAAATAGATGACGACGAGCGCGACCGTGAACAACTTGCCGAAGATGCCTTCGCGGTAAAAGCGGCTGTTGTGTGTGAGTAGCCACACGGCGAACAACACCGCCGACAGGACGCCCGCGCGCGGCATCACGCGACGCAGCCACGCGCGCACCCCTTCGATTGTTTGCCTGACGCTCTCCATCGATTCTTCAAACTCGCTTTTAGTCCTGAAGTCTCAACTTGTACGTCCTCGAAGTCGGACGTGTTCCAGCCAGTTAAGACGGGTGCGAAGGCTCGGACGTTTCGACAAATTCCGACGCGGATCAAACAGACGCATCACGCTTCGCCGAGCGTACGCACGTGCGCGCGCGCCGTCGCGCCGAGCGTCTCCAGATTGTAGCCGCCTTCGAGGCAGGAGATGATGCGCCCCGCGCACGCTTCGCGCGCCCAATCTTTGACCGCACGCGTCATCCCGACGAAGTCTTCGTCTTCAAGTAACAACTGGCCGAGCGGGTCGCCCACGTGCGCGTCGAAGCCTGCGGAGATGATGATGAGATCGGGTTTGAAGACGGCGGCGATCTCTTCGAGCGCGGCGTCGAAGGTGCGGCGGTGCTCGCGCGCGGGCGTCGCGGCTTTCAAAGGGACGTTCAAAGTGTAGCCGCGCCCGCGCCCTTGTCCGGTCTCGCTCCGCGTGCCCGTGCCGGGATACCAGGGATACTGGTGCGCGGAGAAGAAGAAGACCGTCGGGTCGTCGTAAAAAATCCCCTGCGTGCCGTTGCCGTGATGCACGTCCCAGTCAACGACGGCGACGCGCTCGATCTCCTTGTAGTGCGACTGCGCGTAGCGCGCGGCGACGGCGACCGTGTTGAAGAGACAGAAGCCCATCGCGTTTTCGCTCGTCGCGTGGTGGCCGGGCGGGCGCACCGGAAGAAAAGCGTTACGCGCCTCGCCGCGCATCAGCGCGTCAACAGCGCGACACGCACCGCCCGCCGCGCGCAAGGCCGCGTCGAGCGAACGCATCGAGACGATGGTGTCCGCGTCCAGATAGCCGCGCCCTTCGCTGACGGCGCGTTCGACGCGTTTGAAGTGCTGCGGCGTGTGCGCGGCCTGCACGTCGCCGCGCGAGGCGGGCGGCGCTTCGAGTTCCAATAACTCAGACCACAACTCCGCGTCGCCGCGCAAAGCGTCCATCACGGCGACGTAGCGCGCGGGGCTTTCAGGATGATTGTCGCCCGTGTCGTGTTGCTCGCTGACGGGATGATGAATGATGGCCGTCTTCATAAACTCGGATTATGCGAGAGCGAACTGGTGAGGTCAAACCGGCGACCGCAGAGAAACGCGGAAGTAGGAACGCGGAACGATGAACGGAAAGCTGTACGTCGTCAGTAGTCCGTTGTCGGTTGTTCAAGAACATCTTTAGCAACTTATGTAATTCATCACATGCAACTGACAACGGACAACGGACAAAAAACGATCTTCAATTCATCGTTTCATGTTCCTGCCTCATCATTTCTTAACGCTCTCCGCGTCTCTGCGGTGAGGGTCTATTCCCTTCACAATGCGCGAAATCTGTACGGCTACCATGCGCGGCTGTAGTAAAACTCTCAGCGCGCGGAGCGGCGCGACGTTAAAGTGCGGGGAAATTTACGTTTTCTCAAGGCTTGCCCCCCGCCGCTTCGCGGAATAAGATTTGCACTTAAGCGGAGGCTGTGATGCGTCTCTCCCGTAAACAATTTTCAGGCAGAATTAATTATCAGGAGACACTTGACATGAAAAGATTGATTGCAACTCTGGCGTGCCTCGTCCTTTTGGCGACGATGGTGATCGTGCCCGACGCTTCGGCGCAGGAACGCCGCAGGCGCTCGCGCTTCGGACGTAAGGCGCGCACGGCGGCCATCATCGGCGGCGGCGCGGTTGCGGGCGGACTCATCGGCGGCAAGAAGGGCGCGGCCATCGGCGCGGGCGGCGCAGGCCTCTACGCGTTCAACCGCAAGGCCGCGCGGCGTCGCTTCAAAGGCCGCACGCGCACCATCGGCACGGTCGCCAGCGGCACGGCGCTCGGCGCGGGCGTCGGCGGCGCGGTCGGCGGCAAGAAGGCGGCCATCGGCGGCGCGGTCGCGGGCGCGGCGGGCAGCGCGCTCTACCGGCGCAGCCAACGTCGTCGTCGCTACTAAACAGACACGCGCGCGTTAGAGAGTGGTCGCTTGTTATATCCGGCCACTCTCTTCGCGCGTCTCTCGCCCTCGCAACGCTTGTCTACGAAATTATCCAAAACCTCGCGCATTTAATTCCGATGGAATCGTTAACTCAGGAGACGAACCTTTATGTCACAAGATGAAGAGCAACAACGCAGAAGCCGCGTGGTAGTGGAGACGCCGACGGCGCGGCGCGAGGAAGTCTACACACGTACGACGCGCGTGCCGCCTGATCGCGGAGGGCATTCGACGGGCACCGTTGCCATCGTCGCGCTCGTCGCCATCGCCGCCACCGCGCTCCTACTCTTCTTCTGGATGAACAGCGGCACGGACGCGACGAACACCAACGTCAACATCGCCTCGGCTCCGCCGACCCCGATCCCGACCGTGCCGACGCCACTCGTCGTGCAGCAACAGCCCATACAGCAGCAGCAGCCGCCCATCATCGTGCAGCAACCTGCGCAGACGCAGCCCGCGCCCGTCATCATCGAGCAACCCGCGCCCGCGACATCCGCTCCGGTCGTCGTGCCTCCGGCCAACTCCGGCGCTGACGATGCGACGCTCGAATCGCGTATCAACAAGAGCTTCACGGACGACCCGGACCTCGCGGGCATCACCGTCACCGTCATCGGCGGCAAGGCCACGCTCATCGGCTCGGTCAAAACTCAAGCCCTCAAGGATCGCGCCGAACGCCTCGCCAACGCCGTGCGCGGCGTGCGCAACATCGACAACAAATTGATGGTCGAAACACCTTAAACAAAAACGATGAAGTAGGAACGATGAACGCGGAATGAAAGCAAATTGTCTTTCATTCCGCGTTCATCGTTCCTACTTCATCGTTTCTTTATCAGTATCCTTCCGTGTGTTCGCGCAGCCACTCGTTGAGTTCTTCTTCGGTCGGCTCGCGCTTCATCTCGTCGCGGAGGCGTCCGCGTAAGTATTCGCGCTCGCGCTCGGCGGTTTCTTCCAGCGTGTCGCCGCCGTTGCCCGTTGATCCGGAATCCGCCTCGGAGTCGGCTGCGAAACTAAAACGTTGACTCTCAACTCCGCCGTCGTGCGTCTGCGTAGAAAACATTCATCACTCCTCTTCCCGTTTCAGTTTGATGCCCGTAACTGTTCGATGCTCATCTCGCCCGTTACCGTCGAAGTCTCGACGACGAGCGCGGCCTCTTCGCCGCGAATCTCCAGCCTGCGGAATTCATCCCTCGTCAAGAGTCGCACCTCTTGGATCAAGCACCCGGCGGGCGCGTGCGTGACGCGTGCGAGGGTTCCGGCGTCGAATTCTCCCTCGTGAAGTTGTCGCAACTCATCTTCGAGCCGTGTGCGCTCCGCCACGTCGATCTCCAACTCCTTCAACGCGAGCGACTGCGGCACGAGTCCCATCTCCGCGTCCGCGAAGATCGTCCAGAGGAAGCCTATGTCGAGCGCGAGGTGCAGCGCATCATCAGCAGCAAAATAACCGAGCACGGTCGCGCCGACGACATGCGCGATGACGTGATCCTGATGCGTGCCCGTCTCGTCCGGCTCCCAGTCGCCCGTTATAGACATTGCGAATCAGAGCGCGAAATTGAAGTTGATGAAACCTGAGACGCGCACGGGCTGGCCGTTAACCACAGTCGGGCGAAACCTCCAACGACGCGCGGCATCTTCCGCTGCACGACGCAACATCTCCGGCCCGTCCGTGCGCTCGACCGCCGCCACCGTGCCCTTCTCGTCCACCATCAGAAAGACCGTGACACGGCCTGAGATGCGCGCCGAGCGCGCCGTCGCGGGATAGCTGGGCTGAACGGTCTGCGCCGCTTTCGGCAACAGCGACCCGACTTCGAGCGGCTTCCCGTCGGCAGGCATAGCGGCGGTTGACGACTGAGGCGCTTGAGAATTGGCGGGCGCAGAGGAAGAAGGCGTCGCGGTCGTCGAACCGCCGCCCGGCCTGTTGCTCGACGCCGTCGTGCCGTTGCCACCGGCGGCGGGCGCGTTAGTTGAATTCGCAGATGCGGAGTTGGTCGGAGTCGGCGCGGGTTGCAACGATGTCGGCTGGCTCGCGTTGGCCGGAATGGAACTTGTCTGCGTGCGTGCGTTTGAAGCGGACGCGCCGTTGGTCGCCACGCGGCGGTCTGCGCCGATGAGGCGTTGGCGCGCGTCCGTCACTTCGCGTTGCCACTGCGCGCGCTCATCGTCCTTGCGCGCCAGGCGGACGCGCACGCCCGCAGCCTCTTCGAGCAAAGCCGTCGCGTCCATGTTGCGCGCGTTCTCGTCGCGCAACTGTCGCCCCTGCGCGAACACGCGTTCGATGAGTGTGCGCAGCCGATCGAGATCGCCCGAAGCCTCCGAGGGCAACTCGTCGTCCGCCACGTTCAGGCCGAACACGCGGTAGCGTTCGAGGCGCGCGCGCACGCCGCCGAGAATTTGACCCGCCAGCACGAAGTAAGCGCGCGCCGCACTCTCGCCGCCCGTCGCACGCGCGCCGAACGCCGCGTTCAACAGGTTCTCCGCGTAACTGTAATCGGCCTGATCGATGTAGATTCCCGCGAGCAGCACGAGCGTGATCTCGCGCACCGAAGGATCGACGCCTGCCGTGCGCTGCAACGCTTCGAGTTCGCTGCGCGCCGCCGGAAGATTGCCTGCCGCCGCGAGCGCGCGAGCGCGCGTGACGCGACGCTGTATGCCGTCGGCATTCAAATCGCTCGGAGGAGTTTGGGCTGAAAGACTCGTGACGAAGGCAAGAATCAAGAGCAGGCTGAAGCTGACTTTAACAAAGATGGACTTGGAATGAATAAGCAGATTTCCCTTCACTATGGCAACTCCGTAAATGTGAAAGCGAGCGTTGACGCTCGCTTGAAGGATGATCTTTGATCAGCGCGCGTATTATCCCCCGTCAATGCGAATCAATCAACTCCGCCGCGCAGGTTTTTTCCGCGCCGGAGTCGCGACGCGCTTGCGCTTCGGCGTCTGCGCCGCGCCGCTTCCTTCCGGTTTGGTCGCCGGACTCACCGCCGCCGGAGCGAGGCTTTGCGAAATACGCACGCGGTACGCGCGCGCGTCGCGTTTGATGGCCTCTTCGTCGAGCGTCAGCAAGCGCCGGTCGCGCATCACGACGCGCCCTTCGATGACGACCGTGCGCACGTTCGCCGCCTTCGTCGCATAAACCAGATGCGAATAGACGTTGTACATCGGCGTCTGGTTGAGCGCGTCCATGTCAACGACGATCAAGTCGGCGCGTTTGCCGCGTTCGAGCGATCCTATTTCGCGTTCGAGATGCAGCGCACGCGCTCCGCGAATCGTCGCCATCTCCAACACCTCGCGCGCCGATGCCACGCGCGGATCGTTCGTCGTCAACTTGTGCAGTTTCGCCGCCGTGTCCATCTCCTCCCACATGTCCAGATCGTTATTCGACGCCGCGCCGTCCGTCCCCAATCCCAGGCTCAAATCGGCGCGCAACATCTCCGGCACGCGCGCCACGCCCGACGCCAGCTTCATGTTCGACTGCGGGTTGTGCACCGCGCCGACGCCGAGACGCTTCAACAACTCGATCTCTTCGGTCGTCAGGTGAACGGTGTGCGCCGCAATCACGCGGTCGTACAAAAACCCTATACGCGCGAGGTATGCGGCGGGCGACGCCCCGTGAAGGCGCGTCACGTCTTCAACTTCTTTGCGCGTCTCCGCGACGTGAATCACAATCGTCGCCTTCAAGCGGTTAGAGAGATCGCGCACTGCTTTCAGATGCTCTTCCGAAACGGTGTAAGGCGCGTGCGGCGCAATCGCGGGCGTGATGAGCGCGTGCCCGCGCCACTTCTCAATGTACTTCTCGGTGTAGGCCATCGCCTCTTCAAACGTCTTGTTGTCGGCCACCGGAAAATCTATCACCGTCTCGCCGAGCACGCCGCGCATGCCCGCCTTCGCCGTCTCGTCGGCGATGGCGTCCTCGAAGTAGTACATGTCGCAGTAGGTGGTCGTCCCGCCGCGAATCATCTCTGCGAGGCCGAGCCGCGTGCCGACGCGCACGAAGTCCTCCGTCACGTTCTTGCCCTCAGCCGGAAAGATGTACTTCGTCAGCCACTCGTTCAGGTCGAGATCGTCCGCGAGGCCGCGAAACAAAGTCATCGGCACATGCGTGTGACCGTTGATGAGGCCGGGCATCACGATGCGCCCGCGCGCCTCAATCGTCTCGCGCCCCGTGTAACTTTTATCAACATCAACGCGGCGGCCTACGGCGACGATGCGCCCGCGCTCGACGGCCACCGCGCCGTCTTCGATCACGCTCCCGCGTTCGTCCATCGTGACGACTGTTCCGCCGCGCACGACCAGATCAACCCGCTTCGGAGCAAAGGCTTCGACGCGCGCGGTCGGCGAAACAACGAACGCGAGAAGAATTACCGGCAGCAGCAGTCGCAGGAAACTTCGAGATAATTTCATCACACCAGTTATTTCAATCATTATTAATTTGCATGGAACTTTATCAAGAGGAGGCAGCCAAACTTCTCCCGCCTTATTTTGCGCCTTATGATCTTCTGCTTTGCGCCTTTGCGAGAAGTTTTTTCACGCTGGAGGCGCAAAGTTAAAACTTAAGGCGCGAAGGAGAACATTAATTTTCGTTGCCGGTCTCGTCGAGAAATTTCGCGTCGAAGGGGCGCGGCAGAAGCCAGGACATTTGCAGCGTCTCGGTATCGCCGCGCAAATTGGCGAGCACTACGGGCACGTCGCCGCAAAACTCCCAGATGATCTGGCGGCACGCCCCGCACGGCGGCGTCAGACGCTCCGTGTCGGCGACGACCGCGATGCGTTTGAACTTGCGCGCGCCTTCGGAGAGCGCCTTCCAGATCGTCACGCGCTCGGCGCACATCGTCAATTCATAAGCCGCGCTCTCGATGTTGCAGCCCGTGTAGATCGTCCCGTCCTCGGCTTCGAGCGCCGCGCCCACGCAGAATTTCGAGAACTGCGCCAGCGCACAATTACGCGCGCCCGCCGCCGCCTCGATGATCGCTTCTTGCACTTCTGTTGTACTCAAATTCTTTTCCTACTCCCCTTCCCTGTCAAATACCGACTTTCATGTTGCGGCGCTTCTGCTCGTCGGCCAGACGCTCGCGTATCTTCCCGCTGAGCAGGCCGATGCTCACCATGTTGTGCCCGCCTTCGGGGATGATCACGTCCGCGCAACGCTTCGACGGCTCGACGAACTGCATGTGCATCGGGCGCACGGTGGCGAGATATTGATCGATGACGGAATCGGCGGTGCGCCCTCGCTCCGCTATGTCGCGGCGCAGGCGACGTATGAAGCGTATGTCGTCCGGCGTATCCACGAAAACTTTAATATCCATCTCTTCAAGCAAACGCTTCTCCGCGAAGATCAAAATGCCTTCGATGATGGTGATGAGCTTCGGCTCCATCCTGAGCGTCTCCCTGCGCCGCACGTGGTTCTTGAAATCGTAGATCGGGAGATCAACCGCCCGCCCCGACTTCAACGCGCGCACGTGTTCCACCATCAAGTCGTTATCAATCGCATCGGGATGATCGAAGTTCACCTTCTGCCGGTAGTCAAGCGGCATCTGATCGAGGTCGCGATAATAAGAGTCCTGCTGTATGAACGCCACCTCGTTCGCGCTCACCGATTGCAGAATCTTATTCGCCACCGTCGTCTTCCCCGACCCCGTGCCGCCGCAAATACCGATGATCATAAAACTGTCCGTTGTCCGTAGTCAGTTGTCCGTTGTTTGTTTAGCTGCGGTAGTGCCGACCGAACGCAGGTACGCATTTAGTTTGGGTGCTAATTCGTTGATGATAGGCTTCAGTTTCTCAACCTGTTCTGCTGTCAGAAGAGTTCTTTTGTATGCGCAACGCAACCAGTGTTGAGTTTCATTAAGTGAGCCTCGCGCAATTCTGATGAAGCGTCGATTGTCTTGAAAACTACCTCTACCGCTTCCCTCAGCTATGTTCGCGCCGATACTATCAGCTGCACGTACAATTTGTTGCCCGACAGTGTTCTGTTCAAATTGATTCCATCCTTTAACGATTCGCCAAATTTCGTCCGCCAAGTTCTCAGCCAGCTGGTAAACACGCAAACTCTCAAAGTTCGTCCTTGACATATTAACCACTAACTATCATCACCACGTAACAACGGACAACTGACCACGGACAACTGACAACTACAGTTTTGGAATTGTTCGTCGCAGCAATTCCGTGAAAGTGGCGCGCACCTGTTCGCCTGTCTCCATGACTTCGGCGTGGTCTATGGGGCGGTCGAGCACGCCTGCGGCCATGTTTGTGATGCAGGAGATGCCGAGCACTTTGATTCCCATGTGGCGCGCGACGATTGCTTCGGGCACGGTGCTCATGCCGACGGCGTCCGCGCCGAGCGCGCGCAGCATGCGTATCTCGGCGGGCGTCTCGTAGCTCGGGCCGGTCAAAGCGGCGTAGATGCCGCGCTTGAGTTCGGTCTCCATCGCCTGCGCTTCGCAGATAGTGGCTTCTTGAAATTCGCGGTCGTACACGTCGGACATGTCCGGAAAGCGCGTGCCGAAGCGCGGGTCGTTCGGGCCGAGCAAGGGGTTCGTGCCCATCAAGTTGAGGTGATCGCTTATCAACATCAGCGCGCCCTGCTTGAACGAGTTGTTCAAGCCGCCCGCCGCGTTCGTCAGCACTAAAGCCTTGATGCCGAGCAATCCGAGGACGCGCACGGGGAACGTCACTTCGTCGAGCGCGTAGCCCTCGTAAAAGTGAAAACGACCTTGCAGGACAACGAGCGGCACACCCTCGACGCGACCTGCGACCAGACGCCCCGCGTGGCCTTCGACGGTCGAACGCGCGAAGCCCGGAATCTCTTCATAAGGAATTGCAACCGCGTCTTCCAAATCGTCCGCAAACGCGCCGAGGCCGCTGCCCAACACCAGAGCGACGCGCACCTCCTCGGCGTAACGCGCCCGAATCGTCCGCGCCGCATGCTCCGCGCGCTCATACAAAGTTGTGCTCGAAGTTTCCATAAAGATTAGTCAGTTGTCCGTGGTCAGTTGTCAGTTGTTTTCGTCTTGTCCAAGTTGAATTTTCATCTTTAGCCACTTACTCGCCCGACACGAACAACGGACAACTGGCGACTGACAACGGACAGTCGTTCACTTTTCCTTCTGGTACGGGATGCCCAGCGCGCGCGGCGCGCGTGAGTGGCCGATGAAGCCCGCGAGGACGATGATCGTCAGAACGTAGGGCACGATGCTGATGAACTGGACGGGGATTTCGCCGCCCGAAAACAGCTTTTTGCCCTGCAACTGGATCGAGACCGCCTCGGCGAAGCCGAACAGGAGGCACGCGAGCATCGTCTGGACGGGTCGCCACTTGCCGAAGATGAGCGCGGCGAGCGCGATGAAGCCGCGCCCCGATGTCATGTTGCGCGTAAACAGCGACGACTGGCCGATGGACAAATACGCGCCGCCAATCGCCGCGAGCGCGCCCGACAACAACACCGCCGAATAACGCACGCGCATGACGCCGACGCCCGCCGCATCTGCCGCTTCAGGGTTTTCACCCACCGCGCGAAGGCGCAGACCGTAGGGCGTGCGATAGAGCACGTACCACGTT
>DATHBB010000097.1:0-29832 GCA_035296385.1 Pyrinomonadaceae bacterium | reverse complement strand
CGCAGACGAAACAGGCCGCGCCGATTCCGTTCAGCGCGCGCGTCTCGCAGCGCGTCGCGGACGCCGTGCGCTTCCCGCAAAAAGTCTTCGCCGAGCGCGAACGCACGCGCCTGCACCGTTGGACGAAAAGACACGGCGAACGCACCATCTACAGCGCGCTCGGAAAAATTTACGTCAAGGAAGGCGACGCCGAACCGCGACGCCTGTTGAACTCGAACTACCTCGAATACTCGCCGAACTTCAGCCCCGACGGGCGACAGATAACTTTCGTCACGTGGTCGGACGCGGAGAAGGGCGCGGTCTGGATCGCAAACTCCGACGGCACGAACGCGCGCAAGATCACAGACAAGCAGGATCAGTACGCGAATCCCGCCTTTTCGCCCGACGGCCAGAAGATCGCTTATCTCAAGGGGCGCGGCAACGTCAACCATGAAGAGGAACTCGTCAGCGAATCGGCCTTCGAGATTCATTACTGGGACGGCCAACAGAGCCGCTACGTGATGGACTTGCAGAGTCGCGGCGCGAACGCGCGCATGCCGATACTCAGTTTCGATCCGAAAGGTGAGCGCATCTTCTTCCTCGAATCGCCCTCCGCGCCCACTCCGGCGGGACAACCCGCAAACATCTTCTCCGCCTTGAGCAGCGTGAAAACCACCGGCGACGATTACCGTCGGCATGTCGAAGCGAAGTTCGCCACGGAGATCGCGCCGTCGCCCGATCACAACTGGGTCTTCTTCAAAGAACTGCACAAACTTTACCTCGCGCCGTTTCCGCAAACGGGCAAGACCTTGAAGATGAACTCGACGGAAACAATTTTGCCCGTCAAGTCCATCTCGAAATCTTCCGGCGACTGGCTGACGTGGTCGCCCGACAGCAAATCCGTTCAGTGGACGCTCGGCGAAAATTTCTACGAGCAGACGCTCGAACAGATCAACCGTCAACTCGCGAAGGACGAAAAGCCCGCCGAACCTAACCGGACGCGGATCGGTTTCGAGTTCGAGTCGGCAAAGCCGAAAGGCTTAGTCGCTTTAACCAACGCGCGCATCATCACGATGAAGGGCGATCAAGTGATCGAGCGCGGCAGCGTCCTCATCGAAGACAACCGCATCAAGGCCGTCGGCGCGCGAATCGAGATACCTGTAACAGCGCGCAAGATTGACATGACGGGCAAGACCATCGCGCCCGGCATCATAGACGTGCACGCGCACATGGGCTACAACACGCTCGACATCATCCCCGAAAAACAGTGGCCTTACTGGGCGAACCTCGCCTACGGCGTGACGACGACGCACGACCCTTCGGCGGCAACTCAATCAGTCTTCGCGCAGTCCGAGATGGTCAAAGCGGGCCACATGGTCGGGCCGCGCATCTTCTCCACGGGTTATCCGGTTTACGGCGCGGAGAATCCGGAGAAAGCTCCGGTCAACAACATGGAGGACGCGCGTGGGCATCTCGCGCGGCTCAAGGCCGTCGGCGCGTTCTCCATCAAGAGCTACAACCAGCCGCGTCGCAACCAGCGCCAGCAACTTATACAGGCCGCGCGCGAACACAAGATGATGGTCGTCCCCGAAGGCGGCTCGACCTACTTCTACAACATGACGCACATCCTCGACGGCCACACCGGCATCGAGCACGCCATCCCCACCGCGCCGCTCTACAAAGACGCCGTGCAGTTGTTCGCCAAAAGCCGTTCGGGCTACACGCCCACGCTCGTCGTCGGCTACGGCGGCATCTGGGGCGAGAATTACTGGTATCAAAAATCGAACGTCTGGGAGAACGAAAAGCTCTTGCGCTTTACGCCGCGCTCGACGATTGACCCGCGCGCGCGTCGCCGCATGATGACCCCGGACGACGACTTTTATCATTTCGAGTTGGCGAAGTCGGTTAAAGATATCGTCCGCGCGGGCGGGCGCGCACAACTCGGCGCGCACGGCCAGTTGCAGGGACTCGGCGCGCACTGGGAACTCTGGATGCTGCAACAGGGCGGGCTCACGCCGCTCGAAGCCCTGCGCGCGGCGACGCTCTCGGGCGCGGAATATATCGGGCTGGACAAGGAAGTCGGGTCAATCGAGGTCGGCAAACTCGCGGACCTGATGATCACGGACAAGAACCCGCTCGACAATATTCAAAACAGCGAGTCGATCAGTTTCGTCATGGCTAACGGCGTGCTCTACGACACGCGCAACATGGACGAGATTTACCCGCAGGCGCGTCCGCGCGGAAAATTTTTCTGGGAGCGGTGATGCCTTCCGCCGTCGCCTAAACGCCTAACCTGTCACCGGACAAAAAGAGTCTGCGCGAGTGTGTTCATCCTGCGCAGGCTCTTTGGCCTTTTGTCGCTAATGGTCGGATGCAGTTATAATCGACGACTTTCAATTCAACGAAATTTTCAACAAGGGCACTCGAACGTTCATATGGCATTCTGGCGACGCAAAAAAGAAGACCGCTACATCACGCTCGGACTCAACGAACCGCTCACGCCAGCCGAAAAAGAGGCTGCGGCGCACGCAAAAGACACGACGGCGACTCGACCCGAACCGCCCGCCAATCTTTCCACCGATTCGACTGCGGCAGCCGTCGTCACGCCCGCGACGCCCACGCTTGAGCCGACCGTGACGGGCGGCGCGCCGACGCCTCTGCCGCAAGCGAGGACGAGCACCGACACGACGGCCATCGGCGGCACGACTTCAAACGCCGCGCGCGATGCGACGACACAAACTGCACCGACAACGACGACGGGCGGCGCATCGCGCACCACGCCCGAACCGTCCAGGCCGGGCGTCGCAGCGCAGCGACCCGTCCCCACGCGTTCGAGTTTCACCACCTCCATACTCGGCCTCGACCGTTCAATCGAAGAGTTGCAGGCCGAAGAGGCGGCGCTCGAACGCACCTTCGAGAAGCGTTTCAAAAACGCCATCTCCGCCACGCGCGAATCGCTCTCCGAGAAGATCGACACGGTCTTTCAAGGGCGCAAACAGATCGACATAGAGTTATTAGACGAACTCGAAGAGGCGCTGATCGCGGCGGATATCGGCGTGCCGACGACTTTGGAGATTCTCGAATCGGTGAGGCGCGGCATCACGCGCAAAGAGATCAACGACATCGAAGCGTTGAAGTCCGCGATCAAAAATCAACTGCTCGCCATCCTGCGCGCCTCGGAAGAAAAGGGCGTCGCCGCCGAAACGAACGTGCCGGAAAACATCTCGCCCTACGTGATGATGATCGTCGGCGTCAACGGCGTCGGCAAGACGACGACTATCGGCAAACTCGCGCAACGCATCAAGGCCGAAGGCAACGACGTTTTGATCTGCGCGGCTGACACCTTCCGCGCCGCCGCCTCCGACCAACTCGCCATCTGGGCCGAACGCACGGGCGTCCCGCTCATACAGCAGAAGCAGGGAACCGATCCGGCTGCCGTCCTCTTCGATTCGCTCAAAGCCGCGAAGGCGCGCAACTCCGACGTGCTCATCGTTGACACCGCCGGACGCCTCCACAACAAGTCGAACCTGATGGCCGAACTGGAGAAGATGAAACGCGTCGCGGGTCGCGAAGTGGAAGGCGCGCCGCACGAGACACTGCTCGTCATCGACGCCGTGACCGGCCAGAACGGGCTGGAACAGGCGCGGCAATTCTTGAAAGTCGCGGGCGTGACGGGCATCGTGCTAACGAAACTCGACGGCACGGCCAAAGGCGGCATCGCCGTCGCCATCTCGAAAGAACTCGGCCTACCCATTCGCTACGCCGGAATCGGCGAAAAGGTTGACGACCTCGTCGTCTTCAACGCAGAGCATTACGTTGACGGACTCTTCGCATAAAAGAGGTCTGAAGTCTGGAGTCTGAAGTCGCGAGCCGGAACTTAAGACTCCACTCAGACCCCGGCCTCCGGACGCGGACGATAGCCGCCGCTCGTTTGAACACAGCCGCCGCCTGAATTATTGCTTTGACTCCAGACTCCAGACTCCAGACCGCAGACTTAGACTCGCGTTTGATGCGACGCGCGTTGGAACTCGCGGCGCGCGGCGTGGGGCAAGTCAGCCCCAGCCCGCTCGTCGGTTGCGTCATCGCGCGCGACGATGGAGAAGTAGTCGGCGAAGGTTTCTATTTGTACGAGGGCATCAAGCACGCCGAGACGCTCGCGCTCGAACAGGCCGGAGAGCGTGCGCGCGGCGCGACCGCCTACGTCTCGCTCGAACCGCACGCGCATCAGGGACGCACGCCGCCCTGCACCGTCGCGCTCATCGGCGCGGGCGTGCGCCGCGTCGTCGCGCCCGTCGAAGACCCGAACCCGCTCGTGTCGGGGCGCGGCTTCTCGCACCTGCGCGAAGCGGGCCTGGAAGTCGAGGTCGGACTGCTCGCGCGCGAGGCGGCGCGGCTCAACGAGAAGTACATTCACGCGATGCGAGACGCGCGCCCCTTCGTGCATCTCAAACTCGCCGCGTCGCTCGACGGGCGCATCGCCACGCGCACGGGCGACGCGCGCTGGATCACGAACGAACAGTCGCGCGCGCGCGTCCACGAGTTGCGACACGAATACGACGCCATCCTCGTCGGCGCGGGCACGGCGGGCGCGGACAACCCTCTGCTCACGGATCGCAGCCGACTCCCGCGCCACCGCCCGCTCACGCGCGTCCTGCTCGATGACAACTTACAACTCTCGCCCGCCTCGCAACTCGCACGGACGGCGCGCGAAACGCCGCTCATCGTTTTCACCTCCGACGCAGCCGACGAGGGCGCGGCGACGACTTTGCAAACGCTCGGCGTCGAAATCGTGCGCGTGCCGCGCGGCTCGCGCGATCTCGCGTCGGTGCTCGAAGAATTACATCGTCGTTCGCTGCAAAGCGTGCTGGTCGAAGGCGGCGCGACCGTCGCCGGAATGTTCCTCGATGCGCGGCTCGCAGATAAAGTCAGTTTCTTTATCGCGCCACTCATCATCGGCGGCAGCGACGCGAAGCCCGCCGTCGCGGGCGCGGGCGCAACACGCATCGCCGACGCCGCGCGCCTCCACGACGTTGAGATCGCAGAGCACGGCGGCGATGTCGAAATCACCGGATACTTGAAGACAGTGACGAGTGACGAGTGACGAGTGACAAGTTAAAACAAAGAACTCGTCTTACGTCTCGTCGCTTGTCTTTGCTTGTCACTCGTCGCTGATCACTTGTCTTCAACTCGTCACTTGTCACTCGTCACTCGTCACTGTTTTCTTATGGCAAAGAAGAGTCTGGGGCAGAATTTTCTGGTGGACGAGGGCGTGGCGGCGCGCATCGTGCGCGAGCTTGCGCCGCGCGCGGGTGAAACCGTCGTTGAGATCGGGGCGGGGCGCGGGGCGTTGACGGCGCGTTTGATCGGAGAGGTCGGGCGGCTCGTTGCGATTGAGTTCGACCGCGAGCTTGTTCCGGTGTTGCGAGATAAATTCGGCGGGCGCGAGACGTTTACGCTCGTCGAAGCCGACGCGCTCGCGTTCGACTACTGCGCAGGTATCGCGCCCGCGCACGCGGCGCGCGTCGTCGCCAATCTTCCTTACAACATTTCGACGGCCATCCTGCAAAGGCTTTTCGACGCGCGGCGTTGCCTGTCGGAGATGGTCTTGATGCTCCAACGCGAAGTGGTCGAACGCATCACCGCCGCGCCGGGCGCGAGCGAGCGCGGCTACCTGTCCGTGTTGACCGAAGCATATTGCGAGGCGCAGCCGTTGTTCGACGTTGCGCCCGAGGCGTTTCGTCCCGTGCCGAAAGTGTGGAGCACGGTCGTGCGCCTCGTCGTGCGTGAGAGCGCGGCGGCTGAGGTGTCGGACGAGGCGTTGCTGTGGCAGGTGGTGGGCGCCGGGTTCGCGCAGCGACGCAAGACCATCTTCAATAATTTGCGCCACACGACTCCGTCACTCGCGCGCCGCATCGAGGCGGCGGGCGACGCACGTGCACTACTCGAACGCGCGGGCGTCGAACCGCAAAGACGCGCCGAGACTTTAACGCTCGCCGAGTGGGTCGCGCTCGCGCGCACGCTCGAATCCTACGCCGGTTGAGCGTCGAGCGCGAACGGGTCAGGAAAAGAGTCAGGAAAAAATTTGCGAGCCTTCGAGCTTGCGAAAACCTTTGAGGAATTTCTTGTTGTCTCCGGCCAAGGCGAGGATCAAAGTCTCCCCCGAAAATGAGAGTTGCGCGGCGAGTTGGTCAACCAGCTTGCGGTTCGCCTTGTCGTGGTTGAGTTGATACCAGGGCACTTTGGGCACGACGCCGAGCACGTAGAGAGGCTTTTCGGGGAACAGCTTCAACCTCTTTTGCGCGAGGTATGCCTTCTTGACGCGCGGGAGTTGGCTTAACTGTTCGCACAGGCGCTTGACCTCCGCCGGATCGGCCTGATGCGAGATCAACTCCTTCGGCGAACGGATGGTCGCGCGCTCCGGTTGCGCCGCTTCGAGCTTCGCATAATATTGATTCGCACGCTCGCGGTAACGCTCGGCCTGCTCCGTTTGGCCTTGCGCGTTGAAGTGTTGGAACAAAATCTGGCAGGCGGGGATGAGCAAGTCCTGCTCCAGCGACGCAGCCCGTTCGAGATGGGCGATGCCCGCTTCGTCCGCTTGCCGTAGTAGCGTTTGGCCGAGCAGGAAGTTTACGCCCGCGTGAGCGGGGCGAAGATCGAGCGCGTGGCGCAGGAGCGGCGTCGCCTCTTCGGGCGTCTTGAATTCCGCCGCGAGCGAGGCGCGCAGCCACGCTTCGTCGAAGGCGAGCGCGCCGCCGCTACGCGCTTTCTCTTCGAGTTCCGAGAGCGTCTTCTGCGAGCGCAGGACGTAGTTGTGTCGCTCGCTCCACTGTTCCGCGATGCTCTCCTGCCACGCGCGGTCGAACTGCGCAACGAGCGTCTGCGCGTGTGAGCCGAGGTAGAAATCCGCCGCGCTCTGTTCGACGGGCGCGATCTTGTAGTGCTCCACCCAGTCGCCGTTACCATTGCCGTTTTGCGACGGGTAGCCGAGCGCGCGCAGGCGGTCTGCGAGTGCGGGGTGCGTGTCGGCGGAGTCGGTTTTTCGTGCCAGTGCGAGTTGGAGTCCGCGCGCGAGTGACTCTTGCGCGACGGGTTCGCCGAGCGTGAGCGGGAGGTTGGCGTAAACGTCTGCGGCGGGTTGGGCTTCCGTTTCGGCGCGACGGTAAATTTGCGGCCAGTAGTTTTCTTCCAGATAACTTTCCTTGAGCCGCGTGTCTATGAGCATCTCGGCGACGTTCCGAGCGCCGGTCAGACGCGCCGCCGCTTCGTCGGCCTCGTACTCGTGCTTGCGCGCGAGGACGAACGAGTAGGCTTGAAAGTAGGGCGCGTACCAGTTCAGGAACGAGGTGAAGATGAGCGACCCCCAGCGCCCGTCGGCTTCCAGACGCTGTAGCAATTGCCCCCACGTCCGGCGGAGGCGATAAATCCAACTGGCGAAGCGCCCGTGTTGGCCGGAGAGGTGTCCGAGTTCGTGCGCGAGCGTGGCGCGAAATTGCGCGGGCGGGCAGGCTTGCAGGTCGGGCAGACCGAGCAGGAGGTAGTTTTTGTAACCGCCGAAGAAGCCGAAGCGCGGCACTTGCACGACCGCCGCGTTAAAGAAGTCCAACATCTGTACGTGGTGAATGCGCGGCGCGCCGAGCGACTTGGTGAGTTCTTCGATGAGGTCGAAGAGGCGCGGGGCGTCGGCGCGCGTCAACTCGAAGCCTTTGGGCGGCGTCTGCTTCACCCACAGCGAGCGAATCACGACCGCCGCCAGCACGAGCAGAACCCACCCGACCTTGATGATGATCAGGTTGGCTTTGCCGACACTGATCGCGATGCCCACTAACAGCAGGCAAAGCCCGAGCAGCACGGTCAGCACCAGCGCGATATAGGCGTAGCCGAGCACGGCGAGCAGCGCGACGCGGAGGCGATATTTCGCCGGCTCGTTTGTCGCCATTATTTCGAGACGCTTGACCATCTCGTCGAATCGTTCGTTAGTCATTGCCATAAGATTTATTACGCAGTGCGGGCGCGGTACGTGATGAAGTGTCGAACTATTGAAGTGTTGATCTGTTGAGGAGACTTCGCGGCGTGCGCTTGAAGACGGGCTTACAGGAAGCGAATCCGGCGGCCTTCAAGGATAGTAGCAAATTCGGGTCGGGGGTTGTCAATTGATTTTTATTTTAGTAATTGCCGCGCCTTGCGGCGTCGCCGTTCAAGGGAATGCGCGTCGCTGTGCTATACTGCACGGTTAAACATTCCCTCAACGATTTTATCCTGCGATGAAACATGTCGCTTGGTCTGGAGAGTAAGAAACAATAGTGAACAAGGTGATTGAACTAATCCCGCTCGGCGGCGTCGGCGAGTTCGGGATGAACTGCATGGCGGTGCGCTATGGCGACGAGATGATCGTCGTTGACGCCGGAATGGGCTTCCCCGAAGAGAGCGCCTACGGCGTTGACGTGTGCGTGCCCGATTTCGATTTTCTGGACGAGTACCGCGAACACATCACGGCCATCGTCCTCACGCACGGGCACGAAGACCACCTCGGCGCGCTGCCCTACATACTCAAAAAATTCAACGTGCCCGTCTACGCCTCGCACTACACGGTGGGCTTGGCCGAAAGCAAACTGGAAGAACACAATTTGCTGAACGACGTGCTGATTCATCGCGTCGAGCCGCGCGACGTGGTCAACATCGGCGTCTTCAAAGTCGAGTTCATACGCGCTTCGCATTCGCTGATCGACTGCTTCTCGCTCGCCATCACCACGCCCGTCGGGACGATCATTCACACGGGCGACTACAAGGTTGACGAGACGCCCGTGATCGGCGAGCCGATTGACCTGCGCACGCTCCGGCGTTACGGGCAGGAGGGCGTGCTCGCGCTTTTGTCCGACTCGACGAACGCGACCGTGCCCGGGCGCACGCCTTCGGAACGCGCCGTCATTCCCGCTTTTGAGGAGATTTTCGAGGAGGCGGAGGGACGCATCATCGTCGCCGCGTTTGCCTCTTCGATTCACCGCTTGCAGATCGTCTTCGACGTGGCGCAGCAGTTCGACCGCAAAGTCTGCGTGCTTGGTCGTTCGATGTTGAAGAACGTCGAGATCGCCGAACGGCTCGGCTACCTCGACGTGCATGAGAACGAGATGGTCTCGCTCAACGAAGCGAAGAAGATGCCCGACGACGAGATCGTCTATCTCATCACGGGCTCGCAGGGCGAGCCGCGCGCAGTCCTTGCGCAACTCGCTTCGCAGTCGTACAAAGGCTTGAGCATTGAGGAGGGCGACACGGTCGTGCTCTCGGCGCGCATCATTCCGGGCAACGAGCGCGCCATCTCGCGCCTTATCGGCGACATCTACAAGCGCGGCGGCAACATCATCGACGAGAAGCGCCGCCTCATACACGTCAGCGGCCACGCCTCGCAGGAAGACATACGAATTATGACCGAGGCCGTCCGTCCGAAGTTCGTCGTGCCGATTCACGGCGAGTACCGGATGCTGTATCGCCACAAGGAGTTCGTCAAAAACCATCTCGGCTACGCCGACGAGAACGTCATCATGATCGAGAATGGCGACGTGCTCGAACTCTCAGCCGACCGCGCCACCGTCATCGAGAAGCGCGACGTTGGACGCACCTTCATAGACGATTCGGGCTTCGAGGAGATCGGGCGCGAGACCGTGCGCGAGCGTCGCCAGATGGCTTACGACGGCGTGCTGACGCCGATCCTGACTTTGAACGAAGCGACGGGCGAACTCGAAACGACGCCGGAGATCATGTCGCGCGGCGTGGTCGGCGCGGACGGCTCGAACGGTTTCATCAAGAACTTGCAACGCATCGCGACGGAGGCGGTCGAGAAAGCGCCCGCGACGGAGCGGCGCGATCTGACGCTCCTGAAAGAGCGCGTCCGCGTCGAACTCAAACGCTACATACAGAAGCAGACGGGCGCGCGCCCCGTCATCGTTCCGGTCGTCGTTCAAGTCTAGCGATTGGTAGAATTCTTTGCGCCTTAAGTTTTAACTTTGCGCCTCCAGCGAGAACTGTTTTTCACGCTGTAGGCGCAAAGAAGTAAAGACCGGAGGCGCGAAGAATTTTTTTCAACTGGCCGGGTATCTCATCGCAGTTTAATGATTGACGCACAGCACAACGAGTCGGCGGCGGAACTTCTGAGCCGCACGAAGGTGGAAGTTGCGCCCGCAACGTTCGTCCTCGTCGGAATGCGCCACGAGGATTGGGCGCGCCTGCTCGAACAGCCGGAACTCAGCCCGCGCGCGTCAGCACCGTTCATGCTCCTGCGCGACGGGTACGAAGTGACGCTGCTCGTCGAGGAAGAGGACTGGCTCGTGATGCGCCACGCCCTGCGCGACGCGCGCGTCGAAATGGGCTGGCGACTCTTGACGTTCGACATCGAACTCGGCTGGAACGTCACCGGCTATCTCGCGCGCTTGACCGCGATACTCGCCGACGCACGCGTTCCCGTCGGCGCGCTCACGGCCTTCTCGCGCGATCATCTCCTAATCAAACAGGACGATCTCCCGCGCGCCTTGCGCGTGCTCGGCGGACACGTCGCGGAACTTTGTTAGAGGTTGAGTACACAGGTGAACTGGTCGGATAAGACAGTTTTGATCACGGGCGCGTCGAGCGGCATCGGCGAGGCGCTGGCCGTCGAGTTCGGGCGGCGAGGCGCGCGTGTCGGGTTGCTGGCGCGGCGCGCGGAAGTTTTGCGCGAAGTCGTCGCAAAAGTTGAAGCCGCCGGAGGGCGCGCGTTCGCCGTCGCGGTTGACGTGCGCGATGCGGGAGAAGTGCGTGCGGCGTCGGCGAAAGTCAGGGAGCAGTTCGGAGAGATTGACGTGCTCGTCGCCAACGCAGGCATCGGCGAGATCACTCTGGCGCGCGAGTTCGACATCGAAGTCGTGACGCAGGTGCTCTCCGTCAACGTGCTTGGCGCGATGAACTCCGTGGCGGCGGTGCTGCCGGAGATGATCGCGCGCGGCAGCGGCCAACTCGTAGGCATTTCAAGCCTCGCGGCTTATCGCGGCTTTCCCGGTTCGGGCGCTTACTGCGCGAGCAAGGCCGCGCTCTCCACGTTTTTCGAGAGCCTCCGCGCGGAACTCAGACCGCGCGGCATCTACGTCACGACGATTCATCCCGGCTTCATAGACACGCCGATGACGCGCGGGCGCAACCAGAAAATGCCTTTTCTGTTAGAACCCGAACGCGCGGCGAAAATGATGCTCCGCGCCATCGAAGCGCGCAGGCGCACTTACGCCTTCCCGTGGCAACTGGCCGCCATCTCGCGCGTCATCAAGTGGCTGCCCACCGCGCTCTACGACCGCATGCTCGCCAACGCCACGCTCCGCGAATAACAACGCTTGCGCTCCGCGAATAACATAGAATGAACATTTTTCAAGCCATCATCATCGGCATCGTGCAGGGGTTGACGGAGTTTATCCCGATCAGTTCGACGGCTCACCTGCTGTTCGCCGCACGCGCTCTCGGCCTCTACGAAGGCGTCGAGCCGACCCTGCGCGCCGAACAGACGACCGCCACCATCGCCGTCATCCAACTCGGCACGCTCCTCGCCGTGCTCATCTATTTCGCGCCGGACATCTGGGCGATAACAGTCGCCTTCATACGCGATCACTTCGCGCTCCTGAGAGGCGGCGCGCGACCGCACGAGACGCGCGCGGCTGACGGCAGTATCAGACAACGCGTCTCGCGTTTGTCGGACGACGCGCGGCTCGGCTGGCTCGTCGTCATCGGCTCGATCCCCGTCGCCGTCGTCGGACTCGCCTTCAAAAAGCAGATCGAAGGAACGTTCACGAAAAATCTCTGGGTGATTGCGACGATGATGATCGGCGTCGCGCTGCTGCTGGCGCTCGCGGAGCGTGTGGGCAAGCGCCAACGCGAGATGAAAGACCTGGGCTTGAAGGACGCGCTCGCGGTGGGCGGCGCGCAGGTGTTGGCGCTCATTCCGGGCGCGAGCCGTTCGGGTTCGACCATCATGGGCGGGCTGTTTGCGGGCGAGACGCGCGAGACGGCGGCGCGCTTTTCGTTCCTTCTCTCGATTCCGGCGATTGCCGCGAGCGGCCTGCTCGAACTCCGCGAGGCCGTAGAGAAACTTCCTGCGGGGAGCGCGCTGCCGCTCATCGTTGCCACCATCGTCTCGGCGCTCGTCGGCTACGCCTCGATCTGGTTTCTGCTGCGCTTCCTGCGCACACACTCCACAGGCATCTTTATCGGCTACCGCCTCGTCGTCGGCACAGCGATACTCCTGCTGCTCGCGGGCGGCTTCATCCGGTCAACTTAAATTCGGTCTGCGACGTTGAGGCGCTAGACAACCTTCATCCGGCAACATCTGCGCCGTGTAAAATGAAAACGCCTGTCGGCCACAGCCTTCAGGCGTTTTCATTACGCTATGACAAACATGACTAAGCCGTGATCACGGTGCTTTGACGAGGAACACGTCCCACGCCCAGCGATTCACCTTCGCCCCCTGCGCATCCTCAATCCTGGCGCGATACCGGAAGTGATTCCCGTGCTCGTCCACGCGCTTCGACTCCTTGTACTTCAAGTGCAGCCTCACGATGTCTAACGACGGCAAGGTGTGTAACTCCTGCGGCTCAGAGACACCGTTATGATTCATGTCCCGCCACAGCCGCAAGCGCGAGAAGATCGTATCTCCCGAATCAATCACGCCGTCTCCATTCCCGCCGTTACTCGCCCAATCATAGACGGCGAGCGCAAGGAAGCCGTTCTTCGCTTCTCCTTGTGGCGGGGAGGGCTGCGGCGTGAAGTTGCCGAATAACTCCTGCCCGCTGTCCACCACCGAGTTCTGATTGCGGTCGAGGAAGAGGAAGGCGTCGTCGGAGTCGGCAGCCGTCCACGACAGGCGCTCCGGTGTGCCGTCGCCATCTATATCGAAACTGACGCCTGCGGTGCTCGCTGTCAGAGAGAAGCCGTCGCCGCGCGTGTCTAGGATAACGGGCGAGACGCAGGAGCAGGAGGAGTCCTGCCAGTCGCCGCCGATGATCTGGCAGTTCATCGCCTCGTCCGGGTCGCAGGAGCAGCCGCCACCGCCGCCGGGGGCGAGTGAGGCAGAGGGTGAGGATGCGAGCGAGTTGGAGGCAGAGACGCCGCTACAGCCGCCAGAGGAGCAGCACATGCCGTCGTCTGGATAAGTTCCGGGCGGACAAGTCCCGTTTATACCCGGAGTCGTGCAATGGCGGCCACTACCGCTGTAACAATTATCAGTCTGGGAGTAAAACGTGTCACTGAATAACTCACATTGCCAGAGGCCACCTTCACGCCGCGCCACCTGTAAGCTCATTACACGCTGCTCCCATGTAGCTGTGCTTGAAGCCGTATTGTTTATAACGCGCGGTGAGTAAAAAATAGGATCGCATTGTTTCTCTAATGCGCCCGCGAGGCTGAACCCGCATTGCCCGTAGCCCGTCGTCGGGTAATGTGCGCGGCTCGCCGTCACGTTTCCGAAATTGTCGCCATACCAGTAGATATTCCAGTAGGACTTTTTGACGATGTTTCGATCATTCCCGACGCCGCCGCAGTACTTGTAATAATCCGGCTGGCTGGATTCATATTGCAAGCATTCAGCTTGAGCAGATTGGTGGGAAAGCGTAATGCACAATGTAAGCGCGAGACAGAAGAGAAGTGAGGCTCTCAAGGGGTGTCTCCTTCATTATTGGTTATGTTGATAACCGATGTCGGGGGCTAATCACGTCATCAATGAGCAAGCTTTTTCAGCCGCTTCTCTAACTTTTGATCCACCTCAGTCAAAATATCCTGGTATTGACCCCCCGTTTGCGCGGCTTCCTCAATCTCCCTGAGGACATCTTCTTTAGCGCTGCGCAGGCCGCTTCCGACTCTTGGCGACATGTGCGCCTCCGGCTCTTCCGGTAAGGAAGCAATTCTGGCTTTGAGATTGTTGAGCGCCTCCGGTGTATTAACATCTTTGGAAGCCAAAAAGTCTTTAACTAATTGGCGAACCCGCTGTATCTGAATTTTTACGCCCAAACGTCTTGCTTTAGTTTCCGCTAAGGCGGACGGCACTCCTTCCGCCGTGCCGTCCGTAAAGAAAACTGCGAGGATGGCAACCGTCGGTGGTGTGGATACTGCGGAACTATTGACGAAGTTGGAAATGGGAAGGGGCACTTCGATCACTTCATCGGGGACGACAACTTTGCTGCCGATAGTAAAGTCAGTCGTGATCGTTGAATTAGGATTTCCGCCGAGCGAGTATCCGTTGACATCTTTATTGGAGGCATTTCTCAGCTTTAAGATATATGAGTCTTCGCTTTGCGTGAGGCTGACAAACTTTAAGGATTGGGTTTTATTTTCTACTTGAGGGGTCTGCCGGAGGACGCTCGCCTGTGCCGTGTTGACATTGGCTCTGCCCGCCGGGTTGAAAACTAAAGCTATGGTTGCAACTATCCCTAGTAGCAGAGAAACCACGTACTTTGTCATAAAATGTCTCCTTAGGAGATTGAGAGAGCGGTCGTGAGTGGGTGAATGAACCGGGAGCAGATTGAGTGGTGAAGTCGCGCCCGTTCAGGGAAATCAAAATTTACCAGTCAGCCAAATTCTTTCGGAGATTCGGCGGCGCATCCTTGATACTTCTTCTTGCGTGAGGCTGGCGAATTTTGCTGCGTATGCCTGCGCGTTGGGAAAGGCAACGTCATGCTTATACGTGGGCTGCATTTTCCTGTCAAGAAAATTTTTTATCCGCATCGAGTTAGGAGAACCAGAAGCTATCTCGCCAACGCGCTCGCCGTTATCCCGCGTTTCGGTTAAACTCTCTCGTGCCCCTGTTCCGCACAGTTGCCGTGCAGTTTTCTGACTCGATTCAGAAAGGGGTCTACAGAGATTCGATGAACAACGAAACCAAAAGCGAACCCGAAAACTCGCCTTCGCAGCGCCCACGCAGCCCACGCGTCCCCGTCAATTTTCCCGTCGAACTCGAAGGCCGTGCGCCTTCGGGCGCGCCCTTCAAGGAGAGCGGCGAGGCCGTGCGCGTCTCGCGCGGCGGCGCGACTTTGATCGCCGAAGCCTCCGTCGAACTCGGCGCGGTGCTCCGTCTCACGCCGCCCTTCGGCCACCCGCTCGACGCCGAAGTCAACGGCATCTGGACGGACGAAGAAGACGGGCGGCAGCGCATCGGCGTCAAACTGCTCGACCCGAACGGCTGGTTCGCAGAGTAAGAATGCAAACCATCAGCCCTACACAGTGGAGCGTGCGCGGCTACGACGCGGCGCAGGCCGAAGCCCTCGCCGCGCGTCTCGGCGTCTCTCAGGTCGTCGCCGGTCTGCTCGTCGCGCGCGGCGTCCAGTCCGTTGACTCCGCGCAGAAGCTCCTCCACCCGTCGCTCTCTCAACTGCACGACCCGACGCTGATGCTCGGCATGACGGACGCCGTGCGGCGCGTGCTGCGTGCGGTTGACGCGGGCGAGCAGATTTTGATCTATGGCGACTACGACGTTGACGGGACGACGGGCACGGTCGTCCTGCGGCGCGCGCTCCAACTGCTCGGAGCCGCGACGCGCTTCCACGTCCCGCACCGCTTCACGGAAGGCTACGGCATACGTCAGGACGTGCTCGAACGCGCGAAGGCCGACGGCTGCACGCTCGTCATCAGCGTTGACTGCGGCATACGCGCGCACGAGCCGCTCGAATGGGCGCGCTCGAACGGCCTCGACGTGATCGTCACAGACCATCACCTGCCCGACGACGACGAGGGCGCGCCGCCCGCCTTCGCAGTCCTCAACGCCAACCAGCGCGGCTGCAACTATCCTGACAAAAATCTCGCGGGCGTCGGCGTCGCCTACAAACTCGCGCACGCCCTTTTGCGCGAGCGCGGGCGCGAGAGCTTGATCAAGGGCTTCCTCAAGGTCGTCGCCATCGGCACGGTCGCGGACGTTGCGCCGCTCGTCGGCGAAAACCGCGCCATCGTCGCGCTCGGCCTCGCCGACATCGTCAACGCGACGAACCCGGGCTTGCGCGCCTTGATGGAAGTGGCGGGCTGCGGCGACGGGCGCGACATGCGTTGCAGCGATCTGGGCTTCCGACTCGGCCCGCGCATCAACGCGGCGGGGCGCATGGACGCCGCGCGCGCCGTCGTCGAACTATTCGAGACGACGGATGAGAACGAAGCGCGGCGCTTAGCCGAACACCTCGACGCGCGCAATCGCGAGCGACAGGTGATGCAGCGCGCGATCACCGCGCGCGCCGTCGCCGAATACGAACGCAGCGGCGACTGCGGCGCGGTCGCGGTCATCGCGGGCGACGGCTGGCATCGAGGCGTCATCGGCCTCGCCGCCTCGCGTATCGCCGAGCGGCTCATGCGCCCCTGCGTCGTCATCTCGCTCGACGAAGACGGGACGGGGCACGGCTCCGCGCGCAGCGTCGAAAGTTATCACCTGCTTGACGGGCTGACCGCCTGCGCCGATCTCCTTGAAACTTTCGGCGGCCACGCGCAAGCCGCCGGACTCACCATCCGGCGTGAGAACATTCCCGAACTCCGCCGTCGCCTCCACGAGCACGCCGTCAAATTTTTAGTTGATCGCGCGGAGGACTGCGCGACCGCGATCAAAGTTGATGCCGAGTTGCCGACGAGCGCGCTCACGCTCGCGCTCGCAGACGAACTCGAACGGCTCGAACCCTTCGGCGCGCAGTGGCCGCGCCCCGTCTTTTTGTCGCGCGACGTGCGCGTCACGAAAGAGGCGCGCGTCCTCAAAGAGCGCCATTTGAAATTTGAAGTCGCGGCGGGCGACGACAACGCGCGCCCGCTCGAAGCGCTCTGGTGGGGCGGCGCGGAAGAATCGGCAGCAACGCCGCGCGCGGGCGACCGCATCGAACTGGCTTACGCCGTCGAAACCAACGTCTGGCGCGGCGAAAGGCGTTTGCAGTTGATCGTGGAAGGAATGAGAAGGCAGTGACGAGTGACGGGTGACAAGTGACAAGTTAAAGACAAAAGAGCCGCAGTCCTGAAACTTGAAACCTTTAACTTGAAATCTGTTTTTATCTCGTCACTCGTCACCAGTCACTCGTCACTGTATTTGAGATGCAAGAAGTAAGGAGAAGGAGAGCACCGTCGTTAATCGGGTTGCGCGCGCGCGCTCCCGTGATTTTGCGCGTGCTGGCGTCGCTGGCGCTCGTCGGGAGTCTGGTTTATGTCGGCATCGCGTATTATCGCGGTCGCAACAATCGACCGTTTCGTTTGATCCCGGGCAAGGCGGAGCTTTCGACGACCGTTGAGCGGCGCGTGGAAAACTATGAGCGGCGCGTGACGGAGGGGAATCGCCTGACGATGCTCGTGCGTGCCACGCTTGCCACGTCCTACTCCGACGGCCATCACGAATTAGAGAACGCGCACATCGAGTATTACGCGGCGGGGCGCGATCACCCCGACAAGATTGACGCGCGGCAGGCCATCTATTTCGTGGAGACCGAGAGCATCGTCTTTAACGGCAACGTGCAGGTCGAGACGCGCGATAAGTTGATCGCCAAGTCCGAGACGATCAGTTATGACGTGAAGAACGAGCGCGCCGAAGTGTCCGCGCCCGTCACGTTCGCGCGCGAGAACATCGAAGGCCGCTCGGACGCCGCCACGGTCGATGCGAAGAATAAGAAGATGGAGTTGCGCGGGAACGTAGAGATCACCGTGAAGCCCGATGCGACGAGCGCGGCGGCGAAAGCGCAACCGAACAGCACGCGCAACCGACCCGTGACGATCCGCGCGCCGCGCGGCGACTTCGATCAGGCGCGGATGCACCTCGCCTTCAGCGGCGGCGCGACCGCCGAGCAGGATCAGGACATCATGAGCGGCGAGACGCTCGCCGGATTCCTGAGCGAGCAGAAGCGCATCCAGCGCATAGAGGCGCGCACCAATTCATATTTGCGCACGATGGACGCCGGGCGCGCGGCGGAAGTGCGCTCCGTCCACATGGATTTCTTCTTCGACGGCAACCAGCAGCTACAAAACGCCGTCGCTTCGCAGAACGCGCACGCGCGCACGCTCGACGCCGACTCGGAAGTGCAAATCTCCGCGCCGGGCGCTTTGCAAGTCTTTTTTGAACCGGCGGGCGAGCAGAGTTTGCTCAAGGAGATGCGCGCCGAAGGCCGCTCCGTCGTCACGATGGCCGCGCCGCGCACGCGCGCAAACGATGCGAACGCCGCGAATAAAAAGTTGACCGCCAACATGGTCAAAGTGTTCTGGCGCACGGGCGCGAAAGATGTCGAACGTGCAGAGGCCGTCGGCGACGCCGAACTCATCGTCGAACCCGTGCAGCAGAACGCGCTCGCCGACCGCAAGACTTTGAACGCCCCGCGCTTCGACTGTCTATTCTTCGAGTCAGGAAATCTGGCGCGCGAGTTTAACGCGACGGGCGGCGCGAAAGCCGTCCTCACGCCCGTCGCGCCGGACTCGAAGCGTTCAGTTCGCACCGTCACGTCGCAGAAGATGTTCGCCTACTTCGTGCGCGAGACGCAGGACGTGGAGCGGCTCTACGCGCAGGGCGAGGCGCAGTTCAACGACGCAGACCGCAACGGGCAGGCACACGAGGCTACCTACACCGCCGCCGACGAGACGGTGCGTTTGCGCAACGGTTCGCCCGTCGTGTGGGATTCGCGCGCGCGCCTGAAAGCGACGGAGATAGATTCCGACACGCGCAAAAAAATCTCTTACGGGCGCGGCAAAGCGCAGACCACCTATTACAGTCAGGAGCAGACGAACGGCGCGACGCCTTTCTCCAAAGTTAAAAGCCCGGTCTTCATCGTCTCGAACTCGGTCGAGTTTCAACACGAGACGGGCATCGGCATCTACACGGGCGAGGCGCGCGCGTGGCAGGACGACAATTTCGTGAGCGCGGATCGTTTGACGCTCCGGCGCGACAACCGGCGCATGGAGGGCGACGGCCACGTGCAGAGCGCGCTCTATCAGGCGCGGCGCAAAGAGCCTACGGGCGCGCGCACGGTCGTGCCCGTCTTCGCCACCTCGAATCGCATGTTCTACTCGGACACGAATCGTTTGCTGCACTATGAAGGCAACGTTGACATCAAGCAGGGCACGGAGCGCATCACGAGCGAGGTGGCCGACGTTCATTTGATGAAAGAGGTGGGCGAGGTCGAGCGCATGGTCGCGGAGCGCACGGTCGTCGTCACGCAGCCGGGCAAGCGCGGCACGGGCAACTGGGCGCAGTACACAGCCGCCGACGAGACGGTGATGTTGACGGGCGAACCGGCGCGCGTGGAAGACGCGCAGCAGGGCACGAGCGAGAGCCGCCGCTTCACCATCTACCTGCGCGACAATCGCGTCGTCTCCGACAGCCCCGGCGGCGCGCAATCCACGGGTCGCGTCCGCTCGTCGCACAGAATTAAGAAACAGTGACAAGTGACAGGTGACGAGTGACAAGTTGGAAGCATGATTGCTATCTTGTCACTCGTCACTCGTCACTTGTCACTGCTTTAAGGAGTTGGTTTTTGCAGACGGAAGAAATAATCGAGGTCGAGCGGAAGGAGGCGCGCGCGGTTGAGAGCACGCGTTTGCCGGAGTCGCCGTCGCATCAGGCGCTCGCGGCGAGCGATCTCGTGAAGTCTTACGGCAAGCGGCGCGTGGTGGACGGCGTGAACTTGCACGTCGAGCCGGGTGAGGTCGTCGGCCTGCTCGGCGCGAACGGCGCGGGCAAGACGACAACCTTCTACATGATCATCGGGTTGGAACGCCCGAACGGCGGGCGCATACGGCTCGGCGACCGCGACATCACGAAACTCCCCATGTACCTGCGCGCGCGCCTCGGCGTAGGCTACCTGCCGCAAGAGCCTTCCGTGTTTCGCAGGATGACAGTCGCGGAAAACGTGCTCGCTATTCTTGAGACGATGGGGCTGCGTCGCCGCGAGCGTTTCAAACGGCTCGAAGAGTTGTTGGAGGAGTTCGGCATCGGGCACGTGCGCAACACGCGCGGCGAGTCGCTGTCGGGCGGCGAGCGACGCCGCACCGAGATCGCGCGCGCTCTGGCGACCGAGCCGCAGTTCATCCTCCTGGACGAGCCGTTCGCCGGAATCGACCCGAAAGCGGTTGACGAGATTCAAAAGATGATCTTGTATCTGCGTGGGCGCGGCATAGGGATTTTGATCACGGATCATAACGTGCGCGAGACGCTCGGCGTGACGGATCGCGCCTACATCATGGCCGAAGGGCGCATCTTCCGTTCGGGCGCGCCTCTCGCGCTGACGGAAGACGCGGAAGTGAGGCGTCTCTACCTCGGCGAAAAATTCCGCTTGTGAAATTTCGTCCGATGAAGTCGCTGCACAGACGGCGCGGATAGGTTATAATCTCCCCGCACGCTTTCTAAAAGCGTTTCAAGTTCAACAACCCGGCGAAGTTTTAAGTTTAGTCATTATTAAGTACAGGTATGTCCGTCAAGCTCACAACCAGTCTGTCGCAACGCCTCGTGCTGACGCCGCAGTTGCGCCAGCGCATAGAGATGTTGCAGATGACTTCCATCGAACTGAGCGAACTCATCCAGCAGCAGTTGTTGGAAAACCCCGTGCTCGAAGAGGTGGTCGCGCAGGAAGAGAAGCGCGAGATCGAAGAACACATCATCGATCAACTCGCGGGCGGCAACACCGATCTCGCCAACGACATGGCGGCGCGCGACGACATGGCCGCGCGCGAACCCATTGACGCAGACCTGAACGGCAACTCGAACGGCGCGGGCGATCTCGCCGCCGTCGAGACACTGCTCGGCGCACCCGACGCCGCGACGCCCGAAGCGGCGGCGACCGGCGAAGAATTTGAGGGCGAGGCGGCGGAGGGCGGCGAATCGTCGGACGCCTTCGAGGAGATAGACTTCGGGCGCGAGTTTCAGGAATATCTAGACCCGGGCTACAAGACGCAGGAGTTCGAGTACAAGGAAGACGGCCCGACCTTCGAGCAGTTTTTGACGCGCCCCGAATCGCTCTCCGAGCATTTGATGTGGCAACTCAGCATGAGTCACGTGGATGAACGCGTGCTCCCCATCGCCGAGGCCATCATCGGCAACCTCGACCCCGACGGGCGACTTAATGCGACCAACGAAGAACTCGCGCAGTTCGGAAATTGGACGGAGGAATCGGTCGAAGAGGCGCGGCAGATAGTGCTCCGGCTCGACCCTATCGGCTGCGGCGCACGCGACGTGCGCGAATGCCTCCTCGTCCAACTCGAAGCGGCGGGCGCAGGCAACCGTCTCGCCTGCCAACTCATACGCGAACACCCGCTCGCAGATTTACAGCAGCACAAACTTCATAACCTTTCGAAGCAGATCGGCGTGCCCGTCGAGACGCTGCTCGAAGAACTCGCTTTCATACGCGCGCTCAGCCCGCACCCCGGTCGCCAGTATTCTTCGGAAGAGCCGGTCTTGATCGTGCCCGAAGTCTTTATCGAAAAAGTTGACGACGAGTACGAAATATATTTCGCCGACGACGGCTCGCCCCGCCTGCGCCTCTCGAACAGTTACCAGCAGATGTTGGGGCAGCCCGACACGTCGAAAGAGACGCGCGACTTTATCAAGGACAAGATGCGTTCGGCGGTTGATCTCCTGCGCAACATAGAGCACCGGCGACAGACGATCTACCGCGTCGTCGAGTGCATCGTCCACCGCCAGCGCGAGTTTTTGGACAAGGGCGTGCAGTTCATCAAGCCGATGATGCTCAAGGACGTGGCCGAGCAGACGGGCATGCACCTTTCGACCATCTCGCGCGTCGTCAATCGTAAGTGGGCGCACACGCCGCAGGGCGTCATCGAACTGCGACGCTTCTTCACCGAAGGCATGACGAACGAGGACGGCGAAGAAGTTTCGACGCGCATCATCAAATTGAAGATCAAGAAACTGATCGAGGACGAAGACCCGCACAACCCGATCACGGACGATCAGGTCGTCAAGATTTTGATGAAAGACGGCATGAAGCTGTCGCGCCGCACGGTGGCGAAGTATCGCGACCAGATGCAGATTCCCGGCTCGCGCGAGCGCAAAGCACCGGTTTAAGACAAACGATGAAGTCGGAACGATGAACGATGAAGTGAAAGCCGTGTGCTTTGAGTTCGTCGTTCATCGTTCATCGTTCTGACTTCATCCTTTTTCGTTGAGGAGGAGACGCTTTCATGAAATTCGAGTACACGGGGCGCCACGTTGAGGTCACGCCTGCGATCAGGCGGCACGTCGAGGAGCATTTCAGCAAACTCGATCAGATTTTCGACGATTCGACGGCGAGCGCGCACATCATCATCGAGGTGGAGAAGAACCGCCACATGGGCGAAGTGCTCTTGCACTGGCGCGAGCACACGCTGACGGCGCGCGACGTGAACGCCGACATGTATCAGGCTCTCTCACGCGCGATCTCGAAGATCGAGAAGCAGGCCGTCAAGCTCAAGAAGAAGATCATCGACCGCAAGCAGAGCGCGCAGCCGCTCTCGACGCTCGCGCCCGACAACGGCAGCGTCGAAGACATGAGCATCGAAGAGGCCGCGCCCGCTTCCGGTCGCATCATCAGCGCGCGCCGCTACGCCGTCAAACCGATGACGCCGGAAGAGGCCGTCATACGCCTCGGCGAAGACTCGAACCAGTTCATACTCTTCCGCGACGCCGACACGGATCGCCTGTGCGTCCTCTACAAACGCAAGGACGGCAACTTCGGCCTCATTCAACCCTGAGTGAAATTTACCGTAGGAAGCGCAAAGGCGACGCGGCGAGGTGTTTATCTACCGTGACAGGTGGATTTATAATCGCCGCGTTCTTTTGCGCACGAGAGAGACGAAACATTTACCGAATTCGGAAGGAAAGATAATGAACAGAAAATACTTGCCCGCAACCCTCATCGCCCTGCTCCTCGCGGTCCTCCCCGTCAACAGCGCCGTCACGAAGTATGCCGCCGACGCGGCTCATTCAAACGTCGGCTTCTCGATTCCTATCCTCGGCGGCCTGTCGAGCGTGAGCGGTAAATTCACGGACTTCACCATAGAGATCGTTTACGACGACCGCGACGTGACGAAATCTTCGGTCAACGCGGTGATCAAGGCGACGAGCATCGACACCGGCATCGAGCGGCGCGACGCGCACCTGCGCAACGCGGACTTCTTCGACGTGGAAAAATTTCCCGAAATAACTTTCCGCAGTAGCCGCATCGAAAAGAAGGGGAAGGATTTCGTCGCGCACGGCACGTTCACGATGCGCGGCGTCGCGAAAGAGATCGCGCTGCCTTTCACCATCAACGGCGTGCACAAAGATGAGAAGTCGGGTAAGACCACGCTCGGCGCGACGGCGCGCACCACCGTCAACCGCAAAGACTACGGCGTCAGCTTCTCGCGCCCCGACAACCCCACGTTTCTCGGCGACATGGTCGAGATCGAACTGAACATCATCACGCGCGCGGCCAGCCCCGAAGGAACTGCCGCCGCCGCAACACCCGCCGTTAAATGAGCGACGGTAAATGAACGACACTAAATGAGCGACACTAAATGAGCGATTCGGTCGTATCGCAGCCTTCGATCACCGTCGGCGAGTTCGTCGCGCACGCGCCCGCGCATCTGGAGTTGCGCGTGATGGCGGGCGCGTCGGGTCTCGCGTCGCGGCGGATCACTTCCGAGCGCATCCAGAAACTCGGCCTCGCGCTGGCCGGCTTCGCGCACTACGTCCACGCGGGGCGCGTGCAGATCATAGGCCAGAGCGAGGTCTTGTTTCTCAGTCAACTCGCGCCCGCCAAAAGGCGCGAGGCGATTGATAATCTGTCGTTTGAGACGATCAGTTGCGTGCTCGTGACCAAAGAGCAGACGCCGCCCGCAGAGTTTGTCGAAGCGTTGGAACGCGCGGGGCTTCCGCTCTTGCAGACCACGCTCGTCAGTTCGGTCGCAATCAACGTCGTCACCGATTATTTGCGCGAGACGCTTGCGCCGCGCGAGTTGCGTCACGGCGTACTGCTCGACGCCTACGGCCTCGGCGTCTTGATCGAAGGCGATTCGGGGATCGGCAAATCCGAGTGCGCGCTCGATCTCATAGTGCGCGGTCATCGCCTCGTCGCAGACGACCTGGTGGAAGTGAGGCGGCTCGGCGCGGATTATCTTTTGGGGAGCGCGCCCGAAATGCTGCGCGAGCACATGGAGATACGCGGACTCGGCATCATCAACGTGCGCGAACTCTACGGCGTGGCCGCCGTCAGCGGGGCGAAGCAGTTGGGTCTGTCCATAAGGCTCGAACGCTGGAACACGGCGCGGGAGGTCGAGCGTCTGGGGATTGACGAGCGCACGGTTGAAATCCTGGGCGTCGGCGTGCCGCACGTCTTGTTGCCCGTTAGTCCGGGCAGAAACCTCTCGACGCTCGTTGAGACTGCGCTGCGCGTTCACTTGTTGCGCCTGCGCGGTTACAATGCGGCGGAGAATTTCGTCGCGCGCCACACGCAGATGCTGGGCGCGGAAGATGCCTACGCGCGCGGCGTGCCTATGGCGAATAAAGACGCGGGGGATATGAAGGGAACTCCTCAGGCGGAGCGGCGGGAACGCACAACCGATGAGCGGGAAACAAAGAGCACCTAAAGCGGCGGCGGCGTTGACGGCGGCGACGACGGGCGCGCCCGACATCGTCGTCATCACGGGCTTGAGCGGGTCGGGGATGTCGTCGGCGACGAATGCTTTTGAAGACCTCGGCTATTTCTGCGTGGACAATCTGCCGCTGACGCTTCTGCCGACCTTCGCGCGCCTCGTGCAACCGGAAGACGACGAGACGGAAGAGACGGAAGCGCGCATCAAACGCGCCGCGCTCGTCATCAACATACGCGAAGGCCGTTTCCTCTCCGAGTTCGAGAGCCAGTTGCGTAAGCTCAGGCGCGCGAGCGGCCTCTCGGTCTTCGTACTTTTCTTCGAAGCCTCCGACGACGTTTTGCAGCGCCGCTTCAGCGAGACACGTCGCCCGCATCCGGCTGACACGGGCGACGGCCTGCTCGCCTCCATTCGCGCCGAACGCGACGCGATGGCTCTGATACGCGCCCACGCAGACCTCATCATTGATACCTCCGAGCACAACGTACACACTCTGCGCCGCTACCTCATCGAGCGTTTCAGCCCGGACGCGCAAGGCACGCCGATGCGCGTGCAGGTCTTGAGCTTCGGCCACAAGTACGGCGGGCCGCGCGATCTCGATCTGTTGTTCGACGTGCGACACCTGCCCAACCCGTATTTCGTCGCGGAGTTGCGCGCCTCTTCGGGCAACGACCGCCGCGTCGTCGAATATTTGAAGCGGCAGGCGGAGACGGTCGAAACGCTCGAACGCTTCGGCTCGCTGCTCGACTACCTGCTGCCGCTCTACAAACGCGAGGGCAAGTCGTACGTCACGGTCGGCATCGGCTGCACGGGCGGTCGCCACCGCTCCGTGATGGTCGCCAACGCGCTCGCGCGTCGCCTGCGGCGCGGCGGCTTCGACGCCACCGCCGTCCACCGCGACGTGCGGAAGGCGAAACCGCAACCGCGCCGCCGTAGCAGCGGCGGGAAGGGCGACCGCCGCGCCGCCGCCGATTGATTCGTTCGCTAATCACAGAAGCAGAGGGAGAAACCTGGCATGAGCGAAAGCGACGATTGCATCCGTTGCCGTCACGATTACAGGCTCGAAGATGTTTCCATCGAGCACGAGTTCATTATCTGCACCGACTGCACGACGAATCTCAATCCGTCGCGCGAGCGTGTGCGCGTGTGCCCGATTGACGGGCGCGAGATGAAGAAACTCATCATCTACGATCTCGTGCTCATAGATAAATGCCAGACGTGCGGCGGCATCTGGCTCGATCAGGACGAACTGAAACTCATCGCGCGCATCGTCGGCGTCAACGCGGCGGTCGGCGGCTACCTGATGGGCAACATCGCCAACGACGTGTAGACGGGGCGCGAAAATTTGCGCCGGAGCGTGCCTTATGGATGAAGCCGGAAAAGTTGAAACGAAGCGACGCGTGGCGGGCGTGATCGTGACGCACGGGCAGTTGGCGACCGAACTGCTGGCGGCGGCGGAGATGATCATCGGCCCCGTGGCGCACATCGCGGCGATCTCAATCGGCTGGCACGACGACGTGGACGCGGCGCGCACAGAGATCGAACAGGCAATCGCGCGCGTCTCCGAAGGGGGCGGCGTGATCATCCTGACGGACATGTTCGGCGGCACGCCCACAAACATCGCCTCGATGTTCTTCGTCGAAGGCGAAGTGGAAGTGGTGACGGGCGTGAATCTGCCGATGGTGATCAAGCTCGCCAGCCAGACCGAAGCCGAACCTCTGGCGACGGTGGCCGGGCGCGTGCGCGATCAAGGGCAGCAGGCGATCTACCTCGCGGGCGAACTCCTCGCCGCGCCGAGGAAGAGGTGAGCGCGCCGTACAGACCGAATGCTTGAGAAGCGAATTTTGATCGTCAATCGTCTGGGGCTGCACGCGCGCGCGGCGGCGCGGCTCGTGCGCACGGCGAGCGCATACCGCAGCACCGTGCGGCTCGAACGCGTTGACGGGAGCGCGGTGGCCGACGCCAAATCCATCTTGAGCGTGCTGCTGCTCGCCGCCTCGCGCGGTACGGAGTTGCGCCTGACGACGGAAGGCACGGACGAGCGGGAAGCGTTAGAAGCGGTGTGCGCGCTCGTCGAGAGCGGGTTCGGGGAAGAACAGGAAGCATGAAGCGGGGTGCGAAAAACGATAAGCGCGAGATGCGCTGGCGCGGCGTGGCCGTCTCGGAAGGGATGGCGGCGGGGCGGGTGCTGCGCATACACACGGGCGGGCGCGGCAACATCTACCGCGCGACGCTCGACGCCGAAGACATCAAGCGCGAGGTGCGACGCTTTCAGGCGGCGGTGCGTTTGTCGCGTCGCCAGTTGCTCGCCATCAAACGTCGCGCCGAAGCCGCGCTCGGCGCGGAGCACGCCTACATCTTCGACGCGCAACTCCTCATGCTCGAAGACCGCAAACTGCTCGACGAGGTCGAAGAATACATACGTCAGGAACGCGCCAACGCCGAGTGGGCTGTGAAAGTCGCGTCCGACAAACTGCTCGCGGTCTATTCCGAGATCAAGGACGACTATTTGCGCGAGCGCAGTTCGGACATCGAAGACGTGACGCGCCGCCTGCTCGTCGCACTGAGCGGCGAGGCGCAGTCGCGTCGTCTCACGGAAGACGCGATCATCGTGGCGGAAGAACTGCTGCCGTCTGCGGCGGTGGAGTTCGACTTCTCGCACGTCCGCGCCATCGCTTCGGACGCGGGCGGCTGGACTTCGCACACGGCGATCATCGCGCGCGGACTCGGCATCCCCGCCGTCGTCGGTCTGCGCGAACTCTACCGCCACGCGCGCACGGGCGACGAGATCGTGATCGACGCGGGGCGCGGCGAAGTCGTGCTGCATCCGTTGGCCGAGACGGTCGAGCATTTCAAGGCGGCGCGCAAACAGTTCGTGCCCGCGAGCGTGACGGGCGCAGGCGTGACGGAGGACGGGCACGCGCCGCTACGGACGACCGACGGTGTGGAGATCGTTTTGAGCGCGAACGTAGAGTTGCCGCCGGAGTATGAAGGCGTGCGTCGCTACGGGGCGCGCGGCATCGGGCTGTTTCGTTCGGAGTTTCTGTTCTCGCAGCGCGCGGGCGCGCCGACGGAGGACGAGCAGTGCGCGGCCTACGAAGAGATCGCCGCGCTCGCGGGCGCGGACGGCGCGAAGGTGCGTCTCTTCGATCTCGGCGGCGACAAGCAGAGCGCCGGAAGTTTCGAGAACGAGCGAAACCCCGCGCTCGGCCTGCGCGCCATACGTTTCTCCTTCCGCCACGAAGAGATGCTGCGCACGCAGGTTCGCGCGCTGCTCCGCGCGGCGACGACGGGGCGGCTCGACGTGGTGCTGCCGATGATCTCCGACGTGTCGGAAGTGAGGCTCGCGCGGCGCATCATCGAGGACGAGCGCGCGCGTCTCGGCGCGGAAGGGAAGGCGACGGGCGAACTCAAAGTGGGCGCGATGATCGAAGTGCCCGCCGCCGTTTTGCTGGCGGACAAACTCGCGCGCGAAGTGGATTTCTTCAGTCTCGGCACGAACGATCTCGTACAATACCTGCTCGCAGTTGATCGCGGAAACGACGACGTGGCCGGATGGTTTCGCACGCTGCACCCGGCGGTGCTGCAAAGCATCGAGAGAACCATCGAGGCGGCAGACGGCGCGGGCATCCCTTTGATCGTCTGCGGCGAGATGGCCGCCACGCCCGCTTACGCTCTGGTGCTCGTCGGACTCGGCGCGCGCGCTTTGAGCATGGCGTCGTCGGCGATGCCGCGCGTGCGCCGCACGCTGGCGCGAATAGATGCGGCGAGCGCGGGCGAAATCGCGAGCCTGTGCCTGCTTGCGGCGACAGCCGACGACGCGGAGGAGACGGTGCGCATGGAACTCAGCGGGCGTTGGCCGCACCTGTTTTCGCCGGAAAACTTGCCCACCGAGAAACGTGGAGAGTAGAATCTGACGTGTGCTTCGACAGCGTGCGGCAACTCGGGCAAATCTTCCGGTAAACTTAAATGTTCCTCGCGCCCGCGCTTAATTCGGCGGCCACTTCAAGTCAAACTGTTCACCGTAGAGAATCCGGCGCGTTCGGTCTTCCGGTAAAATTTGTGTTTGACAGGAAAAATTGACAACTTGAACTTTGCGAAAAGGGGCGTTTTCGTCGTTTAATCTAAATGACGGGACGGTTTGCCCAGACCTGAATCGTGCCCGCCGGAGCGAAACGCACGCCACAGCGGCGCGCGACGCCCGCAAAGAGTCAAGACTTTAACGCGGCGAAGTTTTACGCGGCCACTGCCCCGGCCACATGCGCCCGCGTCGAAGCATAGGGGAAGTAGAGTGCATTATGAGTAAAGTGTTGTTTGCGTTTGTGTTTGGGCTGCTGCTTTGCGCGCCGTTCGAGGCGAGTGCGCAGACGCGTCTCGGCCCGGCGGAAGACGATTCGCCCGCCGCGAGTTCGACGCCCGCCAGGAGCGACGCGAAGAAAGAGTCGCCGAGGCGCGACGCGCCCGCCGCCAAGCCCACGCCCGCGCCGAAAAGCGAAGCCGTGCGCGACGCCGCGAAAGACGATGTCGTCAAATCCGACGCCGTTAAATCCGGCGCGCAAAAAACTCCGACCGTCCTGACCTCGGCTGCCGCGCCCGCGCCGAACATCTCGACTCCCGCGAACACTACGAGCGACGGCGCGCCGAAGACTTCCAACTCGCCGCTGCCCGTCTTCGGCAGTCCTTCGGTGAAGAACGTCCCCGCGCCGCCGAAATACGAGCCGCCCGCGCCCGCCAAAGTTGACGAGCCCAAATCATCGACCAAAACATCAAACGCCGCGTCAACAGCAGCGCCCGTAACTTCCACTACCACCGGCACGGCTCATGCCAACACCACAGCGCCCGCGCCCGCCGTCGTGCCGCCGACCGAGCTTTACCGCGTCGGCGCGGGCGACATTCTGGACGTACGCCTCGTGGGCGGCATGGCAAAGGATTCGACGCTCTACACCGTGATGTCCACAGGGATGCTCGACTACCCGCTGGCGGGCGATCCTTTGAGCGTCGTCGGCATGACGACCGACGAGATCGGCGCGCGTTTGTCTGCGGAACTGCGACGGCGCGGCGTCTATGACCGCGCGCAGTTTCGCATCGTCGTGCGCGACTACGCGAGCCACACGGCGACCGTGAGCGGGCTGGTGGATCAACCGGGCGCGAAGATTCTGCGCCGCGAGGCCGTGCCGCTCTACGTCGTCTTGTCGGAAGCCAACCCGCGCGCGGAGGCGGGTCGCGCCGTCATCATCTCGCGCGCGACGGGGCAGAGCAAAACCATAGACCTCTCCGACTCCGTCGCTCTGAACGAAC
>DATHBB010000096.1:0-24081 GCA_035296385.1 Pyrinomonadaceae bacterium | reverse complement strand
TTCGAGCGAGTTTAAGCGTCGGTCAGCGAGAGCCGTTCGCGTTCGTAGAGAATTTCTACGGCGCGTCCGGCGGCGTTGGTGGAGACGGAGAGCAAATCTTTGGCGAGGCGATAGAGAGAGCGCGGAATTTTGACCGTCGGGCAGATGACCTCGCCCGTGGGCGGGAATTTCGCGAGCAGGTGCATTTCCGCGTCGCAGAAATCGCAGGCGTCGAGGTGAGCAGACATCTGCTGCCGCAACTCCAGGGCGAGCGTCGCCTGCGTGTAGCAGAGCAGCATCTCGGCGGACGGGCAGGTTTTGTGTTTGCAAAAATAGGCTGTGCTGACAGAACCCATGGTTCCTCTCCTTATACATCGCCGACCGAAGCCTGACTGAAACGCCGGACTGTTGCAGTCCGAATCCGTTGCCGTAGGCTTTCGTCGAAGCGCGCCGCACGTTTATAAGGCACAGCACGAAAACAGGCTGAGGGCGTCTGACGAGATGAGGCGTCACAGCCAGAGAACCCTTTGTCAATGGGCGCTTCGCTTGGTCAGTTAAGAGAAATCGTTAATGGGCGCAAAGTTCCATAACCGGAGCGGCGCGAAAACGCGATTTCTTCCTTTTTTTCAATGTCTTGGAGCAGGTGTAAAAAGATGTTGCTCATTCTGCGGCTAACTGTTAGTATTATTTTGTCGTCGGGAGACGCAAGAAGTTTCCTGACTCCCCTACGTGGCTGACCGCGCCTGTTCCCCTTAGCGGTCAACTGGCACAGTCTATCCACACAAGCACTACCAGACAGAGCATGCGGGTTGCTAATCTTTTCGGTCTCTCCCCGAAAATTTGGAAGCACGAACCTCCGACACGCGTTTGCGCGCCTCGCGGCACATGCGCGTGCGGCTTCGGAAACGGGATCGCAGAAAGTCTTGATCCCGTCGGTTCTCCGGCCTGAGATGGAAAGGTTGCTTATTGCGTTTGACGCCCCTCCCATAAGATAATAAGCGACCTACGATTCAGGGTGAACAGAGAACGGAAGCAGGTTGAGCTTTGAAAGTTTGGGTTGTGCCCGTCGGCGACGCCCCTGGTCGGCAGGGACGGGCAACTCGGTGAGAGTGGAGGCGCGCCGCCACAGTTCGGATGCGACAGCAGCGCGCCATCCGTAAAGAGCCTTCAGCGCATGCGCGGTCGAACGAAAAGAGGAGCGGTAACAGCTAATCCAGCCTCTTCAACGGAAAACTTGCCTGAAGCAGACAGCCTCATCAAAAGTGCCCGCCCGACGAAATTAGCCTGACAGACATTACTTAACAACATGGCTGCAACATCTGCCGATCATAATCACCCATTCGATAACTCCATGACCAGCGCCACCGAAGAAGAGTTGCACGCGCCGGAGCAGCGCTCCCCGACTGCCCTCGCCGAGCGCCCCGCGCGCGGCACGAACGCACACTGGGTTGACTCCTTGCGCCGCTCCGATGTCACACGACTCTGGACGGAACTCCACCGCATCGTTTGCAGCCACCCGCTCGTGCGCGCCTCGCACAGCGCCGGCCTCCTCGTAGAAGGCGCGGAGCGCGGCAACGCCTACGTCGATCTGACGCAGGAACTCTTCGTCACGCTCCTCAGCAAAGCGCGCTTCCAGCATTATCTCGAAACGTCTATGACCGACGCCGAGATAGAATGCGAAATCAGCCAGATCGAACTGACCAACCTGCTCACGGCTGAACTGCGCAAGCGTCACCCGGAATCCTACCGCCTCGCGCGCCGCATCTCGACCATCATCCAGTCGAGCGCGAACTTCCGTCGCTTCGACGGCGGCTCCGGCAGCGTCGAAGACGAACCGCACCGACGCCTTGCAGATCGCGTCTACGGCCTCAGCGAGTGGCCTGCCGCGAAGGCTCGCCGCAACACGCAGGATTTGGAACAGCGCATACAGATGATCCCCGTCCACCAGCGCGACACGCGCATGGTCGGCTGCACGGGCGACTCGCAGATCATCATCAGCAACTCCGACCTCGAAGATTTGATCATCTCGATTCTCGAAGCGGCGGACGCGCCCGTTGACGTGCGCTCGCTTCGCAGCCTCGTCATGTCGCGCCTGCCCGTCATGGACATCTACCTCGTCCCGCTCGGCGGAGGCGACGACGACGAAAACGGCAGAATCTTCGAGCCTGTGGACGGGCGCGAAAACCCCGAACAAGGGTTGCTGCGCCGCGAATCCGAACAAGAGGCAGTTACTTACGTGGATCGCTTCCTGCGCGGGTTGCACACGTCTGTGCGCGGCAAGACCAAGCAGTACGACCGCATGCTCGGCGTGCTCTGGCATTGTTACCTCAGCCCCGACCACGTCACGCAACTCGAAGCCGCGTCGCGCCTCGGCGTCTCCGACTCGCTCGTCTCCGATTACCGGCGGCGGATCGAGCAGGAACTACGCGCGCTCGACTTCGGCGAGATCGAACAGGCGCGACGTTTCGAGACTTCTCTGCGCGAACGCGTGCGCGCGCTCGTACTCGACGGCGAGGAAGAGAGCGTCGCCGTCTAACTAAAGTCATGGCCGGCGTCCGTGCTCACAGCCGTTTCGCTGCGTCAGGCTACTGATTCCAGTTCAACGCGAATCACGGGAGCGAGGCGAGAACAGTGAGCGTTTAAGAGAATATCCCGTCGCTCATGTGCGGTGAGCGGCGGTCAAAAATTTTTTGGGACGGCGCGCGGTCTTTAAAGAGGGTTGCGCGCCGCGTTTGCTTAACGGGCGCGCGTTTACCTATAGTCGGCGAGAGGATTTTATGTACGAGGAGGGAAGCGAATTGGAGACTCGATTTCGTATCGTTATCTTTTCCTCACTTCCCCCCGCGAAGTTGGAACACCTCTTGCGCCGTCTCGCCATAGACCTCGCGCCCGAAGTGGAAGTCGCGGGCGTCCTCTACGAGCACCCGCGACCGCCGCTCGCGCGCTCCCAGCGCATCAAACGCGCCGCACGCCTCATGCGCGAGCGCGACTTCCGCCGTTTCGCGCGCCACAAGTTCGCCGCCGCGCTCTCGCGCAAATTCCACGCGCCGCTGGACAAAACTTTGCGCGCCCTGCACGGCGCACCCTCGCACCCGAACGGCGCGCCGCTCACGCTCAAACGCCTCGCCGGAGACTGCGAAGCGCGCGGCATCAAGTTTCATCAGACGCACGACGTGCACGACTCGACGAGCCTCAACTTCGTGCGCTCGCTCGGCGCAGACCTCGGCGTCGTCTACGGCACGCGCATACTCAAGCCCGAACTCTTCACCATCCCCGAGCGCGGCTCCGTAAATATTCACAAGCATAAAGTGCCGGATTACAGGGGCGGCGGCGCGCCCGGCATCTGGGAACTGCGCGACAATCAGGCGGAGCAGTTCGTCACCGTCCATCGCGTCACGGCGGAAGTTGACGCCGGGCACATACTCGGCGAACGTTCGTTCCCCGTTGACGAGTTCGACACGCTCACGAGCGTCGGCCTCAAGGCCGATCTCGTCGGCATTGATCTGCTCGTCGAAGTGATCAACGCGGAGGGCGCGGGCGCGTGCGTCGAGAGGCCGCAACCTGCGGGCGGCGCGCTCTACAAGGGTTTCAAGCCGCACCAGATTTTCGCCATCGAGCAGGAGATCAGGGAGCGCCGCGCGAAGTTTGCGCCCGGGTACAGCCGCCCCGCTTACAAACTGATCGCGCGCACGCTCGCTTACCCCGCGCTCTACTTGAAGAACCGCCGCCGCATGCGCGAGCGCAACTTTCCGGTCGTCATGCTCTTTCACCACGTCATCACCGACAAGCGCAAGCGCATGGGGTTGCCGACCGAGGAGTTCGCGCGCCACGTACAATATTTGAAGCGGCATTACCGCATCGCCTCGCTCGAAGAGGCGCTGGGGATGCTCCGCGAGGGACGCGTCCCGCAGCCGACCGTCGTGCTCACGTTCGACGACGGCTACGCGGAAAATTTCCTGTGCCTGCGTGCCGTCGCGGAAGCGGAGAACGTTCCGGTCGCGCTTTTCGTCTGCACGGAAAAAGTCTCGGAGCGCGCGCCCTTCGCGCACGACACCGAATCGAGCGAAGAGGGCTTCCCCGCGCTCGACTGGGATCAGGTGCGCTACCTCGACCGTCACAACGTGGCAATCGGCAGCCACACGCGCACGCACTTCGACTGCGGCTCAACCGACCGCGCCGCGCTCGCCGAAGAGATCATTGGCTCGAAGCGCGACCTCTGCCGCGAACTCGGCCACTGCGTACAGTTCTTCGCCTTCCCTTACGGCCACCCGCGAAACATGTCGGAGGAGGCACGCGAGATCGCGCGCGAGAATTTCGAGTACGTCTTTTCCGCGCACGGCGGTGTAAACTACGCTCCCGTCTCGCCGCCCTGCGAGTTGCGCCGCCGCTCGCACCCCGACTCGCTCTGGGAACTGGAACTCACTTTGCAATCTTTGCTCGACATCAACGACTAAATCGCACGACGCGACAAGCCACAGACGAGATGCCACGCCAGAAACGCCAACAAAACGACTACGAGCCGGTGAAGCCTGCCAACGCTTCGCGCCGCGCGTTGAACGCGCGAGACGACGACGCTGTTGCGGGCGACACGCCGCCTGACGAGTTCGCGTCGTCGCTCAGTCGTGCGGGCATGGTTGATGAGAGTAATGTCGTCGTGCGTCCGGTTCGCGGAAACGTCGTCGAAGGCGCGGGGGGAGGCGCGGGGCACGACGACGGCGGCGCTACCGTAGGCGTCGGCGCGAGCGTGGAGAAGAGGGGTGAGGACGCGGGGAAGCGTTCCATCTTGAAGCGCGGGCATCTGCTCAGTTATCTGGGGCTGTTCCTTTTCACGTCCGTGCTCTATTTTCGCCCTTACGAGTTCTTCCCCGAATATACGTTCCTCTTCTCGCTGGCCTTCTGGGTCGCCGTCTGCACGCTCGCCGTCTTCTTCCCCACGCAGTTCATGCTCGAAGGCTCGCTCACGACCAGGCCGCGCGAAGTCAATCTCATACTCCTGTTCACGTTGCTCGTGCTCGTAGGCATTCCGCTCGCCACCGATCCGGCGATGGCCTGGAAGGCGTTCAACGATCTCTACGTCAAGAACATGTTGATGTTCATCGTGATCGTCAACGTCGTCAGAACCGAGCGGCGTCTGAAATATCTGCTCTGGCTCGCGCTCGCCGTCGGCTGCGTCTTGAGCGTGAGCGCCGTTCAGGATTTCCGCAGCGGCAACTTCACCGTCGAAGGCTACCGCGTGACGGGAAACATCGGCGGCATGTTCGGCAACGTCAACGACATGGCGCTGCACCTCGTCATCACCGTGCCCATCGCCGTCGGGCTGTTTTTGCAGACGCGCAACGTCCTCCACAAGCTCGCCTACGCGCTCTGCTGCGCGGCGATGCTCACGGGAATTTTCTTCAGTTATTCGCGCGGCGCGTTTCTCGGTCTCATCTGCGTCGTCGCCGCGCTCATCTGGATGCTCTTCCGGCGCAATCGCATGGCGGCGGTCGTACTCTTCTGCCTCGCGGTGCTCGCGATGCTTATTCTCGCGCCGGGCAACTACATCGACCGCGTGATCTCCATCGTGGATCACAGCCGCGACGCTGCGGGCTCCGCGCCGCAGAGACAGGCCGTGTTGATGAGATCGCTTCTGGTTTCGGCTCGTCACCCGCTGCTCGGCGTCGGCATGGGCAACTTCCCGATCTACTCCATTCGCAATCTCGTCACGCACAACTCCTACACGCAGGTCTCCGCCGAACTCGGATTGCTCGCGCTCGCCGCCTACGTGATGTTCATGATCACGCCGCTCCGGCGACTCGCGCGAATCGCGCGCGAGACTTTCAACGCGCGGCGCGACGCGCGCGTCTATTATCTCTCCGTCGGACTCTTCGCGAGCATCATCGGCTACATGGTGACGAGTGCCTTCATCGCCGTCGCCTACTGGCCGTTCGTCTATTACCTCGTCGGCTACGCAGTCTGCCTGCATCGCATCTACGAGGCCAACCAACCCGTGAGCGTGAACGTTGAAACGAGCGACGTTTCCGTCGAACATCTGCCTGCTAACGACGCTTTAACCGAACACTTGCCCGCCGCGACTGCTAGAATAGAACCCTCATACGGGCGCGGCTCGTCCTGATGAACTTGAGCAACACCATCGCACAAACGATCTTCTGGCTGAGCGCGGCGGCGCTCGGCTACACCTACGTCGGCTACCCGCTCCTGCTGCTCCTCTTAGCACGCCTGCGCACGCGCCCCGTCCGCCGCGCCGCGTTCGAGCCTGTTGTTACCGTCATCATCACCGCCTACAACGAGGAGCGCGACCTCGCCGCCAAACTCGAAAATACGCTCGCGCTTTCGTACCCGGCGGAGAAACTGGAAATCATCGTCGCCTCCGATTGTTCGTCCGACCGCACGGACGACATCGCGCGCTCGTTCGCCGCACGGGGCGTGCGCCTCCACCGTCAACAGGAGCGACTCGGCAAGACCGCCGCGCAGAACGCCGCCGTCGAACTCGCGCGCGGCGAGATCATTCTTTTCTCCGACGCGACGACGCTCTACCAGCCCGACGTGCTCCGCGTGATGATGCCCGATTTCGCGGACGCCACAGTCGGCTGCGTCGCCGGTCGGCTCATCTACGTTGACCCCGCCCGGTCGAGCGTCGGTCAGGGCGCGCGTTCCTACTGGGGCTACGAAGTTTTCCTCAAAGAGCGCGAGAGCCGCATATGTTCGCTCATCGGCGTGTCGGGTTGTCTCTACGCGGTTCGACGCGCGGCCTACGTCCCGCTCTACCACGAGGCGTGCAGCGATTTCATCATCGCCACGAAGATGGTCGAGCAGAATTTGCGCGCGGTTTACGAACCCGCAGCCGTCTGCACCGAAGAGACGAATCGCCGCAGCGACCACGAACTCAGTATGCGCGTCCGCGTTATCTCGCAGACCTTCACAGACCTCTGGCGGCATCGCGCGATGCTCAACCCTTTCCGCAGCGGCTTCTACGCCGTCCAACTCCTGTCGCACAAGGTGATGCGCTACCTTGTGCCGTTCTTCCTCATCCTGCTGTTCCTGTCGGCGGCTGCGCTTGCCCCGCGCAACGCCTTTTACGCACTGGCCTTCGCCGCGCAAGCGGCAGGCTACGCGTCCGCCGCGCTCTCGTGGGTGTTGGAGCGCGCCTTCAAAGTCCACAGCCGCCTGCTCGCGCTCCCGCAATACTTCGTTCTCGCCAACCTCGCCTCGCTCATCGCGTGGTACAAGTTTTTACGCGGCGAGAGGTTCGCGCGCTGGGAGCCGATACGCGAACCGGCGACGCCCGCTCCGGCGGCGTCGGATCAACTGGCGACGGCGCAGCCCGCCGCAGCGACGCGGGGGAGAGAAAGTTAGAGAGTTAGTAAGGAAGATTTTAGAGAGTGCCTGTCGAAGCAATAAAAGATGAGTTGCCGCCGAAGCAGCAATCGCTGACGGCGCGCGCGGCGTGGGTGATGCTGGCGAAGACGCTGGCGTTCGCCTTAGCGTTCGCGCTGCCGCTGCTGCTCGTGCGCCGCCTCGACCAAACCACCTTCGGCCTCTACAAACAGGTCTTCCTGCTCGTGGACACCGCCGTCTCCATGCTCGCGCTCGGCTTCGGCATGAGCGCCTTCTACTTCCTCCCGCGCGAACCCGAACGCCGCCACCAAGTCGTCTTCAACATCCTGATCTTTTTAACGACCGTCGGCGGGCTGACCTGCCTCGTGCTCGCGCTCCGCCCCGACCTCGTCGTGCGGCTACTGAACGCGCCGCCCTTAGCCGAACTCGCGCCGCTCGTCGGACTCGTGATCATGCTCTGGATGATCTCCTATTTTCTCGAAACCGTCGTCGTCGCCAATCAGGAGTTGAAACTCGCGAGCGCGCTCATCGTCGGCTCGCGCCTCACGAAGTCGCTGTTTTTGATCGCGGCGGCGCTCGGTTTTTCGTCGGTGCGCGCGCTCGTCTATGCGGCCATCTTGCAGGGCGTGCTGCAAGTGTGCGTGCTGCTCGTTTACCTGCGCTCGCGCTTCGGGCGTTTCTGGCGCGGCTTCGAGTGGGCGATGATGCGACGCCAGATCGCCTACGTCCTCCCGCTCGGCATCTCCGCCGAACTCTTTCTCGCTTACTCATATCTCGACAACTATTTCGTCTCGCACCGCTTCGACTCCGCGACTTACGCCATCTACGCCATCGGCTGCTTCAACATCCCGCTCGTCGGGATACTCAGCGACGCCATCGGGCAGGTGATAATCCCGCGCCTCAGCTATTTACAAAAAGAGAATCGCCGTCGCGAGATCGTCGAACTCGTCGCGCGCATGATGCGAAAATTGGCTTTCGTCTTTTTGCCGCTCTACGCGTTCCTCCTCGTCGTTGCGCAGGAGTTCATCACGCTGCTCTTTACCAGGCAATATCTCGCCGCCTGGCCGATCTTCGCGATCAATTTGACGCTCGTGCCGCTCGCCATACTCGCCAGCGCGAGCGATCCCGTGATGCGCGCTTACGCGGAGCATCGCTTCTTTCTGTTGCGCGTGCGCGTCGCGCTGCTCGTCGTGTTCGTCTGCGCCGTCTGGTTCGGCGTCGGGCGCTTCGGACTCGTCGGCGCGATCACGGCGGCCATTGCCGTCAACTTCCTCGAACGCATCATCACGGCGCACAAGGCCGCGCGCATTCTCGGCGTGCGCCGCGCGGACGCCGCGCTCTTCAAAGACGTTGGCAAGCTCGCGCTCGCCGCGTCGGTCGCCGCACTGGCCGCGTGGCTCCTGCGCTCTTTTCTCGCGGACGCCGCGCGCCCCATAGTCGTGCTCGCCGCGTGCGGTTCGCTCTTTTCAATCGTCTATCTCGCGGCGGTCGTGTTGTTCGACGTGCCGACCGCCGAGGAACGCGCGCGCCTGCGCCGGAGATTCGCACGCAACGATGGTGCGACGGGAAAACCCGCCGCGAGTCCGCTCGTCTAGCAGGGGCGAAACTTTCACACGCATGAAACCAAACGTACTTCTACTAATCGGTTGTTTCCACATGGGCGGCGCGGAGACGCAACTCGTCCAGTTGGGCAGGCTCCTGCTTGAGCACAACCGCTACAACGTGCGTATGGCCTGCCTCGAAACCGTCGGCGCGCTCCACGCGGAAGCCGTGCGCCTCTTCGGCGAGATACCGGAGTTTCGCTTGAACAGTTTTTACGACCGCAACATGCTCGCGCAGACGCGCCGCTTCGCTGCACACTTGCGCGAGCAACGGATCGACGTGATTCACACCGAAGGCTTCTACACGAACATCTTCGGCATGCTCGGCGCGACGCTCGCCGCGACGCCCGCGCGTATCGCCTTTCGCGGCGAGACGGGCGAACTGCGTACGGACATGCAGAAGCGCGTCGAACGCTTCTCCTATCGCCTCGCGCACGTCGTCCACGCAAACTCCGAGGCGGTGCGTCGCCAGTTGATTGAAGAAGGTGTCAACGCACGGAAGGTCGAAGTTGTTTACAACGGGTTGGACATGGCGCGCGTGAGCGTGCCTGCGGGCGCGTCGCGCGACGAACTGCTCGCGTCCTTCGATCTCCCGCGCGAGCCGCAGAGGCGTTTCGTCACCATCGTCGCCAACATGCGCCACGCCGTCAAAGATCAGTCCACTTTCCTGCGCGCCGCGCGCCGCGTGCGCGAGCAATTCGCGGACGCCGCCTTCATCCTCGCGGGCGAGGGCGAGTTGACCGCCTCGCTCAAAGCACAGGCCGCCGAACTCGGACTCTCGGGTGAAGCGCACTTCGTCGGTCGTTGCGAACGCGTCGCGGAGTTGCTGGCGCTCTCCGATGTCTGCGTCTTGAGTTCAAAGGCCGAAGGCTTCTCCAACTCGATCCTCGAATACATGGCCGCGAGTCGTCCGGTGGTGGCGACGGACGTGGGCGGCGCACGCGAAGTCATCGCCGAAGGCGAGACGGGTTACCTCGTCGCGGCAGGCGACGACGAGGCGATGGCCGCGCGCATCACGGCGCTCCTCGCGGACACGGAGCGCGCGCGGCGCATGGGCGCACGCGGGCGCGAGATCGTCGAACGAAAATTTTCCGCCGAAGCGCAACTCGTCAACACAGAGTTGCTCTACGAACGCACGCTCGCACGAAGCGCACGCAATAAACACGCGCGGAGTGCAAGCATGAATGACGGCGCCGCTGCAACGACGCCCGCAACGGTCGGCGGCAGTGCCGCAGCACGACGCGAAGACGCTTGAGTTGATTGTTAATCGAAATTAAGTGATGCCGACGCTTCCACCTCTCAGATTTGCCTATCTCGTCAGCCAGTATCCGGCGGCGAACCACACGTTTATCCTGCGCGAGATCAAACAACTGCGCGTGATGGGCTTTGAGATTCGCGTCGCCTCCGTGAGCGCGCCCGATAGGCCACAGGCGCGCATGACGGCGGAGGAACGCGCGGAAGTGGATGCGACTTACTACGTCAAATCGGTCGGCCTCGCGCGGGCGCTCTCAATCAACCTGGGCACACTCTTCGCGCGCCCCGCGGGTTATCTCAAAGGTCTCGCCTACGCTTTGAAACTAGGCAAACTCGATCTGCGGAAGACCGCACGCAACCTGTTTTACTTCGCCGAATCAATCGTCGTCGGGCGTTGGATGGAACGCGAGCGGCTGACGCACGTTCACGCGCACTTCTCCTCGACCGTCGCGTTGCTCTTGTCGAAGACGTTCCCCGTCAGCATATCCATGACGATTCACGGCCCGGCGGAGTTTGTCGATCCCGTAGGCTTCTCGCTGCGCGAGAAGATCGCGGCCTCGCGCTTCGTCTGCGCGATCAGCAACTACGGGCGCAGCCAGTTGATGCTCACGGCAGACGCGCGCGACTGGGAGCGGATCGAGGTCGCGCCTCTGGGGATCGAGCCGGAAGTTTTCAGCCCGCGACCGTTCCGTCCGGAGCCGGACGTGTTTGAAGTGATCTGCGTGGGGCGTCTGGCGGCGGTGAAGGCGCAGCGCATACTCGTCGCGGCCATCGAACTGCTCGCACGCGAAGGCCGCGCCGTTCGGCTGCGTCTGGTCGGCGACGGCGCTGATCGCGCGTCGCTTGAGGCGTACGTGGCGGCGCGCGGCCTCGGTGCCAACGTCGTCTTCGAGGGCTGGCTGAATGAGGATGAAGTGCTCGCGCGTCTGCGCGGGTCGGATGCGTTCGCACTGGCGAGTTTCGCAGAGGGCGTGCCCGTCGTATTGATGGAAGCGATGGCGATGGAGATTCCCTGCGTGGCGACGCGCATCACGGGCATCCCCGAACTCATACGCGACCGTGTGGACGGCCTGCTCGTCGCGCCCGCGAGCGCGGAAGAATTGGCCGAGGCGCTGCGCCGCTTGATGGACGACGCTCGTTTGCGACGCACGCTCGGCGCGGCGGGGCGCGTGCGCGTCCTTGAGAAATACGATCTCGCGCGCAACACCGCGCAACTGGCGAACATCTTCGCGCGCCGTCTGTCGGCGACGACGGCGGCGATTGATGAAGTTGACGCTATCGAAGCGTCGGCGACGCATCGCGCGGCGGTCGGGGCAGGGAACTTCGGCGCGACGGGCGGCGAGAAGGCGCTTGAGCGTTGAGCGATTGTGAGAAGACGTGAGACGACGTGAGACGGGCAGTTGAGTAGTTGTTAGACGAATTGAGAGATGAGTGGTTGTTAGATGAATCGAGAGATGAGCGATTGTCGGATGAGTTGAAAGGCGAATGACTTCGACGTAGGGCGGGGCGAGAGTGTTTGAGTTGATGAATTGATGCACGGCGCGATTAAAAAATTGAAGAAGCTGCGGGGCGTCGGCCTCGAAGAGTTGCGCGTGCGCGGCGCGCAAAGTCTCTCCGTGCGCGCCGAACGCCTGCGCCTGTCGTCGCAGACGCGCGTGCCGTCGGACGCCAAATTCTTCAAACTACTCGACGCCCGCCGCATGAATCTTTCGACGCTCACGCCCGAAATTTTGCTCGAACATTTCCGCACGCGCCCCGCGTCCCGCTTCTTCCGCGCCTTCGGCGACGAGACGGCAACGCGCGCCGCGCTCCGCACACGCTTCGGCAGCGAGGCCGCAGAGGTAAGCGCCCGCGCCGCGCGCATCCGTGAAGGCCGCTTTCGTCTGCTCGGCCTGGACGATCTCGATCTCGGCAACCCGCCCGACTGGCATCTCGAACCCGTGACGGGCAAACGCGCGCCGCGCGAACGCCATTGGAGTCGCATCGAATATCTGAATGCCGAAGTGGCGGGCGATAAAAAGTTCATCTGGGAGTTGAATCGTCACCAGTATTTCATGACGCTCGGGCGCGCCTACCGGCTCACGGGCGACGAACTTCTCGCCGAAACTTTCGCCGCGCACCTCTCGAACTGGATGGACGAGAATCCGCCGAAGCTCGGCATCAACTGGGCGAGCAGTCTCGAAGTAAGTCTGCGCGCGATCAGTTGGCTCTGGGCGTTCGAGTTCTTCAAACATTCGCGCGCCGTCTCGCCCGCCCTCTACGCGCGTGCGCTCAAATTCCTCTACCTCCACGCGCGCCATCTCGAAACTTATCTTTCGACCTACTTCAGCCCGAACACCCATCTCACGGGCGAAGCGCTCGGTCTCTACTATCTCGGCACGCTCCTGCCCGAACTGCGCCGCGCCCCGCGCTGGCGCGCACTCGGTCGCGAGATTCTGCTCGCGCAACTCGAACGCCACGCCCTCGCCGACGGCGTCTATTTCGAGCGCTCGACTTATTACCAGCGCTACACGACAGATTTCTACACCCACTTCCTCTTGCTCTCGCGCGCGAACGGCGAGCCGCTCGAAGCGCCGTTCGAAGAGAAGCTGTGCGCGCTCTACGAACACCTGATGTGGATCACGCGACCCGACGGCACGACGCCTTATTTCGGCGACGACGACGGCGGCAGATTGCTGCCCTTCGACTCGCGCGACGCGAACGACTTCCGCGCGACGCTCGCCAACGGCGCTTTGTTGTTCAAACGAGCCGACTACAAATTCGTCGCGGGCGCGGCGACCGAAGAGTTGCTGTGGTTGTTCGGCGCGGAAGGCTTACGCGAGTTCGACGGGTTGGAAGCCGCGCCGCCCGCCGCCGAGGCGCGCGCGTTTCCCTCCGGCGGCTTCTACGTCATGCGCGACGGTTGGTTGCCGGACAGCAACTATCTCATGCTCGACTGCGGCGCACACGGCACTGCCAACTGCGGCCACGCGCACGCCGACGCGCTCTCCTTCGATCTCGCAGCGCGCGGTCGCACGCTCGTCACAGACCCCGGCACTTATACATATACAGGCTCGCACGAGTGGCGCGACTACTTCCGCAGCACGCGCGCTCACAACACGCTCGCTATCGATAATGAGTCGTCGTCCGTTCCCGCCGGTGCGTTCTCCTGGCAGCACGTCGCCGGAGCAAGCGCAGGCGACTGGCACGAACACGCGCGCTTCACAGCCTTCAACGGCTCGACCGACGGCTACATGCGCCTCGCATCGCCCGCCGAGCATCGCCGCAGCATCCTCTTACTCAAAGGCGACTATTTCATCATTCGCGATCAAGTTGAGACGGCGGGCGCGCACACGTACGAACTCAATTTTCACTTCGCGCCCGACGCCGCGCCCGAAGTCGAAACGGACGACGGAGCCTCCGCCGTGCGCGAACGCGCGGGAGGAGAGGCGGGGCTTGAACTATTTACTTTCGGCGCGCGCGGCAAGTGGCGCACGACCGAAGGTTGGGTTTCGACCTGCTACGGCGCGCGCACGCCCGCGCCCGTCGTCTCTTACGCGGCGAGCGGCGAGGGCGCGCAGGAGTTTTTCAGTTTTCTCATCCCGCGCCGTGCAGGACAGGGACGCGCGAGCGTGCGCGAGATCGAGACGAAACAGGGGCGCGCTTTTGAAGTTGTGGACGAAGACGTGCGCGATCTGTTGATCGTCGGCGCGCAAGCGTCGGATGAACTGCGCGGCATACGCTCGGACTTCGCGGGCGCGTGGGTGCGTTTTTCGGCGCGCGGCGAAGCGCAGGCGACGGAGTTCGTGCTGATTAGCGGCAGCCGCTTCGAGATCGAAGGGCAGTTGCGCGTCGCCGCTCCGGACGTGTGTAGTTATATCGTCGGGCGGCTGACGGGGCGCGGGTGGGAGTTGGAATCTGACGCTGACGGGTCGGAGATCGTGTTTGAGGAGACGGCGAATCCGGCGCCCGGAAATTGAACTTTTATGTGCGGAATTAACGGCATCGCATTTTCGTTGAAATCGGGTCGCGCCATCGAGCGCGGCGTGTTGGAGCGTATGCGCGACGTGATACGGCATCGCGGGCCGGACGACGTTGGCCTGCACGTTGATCGCAACGTCGGGCTCGGTCATCGCCGCCTGAGTATCGTGGATGTCGGCGGCGGCCACCAGCCCATGTCGAACGAAGACAACACGCTCCACATCATCTTCAACGGCGAGATTTACAACCACGCAGATTACCGCGACGGACTCGAAGCGCGCGGCCACATCTATCGCACGCACTGCGACACGGAGACGATCTTACACCTCTACGAAGAGGACGGCGCGCGCGCGGTCGAAAAGTTGCGCGGCATGTTCGCCTTCGCCATCTGGGACGAGCAAAGGCGCGAACTCTTCATCGCGCGCGACCGGCTCGGCGTAAAACCGCTTTACTACGTGCACACTTCGGACGGGTCGCTTTATTTCGCGTCGGAGATCAAGTCGCTGCTGGAGGCGCAGGCAGTTGCGCCCGAGATCAATTTCGCGGTGTTGCCGGATCAACTGGCGAACCATGCCACGTCGGGCGAGGAGACGCTTTTTCAGGGCGTGCGGCGTCTGCTGCCGGGTCACACGATGCTGTGGCGCGAGACGGGCGAGGTGGAGATTAGAAGATACTGGGACGTGAGTTTTGCGGCGGCGGAGGATGAAGGCGACGCTAACGGAAATGGAACGGCGCGGCGCGATGAGGATTACGTCGCGGAGTGGTCGGAGTTGTTTCGCACGTCCGTGCGTTTGCGCTTGATGGCGGACGTGCCGCTGGGGATGTTCCTGTCGGGCGGCATTGATTCGTCGGCCATCGCGGCGGTGATGAGCGGGATGGTTGACGCGCCGGTCAAGACTTTCTCGGTCGCGTTTGCCGAGCGCGAGGCGAACGAACTCGAATACGCGCGTCTCGTCGCGCGTCAGTACCGGACGGATCATCACGAAGTTGTGGTCAGCCCCGAAGAGTTTTTCGACGCGCTGCCGCGACTCGTGTGGCACGAGGACGAACCGCTCGCGCACCCTTCGAGCGTGGCGTTGTATTTCGTCTCGCACTTGGCGGCGCAGCACGTCAAGGTGGTGCTGACGGGCGAGGGCAGCGACGAGATGCTGGCGGGCTATGAGCGTTACCGCAAGACGATTTTGAATTTGCGGCTCGGCGCGAGTTACGAGCGTTTGACGACCGAAGGGTTGCGCCGCGCGTTGAAGCGGGGCGTGGCGAGTCTGCCCGCGGGCGGGCGCGCGCGGCGGAAGTTGGCGCGCAGTTTCCTCGCGGTTGCGCCGGACATCGAGAGCATCTATTTCGACAACTTCGCGGTCTTCCCGCGCGCCATGCAGCGAGAGCTTTTGACGGGAGAGGCGCGGGAGCGCGCCGGAAGTATTGATCCTTACGCGGACGTGCGGCGCTATCTGGCGGAGACCGACGCGCAGACGCTTCTCAACCAATTGCTCTACGCCGACACGAAAACTTACCTGCACGAGCTTTTGATGAAGCAGGATCAGATGAGCATGGCCGCGTCAATCGAGAGCCGCGTGCCGTTTCTGGATCACAAGCTCGTGGAGTACACGGCGCGGCTGCCGGAGCGCATGAAGCTGCGCGGGTGGACGACGAAGTACATCCTGCGGCGGAGCATGGAAGGCGTTTTGCCGGAGGCGATTTTGAAGCGCCCGAAGATGGGTTTTCCCGTGCCCGTCGGCGCGTGGTTTCGCGGGCGCTTTCGCGGCGTGGTGGACGAATACGTACTCGGCGAGCGCGCGACGGCGCGCGGGCTGTTCGATCAAAACTTCGTGCGTCGCCTCGTCGCGGAACACGAGGCGGGCGTGAATCACTCGGAGCGCCTGTGGGCGCTCGTCAACTTCGAGATGTGGCAGCGGCAGTTCATAGACGGCGAGGCGCACGACGCGCCGGGCCGCATGGAGAGGGAAGCCGTCGCCGTCACAACATGAAAAGGAGTCGTGAGTCCGGAGTTTGAAGTCTCAAGTCAAAAACAGTTCTTGACCCCAGACTTCAGACTCCGGACTCCGGACTTGAAAAGACGTGGAAATACTCTGGCTCAAAACAGGCTTGCTGCACCCCGTAGATACGGGCGGGAAAATTCGCACGTATCACATGCTCAAGGAGTTGAAGCGCGAGCACCGCATCACTTACCTGACGCTCGACGACGGCGCGGCGGGCGCGGAGGCGCGCGAGCGTGCGAGTGAGTATTGCCACGAATTAGTTTCAGTGCCGCACCGGACGCGCGAGAAGTTTTCCGCGGGGTTTTACGTGGAGTTGGGTGAAAACCTTTTTTCGTCGCTGCCATATTTTATGAAGAAGTACGAGTCGGCGGGGATGCGGCGCGAGATCGAGGAGCGTATGCGGGCGCGAAAGTTTGACGTGCTCGTCTGCGATTTTCTCGTGCCGAGCATCAACATGCCGGAGCGCGTGCCGTCGGCGACCGTGCTCTTTCAACACAACGTCGAGGCGATGATCTGGCGGCGGCACTACGAGGTGCAAACGAACCCTTTGAAGAAACTTTACCTCTACGGGCAATGGCGCAAGGCGCGCGCTTTCGAGCGCGAGGCGTGCGCGCGTTTCGATCAAGTCGTCGCCGTGTCGCGCGAAGACGCGGAGACGATGCGGCGCGATTACGGCGTCGAAGCGGTCGCGGACGTGCCGACCGGAGTTGACACGGACTTTTTCCGCCCGCGCGGGAACGAAGCAATAGAGCCGCACGCGATGGTCTTCACGGGTTCGATGGACTGGCTGCCGAACGAGGACGCCATACGCTATTTCACGGAAGAGATCATGCCGCGCATACGCGCCGCCGTGCCTGACGCGACGCTCACGGTCGTCGGTCGCAATCCTTATCCGAGTCTGCTTGAGTTGAGCAGGCGCGATCCTTCGATCATCGTGACGGGACGCGTGGAAGACGTGCGCCCATACATGGAGCGCGCGCCCGTCTATGTCGTACCGCTGCGCGTGGGCGGCGGTACGCGCCTGAAGATTTACGAGGCGATGGCGATGGAGAAGGCGATTGTCTCGACGCGCGTGGGCGCGGAAGGTCTGCCCGTCGAAGACGGAGTAGAGTTGTTGCTGGCCGATGCGCCGGAGGATTTCGCGGCGGCGTGCGTGCGCCTGATGCGAGACGGGGAAGCGGCGCGCGAGTTGGGCGCGAGGGCGGGACGGACGGTGCGCGAAAAGTTTGGTTGGGCGGGCGTGGCAACGAAGTTTACGGAGTTGTGCGAGCGCGCGGTGCGCGTGCACGACGGCACGGGCGACGCGCCAGCCGTGTTTGAAGAGACGTTGGAGCGAAGAATAGTCTGAACCAGAGTTGGGAGAAGCAAGATGATCAAAGAGATGACTGCTGTAACGGGTGAGGGTAGTGAGTTGACGGAGCGCGCAAACGGGGCGAATGGTGCGGCGAAGCGAGCGCCCGCGCCGCCGCGCGTGGCCGTGTTGATACCCTGCTACAACGAGGAGTTGACGGTGGCGGGCGTCGTCAGAGAGTTTCGCGCGCAGTTGCCGGACGCGGACATCTACGTCTTCGACAACAACTCGCAGGACCGCACGGTCGAGTGTGCCATCGAAGCCGGGGCGACGGTGATGTACGAGCGGCGGCAGGGCAAGGGCTACGTCGTCCAGTCGATGTTCCGGCAGGTGGACGCCGACGTGTACATCATGGTTGACGGCGACGCGACCTACCCGTCGGCGGAAGTGCACAAGTTGATCGCGCCGGTCCTCAGGGACGAGGCCGACATGGTCGTCGGCTCGCGCCTGCTCGAAGGCACGCAGAGCGATTTCAAGTCGCTCAACCGTTTCGGCAACCGCATGTTCCTCTCCGTCCTGAACCGCACGTTCAAGGTGAAGATCACGGACATGCTTTCGGGCTACCGCGCGTTCAACCGCCGTTTCGTCAAGGGGTTGCCGCTCTTCGGCGGCGGATTCGAGACGGAGACCGAGTTGACGATCAAGGCGCTGGAGCGCGGCTATCGCATCGTGGAGATTCCGTGCGATCTGACGGCGCGTCCCGAAGGCAGTTTCTCTAAAATCCGCATCGCGCACGACGGCATACGAATCCTTAACACGATCCTCTCGCTCTTCCGCGACTACAAGCCGCTGACCTTCTTCGGCGCGGTCGGTTTGGCGCTGATGGCGCTCGGACTCGTGCCCGGCTTCATCGTCCTGCTCGAATACATAGAGACGGGGCTTGTGTTGCGCCTGCCGTCGGCGGTGCTCGCGGTAGGGCTGGAGATCGCGGGGATGCTCTCGATGACGGTCGGCCTCGTCCTGCACACCATCGTGCGCCGCTCGCAGGAGTTCGACTACCAGTTGCGCACGACGTTGGAAGAGATGACGAAGCAGTTGAAGCGCGAGAGGGAATAAGATTCATGGGGAGCGAAGGAGTAACGGACATCATGAGCAGTAACGACAGCGTCATGGTCGCAGACCTTGAGATCATGGCGAACGCCAACAACTACCGCAACTGGATGTACAGCCGCATAGAGCCTTACGTCGGCCAGCGCATTCTGGAAGTCGGCGCAGGCATTGGCAACTTCACGGAGTTGCTTTTGGACAGAGAACTCGTCGTGCCGACGGACATCTACCCGCTCTGCGTGAACTACTTGCAGAACCGTCTGGGGCAGGAGTTGAAAGCCGAGCCGCAACTGTTAGACCTCGCGCACCCGTCGGACCACGCGTGGGGCGATTACCGTTTCGACACGATCATCTGTATGAACGTGCTCGAACACGTCGAAGACGACCGCGCGGCGTTGAAGTTTATGCACGAAACTCTGGTGACGGGCGGGCGCACGGTCATCCTCGTGCCCGCGTTCCAGTTTCTCTACGGCACGATTGACCGCGCCATCGCGCACTACCGCCGCTACACGCGCAAAGACCTTCTGCCGCGCATGCGCGAGAGCGGCTTCGTCATCGAGAAGGCTTTTTACATGAACGTGATCGGCATGGCCGGTTGGTTCTGGAACAATCGCCTGCGCAAGATCAAAGAAGAAGACGCGAGCCAGATCGCCGTCTTCGACCGCTACATCGCGCCCTGGGCTGAGCGCATCGAGCGCGCCGTCCCGCCGCCCTTCGGTCTTTCGCTCATCGCCATCGGGCGCAAAGAGTAGGGATGAATAACACAAGACACAGCAGTCAGAATACAGGAGTCGGAAAACAGAATTCAGAGCAAGACAAACGGCTGTTCTTCCGACTCTTGACTCCTGTTTTCTGACTCCTGTTTTCTGACTTCCGCTTCACAGATAGGTATCTCGCATGGGCAATAGATTCGACGAGTGGGAGGGCGAAAGGTGGCAGGCGCGCCTGCGCCTGTACGCGCCGGTCGTCCTGATTTACATCGGCGCGCTCCTCTGCACGGGCGCGGCCTTCATGGGCGACACGGTGCACTACGTCAACTCGGTGATGGCGCGCATCGAGGGCGGCTACCTGCACTTCTGGGAGTTCGGCCACCTCCTCTGGCGTCCGCTCGGCTGGCTCGCTTACAAAATCTTCAGCCCCGTGACGCGCCTCTTCGTCGGCGCGGACACGCGCTACAACGTCACCTTCATCTTGATCGCGCTCAACTGGGCGACGGGACTTCTGGCCGCGCTCGCCTTGAACTGCACTCTGCGCCGCGTCTGCAAACGCGAGTGGGTCTTGATCACCGCGACCGCCGCCTTCATCTTCTCGAACGCCTTTCTCGACTACATACACGCCGGATGCGCTTACGTTCCCGGCCTCGCCTTCCTGCTCGTCGGCTTCGCCATCCTGACGGGCGGCAGCGGCGACATCGACAATCCGCGACAGCAGCGGCAACCGTCCGTCGCGCGCGGCGTGTGGGGCGGCGCGGCGCTCGCCGTCGCAATCGGTTTCTGGTTTCCTTACGTGTTGTCCGTGCCCGCGGCTCTTGCTGCGCCGCTCTTGCTGTTCGGCTTCACGCGCGCGCGTCTGAAAGTCTCCGTCGCGGGCGCGCTCAGTTTCGCCGTCGTCGCCGCGTTGATGTACGCGCTCGTGGTCCTCGTCGGCCTCGGCATACGAGACCTCGCGGGACTCAAGGCCTGGTTCACGGACGCCTCGCACGGCATCACGAACATGAAGGGCTTTTCGCGTTCGGCCTTCGGCTTCGCGCGCTCGCTCATACACATGGGCGACGACGGGCGCATCTTCAAACGCTTCCTCATAGGCGATCCCTTCAATCCCGTCTCGCTCTGGGACTTGTTCCGCTTGGGACTCTGGAAGTTCATCTTCTTCTACCTCTTCATGGGCGGGCTGCTTTTGAGCCTGCTCCGCACGCCGGACGGGCGCAGGATGTTTCTGCTGTTCGTACTCAACGCCGTGCCGATGTTCGTCTTCGCGATCTTCATTTTCGAGTCGGGCGCGATTGAAAGATATTTGCCGCTCTTCCCGCTCATCTTCCTCGCGCTCGCCTTCGCGCTGTGCAGCGAGCGCACGCCGCGCGCCGTGAAGTACCTGCTGCTTGCCTACGTCGCCGCCGCCACGCTCGCAAATTTGAGCGTGATGGCGAAGCCCGTCCTCAACCGGCAGAAGGCGCGTGCGGAGACGCGCGTGAAAGACTTGCAGCCGTACTTGAAGCCGGGCAGCCGCGTCGTCACCTCACACATACAAGACGAACTCGTGCAGTACAACCAGAATTTCCTGTTCGATCCGGTCAACACTGCGAACCTCACGTTCTCCGTGGTCGAACCGAACAGCGTCCTCATCTTGACGTGGCGCTCGCGCATCGCCGAACAGATTTTGCCCGTGTGGGAGCGCGGCGACGACGTGTGGCTCTCGAAGCGACTGCTTGCGCCGCGCCCGCGCGCCGAATGGAACTGGGTGGAGGGTGACGACCCGCGCGTCTCCTGGACGCACCTTTACGATTACTTCCGGCAGTTGGAGTTGGGGCAGCAGGTCGGCGACGACGACGGCTTCGCGCTCTTGCTGCCGTCGGAGAAGAATAAAAATATTTTACGCGGCTACATGGAGCAGGAAAAGCAGGTGTTCAGATGAGATTAAGCGTGTTCGGTCTGGGATACGTCGGCTGTGTGTCGGCGGCGTGCTTCGCGCGCGAAGGGCACGAAGTGGTCGGCGTTGACGTGAACCCGACGAAAGTAGGCATTATCAACGAAGGGCGCAGCCCCATCGTCGAAGCCGGAATCAACGAGTTGATCGGCGAGATGGTCGGCGCGCGTCGCCTGCGCGCGACGATTGACACAAGCGAAGCCGTTAATAATTCCGAAGTCTCGCTCGTCTGCGTCGGCACGCCGAGCAACCAGAACGGCTCGCTCGACCTGACGTACGTGCGTCGCGTCTGCGAAGAGATCGGGCAGGTGTTGGAAGGCAAAGCGGACGCGCCGCACGTCGTCGTCATTCGCAGCACGATGCTGCCGGGGACGATTGAGCGCGTCGTCGTGCCCGCGCTCGAAGCGGCGTCGGGGAAGCGCGCGGGGCGCGACTTCGGCGTCTGCATCAACCCGGAGTTTTTGCGCGAGGGCACTTCGCTCAAAGACTTCTACGCGCCGCCCTTCACGCTGATCGGCGCGGACGACGCAGAAGTAGCCGAGACCGTCAAAGGACTCTACGCGGGGATCGACGCGCCGCTGTATGTGACGAGCACGAAGTCCGCCGAGATGGTCAAGTACGCCTGCAACTGTTTCCACGCGCTGAAAGTTTCGTTCGCCAACGAGATCGGAAACATCTGCGCCGGACTCGGCATCGACAGTCACGAGGTGATGAACGTCTTCTGCCAGGACACGAAACTGAACCTGTCGCCCTACTACCTCAAGCCCGGCTTCGCCTTCGGCGGCTCGTGCCTGCCGAAAGATTTGCGCGCCATCGCTTACAAGGCGAAGGAGTTGGACTTGGAAGTGCCCGTCCTCTCCTCGATCTTGCAGAGCAATCGGCGGCAGATCGAGCGCGCCGTCGAAATGATCGTCGCAACGGGGCGCAAGCGGATCGGCGTGCTGGGTTTCAGTTTTAAGGCGGGCACGGACGACCTGCGCGAGTCGCCGATGGTTACTTTGATCGAGACGCTCATCGGCAAGGGCATGCAACTGGCGATCTACGACCGCGACGTTTCACTCGCACGTCTCTTCGGCGCGAACAAGGACTACATCGAGCGCGAGATTCCGCACATCTCGCAACTGATGTGCGCGAGTATCACGGAGGTGTTGGAGAAAACGGACGTGCTCGTCATCGGCAACAAGGCCGCCGAGTTTCGCGAAATCGAAGGGCGTCTGCGCGCAGATCAGACGGTCATCGACCTCGTGCGCCTCTTCGACAATCGCGTGAGCGGCGAGAACTATCAAGGGATTTGCTGGTAGGGCTTTTCTCTGTGCCCCCTCTGTGCTCTCTGTGTCTCTGTGGTGAGTGCTTATTAAAGACATTCACCACAGAGACACAGAGGACACAGAGGGGGCACAGAGAAAATCGTTGAGTTGAAAACCATTATAGTCGCAGGTAGAGCGAGCGCACGGGTGTTGATTGAAGATGAAGCGCGCGGGAAGAGTTGTGCGTGTGCTGTTGCTCGTCGTCGCGGGATGGTCGGCGGCGTGGGGCGCGGCGCGTTGGCTGAAGGTGGAGTCGGCGGAGTTGGCGCGTGCGGACGCGCTCGTCGTGCTCGGCGGGTCGGCGGCATACGTCGAGCGCACGCACAGAGCCGCCGAGCTTTGGCGTGCGGGGCGCGCACCGAAGATCATCCTGACGAACGATTACCAGATCAGCGGTTGGTCTGTCGCGGAGCAACGCAACCCGCTCTTCGTCGAACGCGCGTTCGCGGAGTTGCGCGCTATGGGCGTGCCGTCGGAGAAGATCGAGGTGTTGGCCGCGCCCGCGACGGGCACTTACAACGAAACGGCTCTGTTGCGCGCGCACGCGACGGAGCGCAAGTTGCGCTCACTGCTGTTCGTGACTTCGGCTTACCATTCGCGGCGCGCCTGGTGGACGGTGCGGCGCGTGTTTGCGGGGAGCGGTGTCGAGGTGGGGCTTGACGCATCGGCGCGGGGGGAGCGCACGCCGCGCCCTTCGAGTTGGTGGCTGCACGCGGAAGGGTGGAGTGTGGTCGCGTTGGAATATCCGAAACTCGTTTACTATCACTGGCAGTATCGCTAAGCACAGGCTAGGCGCAACGGGCGTGTCGGGCGGGGCTGGAAGATTGATGCGAAAATTTTCGTGGCGAGATGGAGCGTGGAGGAGTTGTTGGCGGCGCGGCGCGCTCGTCGCGCCCGTCTTGCTGTCGCTCGTCGCGTGTCTCGCGTGCGTGTTCGCGCAGCAGGATCGCGGCGCGTCTCAGCCGCAGGTGCGACCGCGCCGCGTCGCTTCCGCGCCGGGCGGCAACACGACGACGATCCGTGCGGGCGGTAATTTGCAGCAGGCGTTAGACAGAGCGCAGCCCGGCGACACGCTCCTGCTCGAAGCGGGCGCGTCCTTCACGGGGACGTACACTTTGCCCGCCAAGCGTGTCGGCGACGCGTCGGGCGCGAACTGGATCACCATACGCACCTCTGCGCCCGATTCCGAACTCCCGCCCGCAGGCACGCGCATCACGCCCGCACATGCGCCGCTGTTGCCGAAGCTGCTCTCGCCCGGTAAAAACGCACCCGCTTTGCAGACGGCGGCGGGCGCGCATCATTATCGTCTCGTCGGTCTGGAAATCGCGCCCGCGAGCGCGTCGGCGGAGATCACTAATCTGGTGACGCTCGGCGACGGCTCGGAGGCGCAGAACAAGATGGAGACCGTTCCGCATCATCTCTCAATCGAGCGGTGCTACATCCACGCCTATCCCGAGCAAGCACTCCGGCGCGGCATCGCTCTGAACTCTGCTTCGACAGACATCCTCGACAGCCATCTTTCGGACTTCAAAGCCACCGTCGATGCTCAGGCCATCTGGGGCTGGAACGGCCCCGGCCCCTTCCGCATCATCAATAACTACCTG